>JBFMFT010000234.1:0-8144 GCA_040751925.1 Chloroflexota bacterium
TAATTGCCAGCATAGAACTCGGTCGGAACCCATTGCACCATCGGATTCAATAAATCCTCCGGGCTTTTCAGGCTGGTTACAAACATGAACAGCAGTGGATAAAGATAGACGAAGCCAATGGCAATTAACAGGGTATAGAGCAAGATGTTAAACACCAGGCCATAGTTGGTGCGACTGCCCAGGAGAAGACTCCGCAAGTGCTCTCGTTTCAAGCTGTTCATAGGCTATGCCTCTTATCCGAATTGCTTCTTAGCCCGGTAGTTCAGGAGCAGATAGATGATTGCCAGGAGCAAAACCAGCACAAAGAAATACAAAAACGACATCGCACTGGAATACCCAATGCCACCCCCGACGGCATAGGTCTGGCTGTAGATGTACTTGATAACCTTGTTTTCCGAAAAATGGGATAGGGTAATGATGGTATACACCGCCACGATAATGGTGGTCGTGGATAGGGAGGGTAGGGTAATTTTCCAGAAGGATTCCCAGGCTGAGGCTCCGTCAATGGCGGCCGCTTCGTAAATGCTCTTATCAATTTTCTGCAAACTGGACAAGTAAATGAGGATTTGGACACCGGAAAACCACAGGATCAGGATAAACGAAGTGAGCAGGTACTCCACTGGATTTCGTAAATAGCGCGGCAGCTCCGCCAGGAACTCCGTCACGGTGCCGGAGATAGCCAGCCCTGGTACGGTGGTAGCTCCTTGCGCCACCAATTCCTGAATGACCGGCCCACTGGTGATCACCACCGGCAGAAAGAAGATGGTTCTGAATAGTCCCTTAAATCTGAATTTCAGATTCAAGAACAAAGCGATGATCAACGAGAAGATTAAGATGATGGGTATGGAAACCAACGTCTCTATCGCGTAGCCGATTATTAACTCCACAAAGGTTGGGTCGGTGAATAAGGCCCTGGTGTAATTTTGCCACCGAACAAACTCCAGGTTAATGCCGGTGGCGGCCACTGTAACCTGGTTCACGCTGTAGAATAGGGTTTGCGCCAGCGGCAGTAACGTAAAAATCGCAAAGCCTACAATCCAAATCAAGACAAAAGAATAACCGTAAACGGCTTCTCTTGTCCTGTATCTCATTTCTCTGCGGCGGAAGGGTCTGGGTAAATTCATGGCAACACCTCCCTGATAATGGCGTCTTGGCTGTTGACGACCCCATCGCCGTCAGAGAAGGGCGTATCGTTAAAATTGACAATGATTTGTTGGCCGTTGCTGTAGGTGGTGGCCATGACCCCGGCGGCCAGCGTTTGGCGGCCGACAATACGCGCTCCTTTTACCGGCCGCAGCAGATTGTTCAGCCATTGATAGGTGTCTTTTATTTCCTGCCCCCACTGGTTGTAGGACGAAGAATAAATCCAGTTGGAACGGGTGTTGAGAATTTCGGCCGTGACTTCTTCGCTGAGAAAATAGGACGGATAGGCTCCAAAATCAACGTGCCGCAGCAAATCTTCCCGCAAATCGGATGAGAAGTTTAAGGCGGTTCCGTAATAGGGAACGTAGCCGGCCAGAACAATCTGCAAAAACGGCACAGCCTCGGTGGTGTACAGGTAGCCACTGTTGGTCAAAGGAATGTCATAATAGGCTTGTATGGAACCGAAGACGTAGTCATTTGGCGTGTAAAAGGCGGTGGCCCCACCACTTTCGGCCAACAATTCTTGATAACTCCGAATAGCGTCTTCTCGATTCAGAAAGTTATTGCGCTTGAAATCACTATACAGCGTCGAACCAATACTGTCTAAGGCCAGGCCCGCTTGCAGTTCGCTAAAAACGTCCGCGCTCAGAGAGGAATAACGGTTGCTGACAGCCTCCCAATTCAGGTAGTAATTCACTTTGTTGCGGTTGAAGCCCACCAGATTGAAATTCGTAATAGACATCGCCAGGTCGTGGCGAGTGGAATAGCCCCCTTCGTCCCACAGGGCTGCTTGTGGGTCGAGGTACAGGTAGAAACGGCCGCCACCGGCCGTAACTTCCTCTACCAACGCAGCCAACTGCTCCATGTTCCCCAACTTACGCTCCAATTTCAAGGAGTGGGGCGGCATGGTGGACGCGCCCAGGGGTTGCCAGCCATAGTAAATCACTTCCGGGTTGGGGATAGCCAAATCGTGGAGAATAGTTCGCATTTGCTCGACGGTTGTCATCGGAATAGAGCGATGCCAAAACAAGACCTTTTCTTTCTCGCCGCCCAGAAATTCCAGCCTGATCCCCATGTCATCGTCGGGTTCGGCAATCTGGCGCAACACCCCTTTCTCAACCAAATACTGCTGGTAGCTGCGGGCCATCCCGACGTAATCCCCGTCGTCGCCCGTCAGGAAGCGATAATGGATAGTCACGTCAAAGGCATTGGTGTTGGGCTGTAAGGTCGTCACGCCGGCCCCGGAGCGGTTGGTGGCCTGGAAGTAGCTCTGGTTATAGACGAAGGCGTTGTACAGAAAGTTGAATTGGGTAGTCACGCCGGCCGGATGAGCGTGAATTTCCCCGTAAGCCGCGCCCTTTTCGACAATGGCGATGAAGGCGTGCTGCTTTTGGCCATGGGCCATGCCCATAACCGGAATGGAGAGTTTATAGGGGCGGTTTATCGTTGCGTCAAAGGGCAGGGTGGTGATCATGCCTAAGTCCGCGCCGTAATAGCGGCCGTAAAACATATTCTGGGCCTTCGTTTCGGCCGCGAAGGGTATCAAACTGCCCGACCCGTCGGGAATAAACATATAACCGGGAATGCTGTCGGCTTTGGTCGCGCCCAGGAAGGGATAAACGTACAGCAGACCCAGCTTGAACTCCGAGTCTTCTTCCTGGATGGAAGCGAACGGCACTTCGACGCGGACGCCGTTCGGCTCCAGGGTAACCGCTACCAGCAGGGTGATGGAGGGTTCTATGAACTTGACCGCAGCCGCAAAGCCCTGGTGGGTGGGTCGAAAGTCAATGGTATGGTCGGCGTTGGTGATCGAGGCGCGTTCACTGGCTGCTTTTTGATCCAGGTAGTCAATGCTGATCCCACTACGGGCAAAGGCGGTCCACGTCCGGTTTAGCTTATCCTCGTCCGTCACTTCTTCCAGGTTGGAATGCCAGACGTACCCACTGCGCCTGTCCACCACTCTAAAGGCTAAGGTGGCTTTGTCCACGTATAGCTGAAAATCGGTGTTCTCCCCGACCAGCTCGAAAGTACCTGGCGTATCTTGAAGGTGGTACCGGCCGGTCGCGCTGGTAGGGGGCAGCGTGGGCGGCCGGGCCGGGTATTCAGCGCCCAACACACGGGTAGCCAGCGAGCTTACTCCGAATCCCCAAAGCAGACCGGCAGCGATAAAGGTTGGCAAAAGGCGTTGTATCTTAGCCACGTAACCTCAACTCCTGAAGGATAGCCGAGACAAAGTCAAACAGTTGGTTAAATAAGACGTAGAGGATGTATCCGGTCAGGACAAATAAGGCCATCGTGAACAACGTCATCAGGACGTTTCTGACTGTCTCGGAAAATGTATAGTTGTGAATCTCCTTCACCATGATAAACAGCATGATCCCCAACCACAGCCACATCAAGTTGAGAGAGAAGGAATAAAGGAAAATTTCGTTAAGGCTCAATACGTTGGTGATCAGGGCAATGGGTAAGGCAAACAGGGCGTAAGGGAACAAACTATAGGCTGTGCCAGTAACGACGTCGCGGATGCGGCCTTCGCCGTCGCTGATGGTGGAAACCAGGTAATTGGCAGCGTTCCAGAGGAAGAGCGCCAGAACGGTGTAGACTATCTCGTTTTCTACCCGGATGTCCGCTAAGTACGTGTATGGGTTAAAGATGAAACCGGTTACATAGGGGGACAAGACTCTGACGACGATGACCCAGACGTAGACCAATAGGGCAAAGCGCAAATTGCCCCGCAGGTTCTTCTTGATGTAATAGAAGCTATCGGCCGGTTGCTTGATAAACCGGAACATGAACACAAAGTCATCTATCAGCTTGATCGCCTGCAAGTCCTTGACCCACTTTCGGGTTGGAGCAGACCATTGGTAACGGCGATCAAACCGTTTGGCAACTTGAAAGACCAGCGAAAAACCAAACAGTCCCAAAATAACCTGGCTTAGATAACGCTGTAGGACCAGGTTGCGTAATTCCCAAAAAGCCTGTGAATAGCCGTTCCGGTCTTCGGCGTATTTATAGGCGGTCAGGGCGTTGGGATAATCGCCTGCCTTGAAGTAGGCGTCGGCGATGGCCTGGTAGGCCATAATAAAAGAGCCGTTGAAGTCCAGGATGTCCTCAAAGTATGGCTTGGCTTCCCGGTAATAGCCTTCCATGTAGCGGCCGATGCCGGCGTGCACTTGCCGGGCAAAGGACGTTGTCTCGTAGACGACGAGGGCATTCTTGTCCTTATCCAGCACGTAAACGTATTCCCCGTGACGCTCGATGGCCGTGGGATTCCTGAGCGTGCCTAGACGTTGATCCCCGTAATCGTGGGCCACAAAGACGAACAACAGCGTGCCATTCAGGTCGTATTCGTAGATCGCTCCGTCGGCGTCCACCGTCAAGATCAAACCATTCTCACTCACGTCTATATCGCGGAAGGTGGTTGACCCAAACGTATCGGGGAGGATGTTTTTGCCGGAAACGGTAAACTGCCGGATGCTTTTGTTCCAAGCGGCGCCGGCCGTGATCGTATAAATCAGCGATTGGTGATCGATAGCTAGATTGGAGGGAGAGGCCGCCTCATTCTTAATGAACTGGTCTAGCTGCTCTTTGGTCAGGAACAACCTCTGCAAAATCATCTTGAGCGACATGGTGGCCGAATTTGCCCCGAAGTAGCCAATGAAATTGCCGTTGGTATTCATCTGGACGATACCGTTGACCGAGCCTTCGCTGATGATGTATAGATTCTGGCGGGCGTCTATCGCGATCTTGCGGGGTAGAAATTCCTTGTTCCGACCAAACAACGGCTCGCTCGGCCGCCCGAATTGGTTGACCACATTGCCGTTGGCGTCCAGGATAAAGATGGTATCTTGCCTGGCATCGGCCGCGTAGATGACCCCATCCCCATCCACGAAGACTCCGGTCGGCCCTTGCAAAACTCCTTCCCCGTAGGAGGCGACCACGTTGAAGTTGTCTAGCTTGATGATGCGGCCGTTGCCCGTGTCCGCCACGTAAATAAGCCCGTCCGGGGTAATGAACATATCCTCAGCCCCGGCGATGGGCAAATCAATCTCCGCAAAAGGCGTATAGGCATCTTGCGTCATCACAAGATGTCCCCTCGGCCCCCAAGCCCACGTCGTATAGGGAGAGTTAGCGCTGGCGGTGCTGGCTGTCAGGGCCACTATCGCGGCAAAAAGGGTGATCAGAAGTAGCTTTTTCATCCTTTGAGACCCGAATGAGACATGGTACTCATCACCTGGCTCTGTAAGAATATGAAGATAATTAAATTGGGCAAGAACATGATCAAGGAAGCGGCCGCCGCCATGCCTTGACCCGCCACCGCATTGGCCCCGGAGGTCGTCGTCGTCAAGGTGGTCAGGTAGAAAGCGAACGTTTTCAGGCTCTCGCTATTGATATACAGAGTCGAAACATCCGTGTTGTTCCAGGTGGCCTGAAACGTCAAAATCGCCATCGTAGCCATGGCCGGCTTGATCATGGGCAGGATAATCCGCCAGTAAATCCACACGTCCGACGCGCCATCAATCTGGGCCGCTTCCACCACCTCGTCGGGAATGGCGTCCATAAACTGCTTGAGGAGAAACAGACCGACGGGAATCGCCAACCCCGGCAGGATGTGAACCAGGAACGTGTCCATCAGGTTCAATCGCTCGATGATCAAGAAGCGCGGGATGGTGACGGCAATCGGCACAAACATCAGGGCAACGGTATTGATGGCGAACAGAACTTTCTTGAGCTTGAACCGCTTTTTGGACAAGGCGTAGGCGGCCGTCGTAGAGACGACAATCGAAGCCCCGACTGTGACCACCGTAACTAAGACGCTGTTAAACAGATAGCGGCTCACCGGAATCCCCGACCTGGACAACCTGGAAAACAGGTCGTTGAAATTCTTGAAGGTCGGGTTGGTAACAAAAAAGCGGGGCGGGTAAGCAAACAATTCATCCGGCGGCTTAAAAGCGTGCGAGAAAATAAAGACCATCGGCAGGAGCATAAAGAGGACCAGCGGCAGCAGGATAAAGTAAAACTTGATCTGGCTGGTATGAAACCCTTGCGGGTTGATCCCGCGATTACGAATACCGGAAAAGCGGCTACTCGACTTCTTGCGTCTCATATTTCCCCGACAGACCGGACAGGTTTCCAGAAACCGGTCCGGTCTCAGTTCCTAATCATTACTAATGAAAAGCCGGTTGGCGAATCTGGCAAAGAAGAGAACCATCAACAGCAACACGACGGAAACGGCCGCCGCGTAGCCCATCTCATAGCGTAAGAAACCAAAATCCTCAATGTGGTTGACAATCAATTGGCCGGCATATTGGGGCGTCGGATTCCCCCCCGAAAGGGTAACGCCAATCGCCCCCGCTTGAAAGGTAGCCACAATAGACATCACCGCGCCAAATAACATCTGCGGCTTCATCGAAGGAATGGTAATGTGAACAATCTCCTGGAAGCGGTTGCTAATACCGTCCAGGCTGCCTACTTCGTAGAGTTCGGGGTTGATTTCCAAAATCCCGGCCAGCATAGCCAGAAAGCCAACCCCCATACTGCTCCACAAGGTAACGACGATCATAATGGTCATCAAGTATTGGGGGGATTGCAGCCACTGAATCGGTTCCTGAATGACGTTCAACCCTAAAAGAAAGCTGTTCAGGTAACCATTCTGGTCGCCGCTAAAAAGTGTCTTCCACACCACAGCCATCGCCACGCCGGTGGTCATGGAAGGGGAATAGAGAATCAAGGCCAAAATCGTGCGCGGAATCTTGGGCAGTTGGGCCAGCGTCCAGGCCAACATGAATGACAAGACGTAACCACCCGGCCCAACGAGAACCGCAAACTGGATCGTGTTGGGCAACACGTAGCGCATGAATACCTCATCCTGGGTCAGCAAGACCACGTAGTTTCTTAGACCGTTGAAGGTGGGCGTCTGGATGGTGTCGAAGTAGGTAAAGGAGAGAAGGAAAGCCACCAAAACAGGCACGACGATAAAAATGATGAACATGAGCGCGTACATGGACAAAAAGGCATACGCGCTGCCCTCTTTGGTGGCCCATTTCCTGAACGCGCTGGGCTGAACGTATTGGGCCGGCCGCTCGCCCGACCGCGCCCGGCCGACCTTCGTGGTCACACCCCCCGCTACCGCCTGTAAGCTCTGGGCCGAATATCCTTCCGGTAATTGGTTAGCCATCGTTCTCCATCCAACTCGCCACGGTTTCGATGGTTGGAATCTTAAACTCCTTCACCTTTACCCCGTTTTCGAGATAGCCAAACTCTTCCATCTTGCGGGTGATTTCACGATTGATCATGATGATAGAACTGTCAATGGCGACGCGGGGATTCACCCCATCAAACACAATCTTGTTCCAGGCGTTGCTCAGTTCTCTTTCTTGCATATAGCTGCCGGGCAGTTTGACCGGCTCTTGTAGCCATTGCCATTGCTCCAGAATCACGTCTTTATGCTCTTGCGGCAGGGGTGAGAAGGCAAAGGCTTCCAGGTTGGCCGAGTTCCACAAATACTCTAGCCCGTAATTTAAGATCAACTGCTGCTGAAAATCCACCTGTGTTTCGGTGGACATCCACCATTTCATAAACTGCCAGGCTTCCTCTCGTTGATCCGTTTTGGCGAACAGGATGGCCGCCTGAGCAGAGCCAGTCGCATAGCGGTATTGCGTGCCATCGGGTAAGACGGTAGCCGGATACAGGTCAATGCTCCATAGGCCGGCGATTTCCGGGGCGGCCGTCAGCAATTTGAGATAGGTCTCAAAGTTAGAAACGCCGATGGGTAAACTGCCATAGCGGAAACGGTCATAAAAACTGGAAGTCGTCAGGGGCATCCCATAAATCGTGAAGCTCTCGGCCATGAATTTAATCGCCGCGATGGCCTCGTCGCTGCCCAGGCCGGTCGAGAAGCCGTCTGGGCTGTACAATTCCGCGCCATAGTTGAAGACGTAAGGCGCGGTCATCAAGTACGGTTTGCCGCCGCTGCCACTCGATAGGGGGGTGTTGAAATT
>JBFMFT010000235.1:0-8124 GCA_040751925.1 Chloroflexota bacterium
AAAAGGAACATGCACACCGTATGCGCCTTTTGCGGTCACTGTTGCGTAATGGATAGGGCGAGGCTAGTGTGAACGTTTGGCATTCGGATTTGGGGTTGGACAGCAAGCAGGTATTGGTGGGAGTACGCGGCCGGCTGGACCAATCCCTGACCCCCCAATTGGAGGCGGAGTTGCGTGACCTGTTGAGTAGTGGCTATTACCACCTGGTTGTTGATCTATCGGAGGTGAGCTACATCAACAGTGGCGGCTTGCGTTGCCTGGTGGCGGCCTGGCGACAGGCTCGGCAGCAACGGGGCGACGTGGTGCTGTGTGGTCTGGGGCCGCGCCTCAACGAAATTTTTGCCATGATTGGCTTCGACAAGGTGTTCAGAATTTATCCCACTTGCCAGGCGGCCGTCCAGACTTGAGGGGAAACCCCGCCGGTTTCCGAAACCTGTGGGGTTTAGCATACTGTTTCGTGGAGATTCGTGAGTGGTGGTACGTCCTGGCGGCCGGCCTGGGGGCAGTCGCCCTCGTGGGGGGTCTATTCGCCTGGCGTAGATTGGGGGTGCGGCCGTCCCAGAAGGCGCGCGCCCGCGAATTGGAAGCGTTAGGGGAGGCCGGCCGGGCCATCGTCGCTGCCCAGTTAAACATCACCGCCCTCTGCGAGCTGATAACCGATGAAGCCGGTAAGGTCATTGACAACAGCACCTTTCAGATTGGGCTTTTTGAGGACACCTTCTATCACATCTACATCTGGGTCATTGACGGTGTGCGCCAGCCGGAGCGCACTTTTGATTTGAGCCAAAACAAGGGCCTGGTGGGTTGGATTCGGGAGAGTAAACAACCGCTCCTCGTCCGCGATTTCCCGAATGAAATTGAGCAATTACCGGCCCGGCCGGTCTACATCAGCCCTACTCCCCCCCGGTCGGCCCTGTTTATTCCCCTCATCAGTGGTGACGAAGTGGTAGGGGTGTTGGCGGCCCAGCACGCCCAACCCCATCGCTTCAATTACGACGACCTGCGACGGTTGATGATCGTCTCTAACCAGGCCGCCGCGGCCATTGCCAATGCCCGCTTGTACGAGCAGGAGCGAACGCGGGCAGCCCACCTCGACCTAGTGGGTCAAATTGCCCGCCAGGTCAACGCCATTCAAGACCTGGAGGAGTTATTCAACCAGGTCGTCTTGCTCACACGGCGCACCTTTGGTTTTCATCCCGTCAGCGTCTTTGGCATGGATCCATTGTCTGGCGAGGCGGTTATCCAGGCCAGCAGCGCCGAGAACATTCGGCCGGGTCTGGTGCGCCTGGCCCCCGGACGGGGACTCATCGGCACGGCCGTCGCCACCCGCCAGACCACCCTCTCTAACAACACCCAGGAAGACCACCGCTTCCTGGCTGCGCTGGAACTGCCGGTGGAGGACCCCACCACCGGCACACGCTCGGAAATGGTTGTCCCCTTGATCGTGGACGACGAATTATTGGGGGTGCTGGACGTGCATAGCCCCCAGGTGGGGGCCTTCCGGCGGGCGGAGAAGATCGTCTTGCAAGCCCTGGCCGCCCAGACCGCCATTGCCATTCACAAAGCCCGCCAATTCGCCATCCAGCGCGAACAAGCCTGGATTACGATTGCCCAATTGCAGATGGCGGAAGCGCTCGGCCGCAGCGCTGATCTGGAAGAGGTGATGACCGCTGTCACCCGCCTGACGCCACTTCTGGTGGGCGTGAACCAATGCGCTATTCTGCTCTGGGATCAGGAGCAAGCGGTTTATCAGGGTGGGGCGGTGTATGGTGGTGCGGAACAGGCGGCCGGTGACTTCGGCCAGGTACAACTAGCTCTGGGTGATTGGAAAGCCCTGGACGCGGTCCACGTCGGCCACGAGAAGCTGGTCACGCAGCAGTGGCCGCGTATCCTCCGCTCCTTCCTAAGCGGCAACCAGATGAGCCTCTATCCCCTGATGGCTAAAGCCAACCTGTTAGGGGTGATGATCGTGGCCGAACCAGAGAGTGCGCCCATACCGGCCGCCCAATTGATCCTGACTCCTCTCTCCACACGCCGCGAGGAGTTGCTGCGGAATATCGCCGGCCAGGCCGCCCAGGCCATCGAAAACGCCCAACTGCACGTGGCCCAGCAAGAAGAAGCCTGGGTCAACACGGCTCTCTTGCAGGTGGCCGAGGCGGTCAACAGCCTGATTGACCTGAACGAAATTCTGGACACGATTGTGCGGCTGGTGCCGATGCTGGTGGGCGTGAAATCCTGTCTGGTCCTCTTTTGGGATAAGGATCGGCAGCACTTCCGGGCCGGCCCCAGCTATGGTATCAGTGAGATGGGGCGCGGGCTGCTGACGACCTTTGAGATTGACCGTTCGGAGTTTCCAGCTATGGCTGTGGACGATTCACCAGCTACGCCGGATAGTGTGTACTACACCGTGCAGCTTCCCACCTGGCTGGCGACCGTGTTGGAAACGACTGTGGCGACGGCTTTCCCCCTGGTGGCGCGGGGCAGCCTGGTAGGGTCCCTGGTGGTGGGGCCGTCTGTCAACGAACGTCCCCTGTCCGGCCGCCGGCTAAACATCTTAACGGGCATTGCCCAGCAAGCGGCCGTGGCCGTCGTCAATGACCATCTGTATCAGGAATCGGCCGAGCGCAGCCGGATGGAGCAAGAGTTGACGGTCGCCCGCCGTATCCAGGCCAGTCTGCTGCCGGCCGGCGCGCCGCCCATGGCCGGTTGCAGCGTGGCCGGCCACTGGCAGGCCGCCCGCCAGGTCAGCGGCGACTTCTACGATTACCTGGCCCTTCCCAATGACCAGTGGGGGCTGGCGGTGGCCGACGTGGCCGACAAGGGTGTACCGGCGGCTATCTTTATGACTCTCAGCCGCACCGTGTTACGGGCCGTGGCTTTTAACCGCAGTGATCCGGCCGGGACCTTGGAGCGCGTCAACGATATTCTGCTCAACGATTCTCAGTCTGACCTGTTTGTGACTTTGTTTTACGCCATTTGGCAGCCCGCCACGCAGACCTTGCTCTATGCCAATGGCGGCCACAATCCTCCTTTACTCGTCCACACTGACGGTCAATGTGAGTGGTTGACTGGCAAAGGTATTGCCCTGGGTGTCTTGCCCGACGTAGAGATTGAGGAAATGCGGGTGCGCTTGACGCCTGGCGACGTGGTGCTTTTCTATACGGATGGTGTGACGGAGGCCATGAATGAGGATTACGACGAGTTTGGCCTGGAACGATTGCAGGTGGCGGCGCGGGGATTGCGGGAGAGGGATGCGGCCGGGATCGTGGCTGGTATTACCCACGCCGTCCGCGACCACGCCGGCAGTACGCCGCAATCGGATGATATGACGCTGGTGGTGTTGAAGCGCGAGGACACGACAAGTGTCATGCGAGACATGGATCAACTGGCGGCCGAGATCGGCGCGCAATGGCGGGGTACACCATCGGCCGTTGACGCCGTGCGGGAGCAGCGACGGGAGTTATGACAGGATGGTGTTCATAACCGGAGCCCGGCCGCGCGCCTTGTCCGGGTAGCGCATCTGCATCAAAGGGATGCCCACGCCATACGTCACAAATTCCTTCTCTGGCGTTACTTCAATCACACACAGGCCAGCCATCTTTTCCGGATCGGTGACCAGGCCACGAAACACTACTTCCAGGATACCCGGTGGGGCATCCTCCACGCAAAGCACCCGCGCCGTGCCGGAGAAGGTGATGGTGGCGGCCGGTATCTTGATCCAGGGCATGACGGGAATACGTTTGGCGATGGGGATAGTGACAGAGACGTGGGGGTTCGCTTCGACGTGGCGCGCCTTCCACGTGTCTCTATCCGTGCCGATGTATAGTTTGCGGCCGCGCACCACGTAGACCACGCCGACTGTGCGGGCCTCGTGGTGGGCCGTGACCATGCCCAATACGGCAAACAGTTCCTTTTCCACTGCCTGCCAAACTTCATCACTGGTTAGTTGTAGTATCATCGTATTGACTCAGCCTGTTCCACCCTCACCCTGGCCCTCTCCCTCTGAGGAAGAGGGAACAAACGTCTCCCCTCGCCCTGACAGGGAGAGGGGGTAGGGGGTGAGGGTGAGTAGAATCTAATCAAGGCGAAATCGCCAAACGGCCAGGCCGAACAGCCCGGCCGCATAGGCCAGTAAAACGGCCGCCGCCGTCGTCACCGCCTCCAGCCCCAAGCCACGCACCAAAATATCCTTGTAGCCATCTATCACCCAGGCCAGGGGTGTGAACATAGCGATACGTTGGAAGGCGGCCGGGGTCACTTCCAGCGGCACCCAGGCCCCGCCCAGGCCGGCCAGGACGAACATGGGTACCAGGGCCAGCACGATGACCTGCTCCTCGTCACGAGCCACGACGCCAATGAGCAGGCCGAGGCCGGCGCAAAACAACGCCGCTGTCACCGTCACCAAAAGGGTAGCCCAAGGCTGGCTGAAGTACGGTAGACGTAAGGCCAGTTGGCCGAACAGAATGAGGATAGCCATTTGCAGCAGAATCATCACGAACATAGCCAGGTAATGCCCCACGAGAATCTGCCCAGGGCTCATATTGGTCGTCACCAGTCGTTGCAGGCAGCGGCTTTTCTTCTCCAGGGCCAGGATACCGGCCGCGCCTATGAGTCCGGCAATAGCGAACTGAGCCATCATTCCGGGTGAAGTATGGGCATACGCGCTGTAATTGGGACTATCCTCTTCGGCCGGGACGGGTAGCGCGTTGGCGTTGGTGTGGACGACCTGGACGGGCGGCGCGTCCCAGGCGGCCAGGGCCCGGGTTAGCGCGTCGTCGAAGTAAGCCGCCTCTGTGACGCCACCCGGCAAAGCGTTTTGCTGGGCGGCCGTCTCTACGGTAATGCGAGCGGCCTGTACAGCGCTGGTCAGGCGGAAGACGGCCGTCTCCACTTCCGTTTGGACTGTAAAGCCCGCGCTGCCACCGGAGAGAGCCATGAACGTTGGCGCCACTGGCTCACTCCGCCGCAATTGTTCGCTGTAGCTGGCCGGAATGACCAGCCCGGCGGCGACCGTTTCATCGGCGACCAAGCGTTCCAGTTCGGCCGGACTGTCTGCTTCCATCTGTAGACGAACGACGGCCGAGTCTTCCAGGAGGGCCACCAGGTGTTGGCCCAGGTCGTCCTCATCCTGGTTGAGCAGGCCGAGGGGTAAACGGGGATCGGCCGTCTGGTTGCCGCCAAAAGCGAAGCCAAAGAGCAGGGTAAAAACGATAGGCATGACCAACAGGAAGATGAACGTCTGCCGGTCCCGCGCCAGTTGGCGCAAATCTTTGAGAGCTAAATCTATGACGCGCATGGCGCTTCCTTGCGTTCCCTGAGTTCCTTGAGTTCCCAGGGAACTGTGGGAACTGAGGGAACTTGTAGGAACCTGGTGACGCGGATTTAACGGGCAAAGCGGCGTTGGATACGACGTTGGCCGATGGCGAAGAAAACGCCACTCCACAGTAGCAGGGCGAGCAGGTTGAGCAGCAGGTCGGCCGCCCCGCCCCCTTCCATCGCCAGGCGCAGGCCGCGCACAGCCCATCCTTGCGGTACGAGTAGCGAGATAATGTCCAGGGCGGCCGGGGTATAGGGTGAGCCGCCGGTGAACACAGACATCATGCCCACCATGCCGGTCAGCGTCAGCAGACCGCCGAACATGGCCCCGGCCTGGCGGGTGGATTTCATTAGTGAGACCAGGAACAGCCCGGCCGTCGCCGCTACCAGGATCAATCCCACAGCAGCCAGGGCAACGGGCAGCCACCGGCCCCAGTGGATGGCGAACACGAGGCGGCCGAAGACCAGCAATAACGTCACCTGGACGACCAGGACGATGAGGGCCGCGCTGAACTTGCCGCCCAGGAGGGCTAAATGAGAAGTGGGGGTGGTGAACAGGCGTTGCAGCGTGCCCTTCTCTTCTTCGGTGAGGATGGATTGCATGACGTTGGCCCCGGTGAAGAAGGCATAGAAGACGAGCATCCCGCCCAGGATTTGGGCCAGGATTTGGGCCACCGGATTGGTATCCCCCGTCTGGCCGGTCGGCGCCTGAACGGTTAGCAAAGTAGCTGATGACTGGCCCATGCCGGCCGTGAACTGTCCCACCACCGCCTGCACCATTTCTGGCGAGATGGCTGCGCCCCCGGCCGTCAGTTGTTCCAGGGTCACGCCGACGCCAATGGTCGCGGCCGAGAAACTGTCCAGGAAGCGGCCGACCACGCTGCTGACCACGTTGGGGCCAAAGGTCAGAGTGGGGTCTTGATATAGCTCCACTTCGGCCGCTTGCCCCATCCCCAGCAAAGCCGCCGTAAAGTTGGCGGGGATGATGACGGCGACACCGGCTGCCTGGTTGTCTACGGCCGCCCGCGCCGCCGCCGCGCTGTCCATCAGCGTTACCTGCATCACCTCGCGCAGGGCGTCCGCCTGCAACAACCGCGCCATTGCCTCGCCCAATGAGTGGACGCCAGCGAGGTCAACGCCGAGGTAGGCCGGGGTTTCGGTAGCCAGACCGGGCAACTCCCCTTCGTCCAGGTTGGCGACGACGACGGCCGTCTGCGGCAAGGTGAACCCTTCTTCGTCGTCTAGCCCGCCGAACATAAAGGCAAATAACGTCGTCACCAGAATCGGCACGACGAACATGAAAATAATCGCGCTGCGGCTGCGAAAGGAGAGCCGCATGTCTTTGATAGCAATGTCCCAAGTCTTCATGGTCATAGAATGGAACGCGGATAACGCTAATGGACGCGGATCGGCGCGGATATTTCATGGATGATCCGCGACAATCGGCGTTCATCCGCATCATCTGCGTTCAATCTCTTAAGGCGCGGCCGGTCAGGTGGAGGAAGACGCTTTCCAGGTTGGGTTGCTGGATGTCTACGGCCGTGATCCGCACCCCCTGGGCATTGGCCGCGTCGAACAGGCGGGGCAGGATTTGATTGCTGTCATCGGCCAACACTGTGACCACGCCGTTTTCGCTGGTGACGCGATCCACGCCCGGCGTGTCGCGCCAGAGGTTTAAGGTTTCGGCCGAGGGCGCGCTTAACTGCAATTCCAGCCGGTCTTGCTGGCCCACGATGCGTACCAACTCCTCGTGGGTGCCACTGGCGATCAGGCGGCCGTGATCCATGATAGCAATGTGGTTCGATAACTCCTGGGCTTCTTCCATGTAATGGGTCGTGTAGAGGACCGTCACGCCTTCCTGATTTAACTGCTTGACCCCATCCAGGATGTGACGGCGGCTCTGCGGGTCAATGCCCACCGTCGGTTCGTCCATGATGATGACGGCCGGTTTGTGCAACAGGGCTACCCCCACGTTGACCCGCCGCTTCATGCCGCCGGAGTATTTGCCCACCCGCTCCTTTTGCCGTTCCACCAAGCCAATCATTGCCAGCACTTCGCCCACTCGTTGAGCCAGGGCCGGGCCGCGCAGCCCTACCATCTTGCCCCAAAACTCCAGATTTTCCCGCGCCGTCAGGTCGTCGTACAGGGCGATCTCCTGGGGAACGACGCCGATACAGGCTTTAGCTGCCTGGGGCGATTGGGTGATGGAGTGGCCCATCACGGCCGCCTCACCAGCGTCCGGCCGGAGCAAACCGGAAATCATGGAGATTGTCGTACTCTTGCCCGCTCCATTGGGGCCAAGTAGACTGAATATCTCCCCTCTTTGCACGTCAAACGAAATGCTCTTGACGGCGTGGGTCTCTCCAAATCGCTTGTCAAGGCCGGCCACCCGAATTGCTACGTCGGTTTGCATGATGAACCTCTACACCAGGTAATTCGTAATGTGTAACCCATTACGTCTTACGCGCCGGTTGGTTGCTCGGTTATCGGTTTGCTGGAGGAGGGAGGCACGCCCACGTGCCAGGCTGCACCTGGGGTACTTGCTCCTCGCTTAATCGGCTGAGTTTAGAACAGGTGGGGTGGAGGGAGGGAGTGACGAACGGCCGTTTTTCCAACGCAGAATGTCACAACGTTTGACAGCCCGGTGCAGTGAATTATAATGGCGGCGTTCGTGTCGAACGTGATCGTTTGTTGGCCCCAGGAGATAGAGGAGAAATGAAGCAAAAACCCATTACCTTATTGTTGTTGGCTGTAATCCTGGTTGCGCTGGCGGCCTGCACCAGTCCGCAAGCGGGCGTGACCCCGGCC
>JBFMFT010000236.1:0-8119 GCA_040751925.1 Chloroflexota bacterium
CCCGCCTCGCCCCTTTATTAGAACAGCACAAAGCCCATTACCGGCCGTTAGGCACATTACAGGGCGCGGAGTTGACCGCTTTTTATAAGAACCTGGATTGCCTGGTCGTCTCCAGCCTCAATAGTACAGAAACCTTTGGCCTGGTGCAGATCGAGGCTATGATGAATGGCGTACCGGTGGTCGCCAGCAACCTGCCGGGGGTGCGCCAGCCCGTGGCCATGACCGGCATGGGCGAAGTGACGGCCATTGGCGATCACGAGCAACTGGCCCAGGCCCTTGTGCGGGTCCTGGCTAATAAAGAGGCGTATCTCCGGCCGTCTGGCGTCATCGCCACCAGCTTCAGCCCGGATCAGACGGCCGCCGAGTACGTCCGCCTGTACGAGAGCTTGCGGCGCGGCCGGCAGCCGAGCCAGGCTCAGGAACCAGAGGCGTATCAACAGCTTCGACGGTTGCGGAACACAGATGTGCGGGATTAGCGGATGATTATGGAGGCAAGCACCCGAATCCAAAATCCAAAATCCAAAATCCAAAATCCAGAGGGGGATTTGTTGTGGCGGCAGCTCAAGAGCGTGCCGGCCTTTCGGGCTTTGCTGCGTTCGGTCGAGGCGCGGTTTTACCAGCAGTTGCCCATCACCGAGCCGGTGCTGGACTTAGGCTGCGGCGATGGGCATTTTGCTCAGATGACTTTCGACCGGCCGCTTACGGCTGGCGTTGACCCCTGGTGGGGGCCACTGACAAAGGCGCGGCGGGCGGCCGTTTACCAGTCAGCAATTCAAGCCAGGGGCGACCACCTGCCCATCGCTGACGGTGCGTTTGCCACCGTCATTAGTAATTCGGTGTTGGAGCATATTGACGACGTGCAGCCGGTCTTACAGGAGGCCCAGCGTGTCTTGCGGCCGGGCGGCCTACTCGTTTTGACCGTACCCAGCCATTACTTCACCGAGTTCCTGGGCGGGGCGACCCTATTGGAGAGGCTGGGGGTAAAAGGACTGGCCGGCCGCTACCGCCGCCTATTTAACGCCATTTCCCGCCACGAGCATACCGACCCACCTGAACAGTGGGCCGCCCGTTTGACTCAGGCTGGTTTTGCCATCGAACAGTGGCAGTATTACTTTTCCCCGGCCGCCTTACGCGCCCTGGAATGGGGACACGTCCAGGGCTTGCCTTCGGCCGTCCTGCACGCCCTCACCGGCCACTGGATCCTCGCCCCTTGGGAAGACAACTTACGCTGGACGGAGCGGTGGGTGCGGCCGTTCTACGAGGAAGAGCCGCAACCCATTGGCGCATATCTACTCTTCGTCGCCCGCAAACAGGCGGCTGGGCCAATCGCCATCCATCTGCCAGCAATGGAGGCGCGAGATTGGCGATGGGGAAAGGAGGAAAGGGAGCAGAGGAGCAGGGGGGCGGAGGAGCAGGGGGATGAGGCTTGGGCCGGTCTCCTGACCGCGCCCACAGATGGCGCGATCACAGTGACGGAGGAAGGATCATTGGCGGCGGCCTCTGAGGATGTCGCGCCCCTCGCTGAGAGGATTGTGGAGCAAGCGGCGACGCCGTCTGAAGATGCCTCACTCCTAGAGGAAAGGGTTGTGGAGCAGCCGGCGACGGAATCCGAAGATGCCTCACTCCTCCAGGACAGCCGGCCATCGGCCATCGGCCGCCTTTTAACTCCCCAAATACGCGGTTTGCTGGTTCTGGCCGGCTTATTGGCCGCCCTGCTTGGTCAGAGCTATTTGACCAACCACCCGGCCGATCCCTGGCCGGGTGTGCGCTGGTACGTGGTGGGGCTGTTGCTCATCTTTAGTCTCACTTTGCCTTTCGGCCGGGCCAGGCCCATCCGCCTACCAACTCTGACCCTGCCACGACTTTCGGCCATACCCAAACGTCGCCGTCTGTATCCAATAGCCCTCCTCATAGCCTTCATAGCCCAAAGGCTATCGGGCAGCGCGCCCCCCACCCTAACGCTGCTGGTGTGGCTGGCCGCCATTGGCGCGGCCGTCTATGCCCTATCTGACGCGAGTGATTGGCGATTGGTAATTGGTAATTGGATGGCGCGACTTACCAATTACCAATTACCAATTACCTTTCTCTGGCGGCCGGATACCCTCATCGCCATCAGTCTGTTCCTGTTGGCCTTGTCGCTACGCCTGGTCAGGTTGACCGAACATCCCTTTATCCTGAACGGCACAGAAGCGAACGTGGGCCTGGATGCCTGGGCTGTCGTCAACGGACAGATCACGAATCCCTTTGCGGCCGGCTGGCTGTCCAATCCGACCTTGCCGCTGTTCCTCCTCGCTCCGCCCCTCAAGCTGTTCGGGCCGACGGCTCTGGGCTTGCGCTTTTTGTCACCCTTTGTGGGCGCGCTGACAGTGGTGGCAACCTTCTGGGTCGGCCGCTCGCTCTGGCGGCGCGAGGTAGGTCTGGTAGCCGCCCTGTTCCTGCTCGGCTCTCATTTTCATCTCCACTACAGCCGCCTGGGGATGACCAATGTCTGGGACCCCTTACTGGTCTTATTGGCCCTGGGGACGTTGGCCCTGGCCTGGTCGCAGGAGGATCGCCGGCTGTGGCTGCTGGCCGGCGCACTGATAGGTCTCAACGCCACGTTCTACACCACGTCCCACTTGCTGCCCCTGATGCTTCTCCTGCTCTTACTCGTACAGTTACTTTGGCAGCCAGAGCGTTTTCGGCAGCAAGAGTGGCATGGTTTGGCGGCCGTTGGTCTGGCCCTGGTCGTCGCTTTACCCCAACTGCTCTATTACCAGCAAAATCCGGCCGTCTTCATGGAGCGGGCCAATGCGCTGGGAATTGTCCAGAGTGGTTGGCTGGCGCAGGAAGTAAACCGCATGGGGCAGAGCAGCCTGGCTATTCTAGGCCAGCAACTCTGGCAAGCCGCCCTGGCCTTCAATGCGGGTGTGGATACCAGCCCCATGTACAAGCCTGGTATCCCCCTCCTGCAATTCTGGCCGGCCGCCTTCTTGGTGGTGGGCTTTTTCCTGGCCCTCGGCCAGCTACGCCAGGCGCGCCACAGTATCCTGGTCACCTGGATCATCGTGACCATCATTGGGGGTGGCGCGCTCTTGCAGAATCCCGTCAGCAGCCACCGCCTGGTGATCGCTACGCCAGCCCTGGCCCTGTTGGCCGCGCTTGGCCTGACCTGGTTAGGACAAAAGGTAGCCGGCAGTCTGTTCCGGCGGCCGGAGGTGGCCGGCCAACCCCTTAGCCTGGTGGGTCGCCTGGTCACCTCGCCATTGGTTTTGCCGCTCCTGGTCGTGGGCTTGAGTACGGCCGCCGACCTCACCTTCTATTTCGGCCGCTACCAGAGCGAACACCTGTTTGGTGACCGCAACACCGAAGCGGCCGACCGGATAGGCCATTACCTCCACGGGCTAGACGGGGAGTGGACGGCCTACTTCTTCGGCGCGCCGGCCATGTACACCAGCTTTCCGACGCTCAAGTTCCTGGCCCCGGAGTTTCAACAGGGTGTCAATCTCTTTGACGTGGAGCAGCCGGACGCGCCCGCGCCGCCGGCCGCCACGCCGTATCTCGTCTTTATCTTCCTGCCGGAGCGGGCCAATGAGTTACCGGCCGTGCAGAGTGCCTTTCCCGGCGGCAGCCTGGAGACCGTTAGCGGCCACCACGCCGATCCCTTGTTCCTGGCCTACACCGTCGGCCGTTGAGATCAAGACATCGGATGTCTCGGAGACATCCGATGTCTCACTATTTACCAATTACTGACACACCGCCCACGTACGGCCGCAGCACCTCCGGTACAACGATGCTACCGTCGGCCTGCTGGTTGTTTTCCATTATGGCGATCAGCACGCGGGGCAGGGCCAGGCCGCTGCCGTTCAGGGTGTGAACGAAGTGCGCCCGGCCGCCATTGGCCGGCCGGTACTTCACGTTAGCCCGCCGGGCCTGGAACGCCTCACAATTGCTGCATGAGCTAACTTCGAGCCACTCCTGGCAACCGGCCGCCCATACTTCCAGGTCATATTTCTTGGTCGCCTGGAAGCCCAGGTCGCCCGTCACCATCTCCACCAGCCGGTAACGCAGCCCCAACGCCTCACAAATGTCGCTGGCGTGCTGCACCAACGTCTGCAGGGCCGGGTAGCTTTGCTCCGGGGTGGTGAAGTGGTACATCTCGACCTTGTCAAACTGGTGGCCGCGCTTGATGCCCCGCACATCGCGCCCCGCGCTCATCTTCTCGCGGCGGAAGCAAGGGGTATAGGCCACATAGTTCAGGGGCAGTTGGGCCTCCTCCAGAATTTCGTCGCGGTGGAGGTTGGTCAGGGCGATTTCGGCCGTCCCCAGCCACATATAGTCCTCCTCGGCGTCGCGGTAGATGTTATCCAGGAATTTGGGCAATTGGCCGGCCCCTTCAAACATCAGTGCGCGCACCATGAAGGGCGGATAGACCTCGGTGTAGCCGTGAACGTTGACGTGGTAGTTGAGCATGAACTGGATCAAGGCTCGCTGCAAGCGCGCGCCCCAACCCCACAGGACGTAGAAGCGGCTGCCGCTCAACTTGACGCCCCGCTCGAAGTCCAGGATGCCCAACTCTGGCCCCAGTTCCCAGTGCGGCCGGGGGGTGAAGTCGAAGCGTGGCTCGGCCGCGCCCTGGGGTTCGTAGATGACGTTGTGGGTCTCGTTGGGGCCAACTGGCACGCTTTCGTGGGGGAGATTGGGCACCCACAGCATGGCCTCGTGCAGTTGCGCGTCAACCTGGCGTAGTTCCTCCTCTAGCCCCGTGATGCGGTCGCCAAGTCGCCGCGTCTCCTCTTTGGCCTCGTCGGCGTTAAATTGCAGGGCGTTATACTGGCTACGCAGCGCGTCTAACGGCTGGCCTACCACTTGCCCAGCCTCCGCCCGCCGCAAATCGGCTTCCAGCTTGTTCAGGCTGCCCAGCCAGCGGCCGATCTGCTTTGAGGCTTCGTTGCGCTGGCGGCGTAGTTCCTCGACCTCCTGCAAAATCTCACGGCGGCGGCGGTCGGCCGCCACGATCTCGTCAATCGGAGCGGTATCATTCAATTTAGTGATTTGCTCTTTGACCCACTCGGTTTTCTCACGGATCAGGTTTATGTCTATCATTTTCTTATCTCCTGCCAGGTGACTGTCTGCACATAAGTCGCCTCAAGTTCTCCAAGTTCCCAGGGAACTCAAGGAACCCAAAGGAACTCGATGGCGAAACCAAACCGCAACAAAAAAGCCCCCTCCGTCCCAGGACGAAGGGGGCCTCGTGGTGCCACCTGGATTCGCTTCTTAGTAGGACAATCTGGCAGATTGTCCTACAAAAGCCTCTGGGCGCGATAACGGGCGCGGCCGGCCGGTCTTGTGTCGGGTGACTTTCTACGACCAGCAACTCAAGAGTGGATTTCGGGTCGTCGGGCTGTTGGCTCACACCGGCCGCCAACTCTCTGCGTAGCTAAGACGACCCTACTTGTCTCTTTCGTCGTCGTTGGTTATGTGATTGTGGACATTATAGCCAGAGCGAATGGCCCTGTCAACACCGACCTGCGGGGTTTCTGAACGCATTTGCTTTTACCCCTACTTCTGTGCCATAATCTTGAGTGTACTAGACATTATCAGTAGATCACAGCCAGGAGGAGTAAGGTACGCCCACGTGCCGAGCCGCACCTGGGGGCGCTTATGCCTCATTTCGATACTACTGGTTAGGATAAACGCAAACCATGAGAAATATCTTCTTACTCTCACTCTTACTCTTATTGCTATCCGCCTGCGCCCAGCCGAGTAATCCCCAGGTGGTGGGCGAAGTAGCCCCGGCCGAAGCCGCCCTCGCCAGCACTCCCGTCGTGGAATCGGCCGCCTCGTCCGCCGGCCAGGCCAGCAGCCCGACGGCCGCGCCCAACACCGTTTCTAGCAGCGCGGCCGGCAACGGCATGGCTATCGAAGTAGACCCGGCTTCGGCTCAAACCGATGCCTACGGGCTGCCGGTTGGCTTCACTGTGGACGGTCACGCCTACCGGGGCGACCCGGCCGCGCCGGTGGTCATCCAGGAATACTCCGATTATCAATGCCCTTTCTGCACCCGCTTCTACCAAGAGACGTTGCCCACCCTCAAGGAGAACCAGATTGCCAATGGCGAAGTCCTGTTCATTTACTACGACTTTCCCTTGACCTCCATTCACCCCCAGGCAGAAGCGGCAGCCAACGCCGCCCGTTGCGCCGGCGAGCAGGGGGCGGCCAACTATTGGGCCATGCACGACGCTATCTTTGCCAAGTCGGAAGAATGGTCGAACAACCGGGCCAACGAGGTCTTTGCCACCTATGCCGAGGGCATTGGCCTGGACGTGACCCAGTTCAAGAATTGCGTCGCTAACCAAACTTATGGTGCGGCCGTGTCGGCCGACATCGAAAGCGGCCGGGGTCTCGGCGTCAACAGCACCCCCAGTTTCTTCCTCAACGGCCAGGCCCTCATCGGCGCGCAGCCGTTGGCTGTCTTCAACGAAGCAATCGCCACTATCCTCGACGGCGGCCAGTTAGCCAGCGCGCAGCCCCAACCCACCGCCGGCCCCCGCCTCGTACCCACACCGGCTACCATTTCGGAGGAAGGGACGATTTCCAGAGGCGCGGCCGAGGCCCAAGTAACCATCATTGAGTTTTCCGATTACCAATGCCCTTACTGCCAGCGTCACAGCGCCGAAACGTTGCCGCAGATCATAAGCCAGATGGTAGACACCGGCCGCGTCCGCTACGTCTTCAAGGATTTCCCCCTGGACAGCATCCATCCCGACGCCCGCTCGGCGGCCGTCGCCGCCCACTGCGCCAATGAGCAGGAAGCCTACTGGGAGATGCACGATTTGTTGTTCGGCCGCCAGTCCGAGTGGGCCGGCCAGGGGGCTAACGCCAACGAGGTTTATAAGGGCTTCGCCACCGAACTCAGCCTGGATCCAGAAGCCTTCGCTTCCTGCCTGGTCAGCGGCCGTTACGACGCCGTCATCCAGGCCAGTGTGGACGAGGGGCGGGCATTGGGGGTCAGCGGCACACCCACCTTCTTCATCAATGGCTTCCCCGTGTCCGGGGCGCGGCCGATGGAGGTTTTCGACTACGCGGTAGGGTTGGCCGAAGAGGGCAAGCTGGCCGACGCCTACGTGCAAGAGGCCCCGGCCGCCGAACCCACCCCCAACGCCGGCCCAGTGGAAGTTCCGATTGGCGACGCTTACGTGATGGGCGACGAGAATGCCCCTGTCACCATCGTCGAGTACACCGACTTCCAATGCCCCTATTGCCAGCGTCACTTCCTGGAAACTTATCCCCAACTGATGGAGCAGTACGTGGAGACGGGTATTGTCCGTTACGTTTTCAAGGACTTCCCTCTAACCGACCTCCACCCCCAGGCTCTCCAGGCCCATGAAGCGGCCCGTTGCGCCCGCGACCAGGAGGCTTTCGTTGAAATGCACGATCTGTTGTTCGCCAACCAGAGCGAATGGGCCGGCCAGGAAGATGTAGCGACTATCTTTACTGGCTACGCTACTGAATTGGGGTTGGACGTGGCGACCTTCACCGCCTGTTTCGCCGGCCACAAGTACGAGCAGGCCATTCTGGCGACTGTAGCCGAAGGCGCCGGCCTGGGTGTGACCGGCACGCCCTCCTTCTTTATCAACGGCTACCTGCTGCCAGGGGCCTACCCGCTGAGTACGTTCGACCAGGCTATCACGGTTCTACAGGCCGAGCAGAATTGATCGCTTTCGCCTCCATGAAACGTGAAACGTGATGCGTGATGGCAAACAGCACGTTTCACGCTTCACGTTTCACGAACCCTCTGGTCATCGCTGGGCTGGATGGGGCGACCTGGGGTGTTTTGGATCCCTTGCTGGCGGCCGGGCGTCTGCCTACGCTCGGCCGCCTCATCGAAAGGGGGAGTAAGACAACCCTCCGTTCAACCTGGCCGCCCATCTCGGCCGCCGCCTGGATCACAGTCATCACCGGCTTGAATCCAGGCCGGCACGGTGTCTTCGACTTCCGCAATCTGGACTTAGGGAGCTACACCAGTCACAATGAGGAGTTGGCGACGGTCGGTAGCTACTCCGTTCCCACCCTGTTCGACTACCTGGGTTGGGCCGGCCGCGCCGCCATTGCCTACCAGGTTCCCCTGACTTACCCG
>JBFMFT010000237.1:0-8114 GCA_040751925.1 Chloroflexota bacterium
ACTCATATGCAAATTCGTTATAATGGCGGCCGATCGTGGTAGCGGAGAAGAACACATGACCCTGGATGACATTTTACGCGACATTCACGCCATGCGGGAAGACTTGCTTATGTTCGAGCGGAAGTATGGCGTGCCAACGGAGCTTTTCTATGAAGCCTACCAGCGCGGCGAGGAACCGGATGATACGGCCTGGGTGCTGGATTGGAGTGAGTGGGCGGCGACGCATGAGATACTGGAGGAACGCCTGGCTCTTTATCTGAAGACGGTGCGCCAGTTGCTAACGGGGGCAGCTATCTCTAACTTTGCCCAACTGGTTGCGCGAACGGCCCGCCATGAACCCATTGCGCTCGCTGCCTGAGTATGAGCTTTTTGTCTATACCTTGCAGCAACGCCACCCTGTCATCCTGCGTTCTACTCTAGTCGTTGTCAGGCGTGGGGAGGGAGTAGCTGTGGTGCATGGGGAGGTAGAGTTTTCGCACGGCTTTCGCCTGATAGTCCGTGAAAAACTGTTCTTTACCGAATCATCGTGCCAAATCAAGGGTTATGGCTACGAGGTCTGGCGGGGAGAGGAGCAGCTTTATTGGTATGATTCGCAACCGCACCCTAACGAGCCAAGTTTAGCCAGCACGCACCCCCACCACAAACACATTCCGCCGGACATCAAGCACCATCGCATCCCTGCGCCGGGATTGAGTTTCACGCAGCCTAATCTGCCGGTTCTGATTCAGGAGATTGAGGGGTTGTCGTAGAGCGGCCGACCCTCTCCCCAGCCCCTCTCCCTGGGAGGGAGAGGGGAGAGCGGCCGGCAGCGGATGAACAGCGGATAAGCGGATGAAGGGCGGGGGGCGGCCGAGGATCGAAGTCCCTGGCTAGGAGGAGCAAGCGCGTTGAGACACGCTTAAGGAGGGGTAATGAGTGGTGGGGCGGCCGGGGGAATGGGGAAAGGGCGAGGAGGACGACGGCCGGGGAGCCTAATATCCTGGATGGATCACGTGAGGCAGGTGAACCCTTGCTCAATGAAGTGCTGGTCAAAGGCAAAGGTTGTGTCTATGCCCATTTGCCGCATGACAGCGAAGCTGGTGCAGTCCACCAGGCTGAGTTTGCGGCGGTCGGCCGCCAGAACAGCCACTATTCCGGCATGATGGATGTCCCGATCAACCCAAACGATGTCCAGATAAGGAACGATGTTATCCTGAAAGGCTCGTAGCACGCTCAGGCCCAGGCGGTTTTGCGCCAGGGCTATTGTTTCCAGCAGAACGTAGTTGGTGCAGGTAAGAATAGCCTTATCCTGAACAAGCTGTGTCCAGATGCGCCGGGCGTTGGCATGATTTTGCTCATGTGCATCAAGAAGGGCCAGAAAAGCAGAGGTATCCACAAAAACCTTCATTCGGCGACCTCCGCATAGACCTCGGTCAGATATTGGTCGTGGCGTAGACCCAAGTCGGGCAGATCGGAGCGACCGATGCCGATAACGGACAGGAGTCTCTTTTCTCTCTCGGCCGACGAAGGGCCGGCGGTAGCATCAATGTAGGCATCTACGCTGCGACGGATCAACTCGGCCACAGATAGATTTTGACGGCGGGACAGCCGCTTGAGGGTGCGGGATTGGTGCTCGGTTAATTGTATCTGCGTGCGGACCATAACTGCCTCCAAAGTGATTACAGATGTAGCAATATGATAACACAGATTGGGGAAGTGACGACCCTCTCCCCCGGCCCCTCTCTCTGGGAGGGAGAGGGGGAGCGGCCGGGGGTAAGAGCGGGGAAGCGCATTATTCGCTCTCAAATTTCAAGGGTTGTTAAGCGGAGTAATGGATGGAGCCGGGGGTACTGGAAGTTTAGGAGGTTCGACTGATGGTGTTGGGCTTGAATGTATCGGAGGAGGACTTACAGTAGTAGGAGTACCCACAATCGTCGGTGGTAAAGTTGTGACCAGAGTTGGTGCCAGCAGCGTCGAGGTAGAAATTTGTGGCGTCGGTCCTGTTATTTGTTCAACTCTAAAGAAGGGGCTAATAGTCAATGCAAATAGCAAGACAAGCAGCAAAACTATGGCGTTTCTGAACGATTCCTGTGCACCCATCACCCAACTGGCTTTGTCATTGATTAATGCCTGGTTATGTTCATACGATTGCAGCAAATCAATGAGATAATGCCTGTAAACCTGGTTACGATCCCATTCTCCAAGCAATAGCAGACCAGACGGACGAGAGGACATGAACCCGTATTTACCAATCTTAATGGCTCGTCCAGCCAATAAGATAGTGACAAGCAACAACGCACCAATCAATATATAAAGAATCGTAATCAGCACACGCATCAAGCTAGGCAGGGGATTGTTGTTGAAGAGTAATTGAGCGAAGCCGACGATAAAGCTCCCGGCAACACCTGCAATGCCAAATAACGAAAAGGCCTTTGATTCTATCTCTGACCTTCTCTTTTCTTCCTCGGACAACACCCTTTCAAAGTGTTTAACCACTTCATCTAAGGATTCACCTCTTAGCTTGTCGATAAGGGGTCGAACAGGACCAATCTGTTCTTCCGCCGTGGGTACGGGACTTCGTGGCAGTTTTGACTCATCCAAAAGGATTGGTACCCAACATAATGCTGTTACTTCTAGGAAACTCGATAGGCGGCTCTTTTTATTATCGCTCATGGCTGGCTGTTCCGCTGATTAGTAAGTCAACCAACGCTTCTCTAATATGGACATCCGGGCACATCTGTTGTATCCATGCCCATTGCCCGTTTGGGTTAATCTCCAGAAAAATGTACTCGCCTTCGGGGGTGAGAATAAAATCAATGGCACCAAAAGCCAGTCTCAGAACCCGAAGAAGGTTTATACACTTAGCCTCAACTTCGCTAGGCAATTCATGTACCACATGTGGTAGTTCTGATGGATCGACCCGTCGCCAATCATGTCGTGCCGCTAGTATTTCCTGTGAGCGCAGTTCAACAGCAAAGGCTCTGTCTCCAACAACAACTACGCGAACTTCGACCATTTTAGGAACATATGGCTGAAACAGCACCGGGGCAAGCTGCACAGCAGCAAAATGCTCCACATGGTACTCCTCTATTAAGTTGGTGTATATGAGACTGACTGTATCGCCACGAATAACTCTGCCATAACGCTGAGGTTTGTATACCACCTGACCTGCATTTCTATTGTAGAAAGACTCGGCGGCATGAGGAGAATTCGTTACGAGCGTTCGAGGTATTGTAAAACCCAACAGGGAGGCTGTCTTCAACTGCAATAGTTTTGATTCGGCAGTGCGGATACTATCTGGATGGCTTATCCAGAAGCAAGGCATGGTGCGCCAAAGCCCTTCTAGCGTTTCTCTGCTCTCTGTGATTACAAGCTCCCTTGCTCCTGGGTCCATTAATTGCTTTGCCGACTCGCTAGGCAAGGGGCGTCTGTACCAAATGCTATGAATCTCGCCCAAAGCAACGCTCCGATTGTATATTCTCAGTTGCCCGGCAAGGCCACCATTATCAATCTCGATCAGCAAGTCGACTGCTTGGGGAAAATCCTCGGTATTAAATCGGACGTAATCTACTCCCCGGCGTCGAAGCTCCAGGATCAGAAAGTCCGCTGTATAGTCCTGCTTGTTGGTAACAATTAGGATCATCTATCAGAGTGTGATATGGGCTGCGAAGAGGCAATCTAATCAGTTGGTTCGCCACCAATGTTTGTTACCGTGCCCGTTCCTGGCCACGGCCTGGGATTTGGAGGAGTGGGGTCTGTATCCTCGGAGTCTGCTATTTGTTTGGTATTGGTACCAGTCTGTGTGGCAAGGAAACGCCACTCTTGCGATATGAACGGGACGCGCTCCCCAGTCTCGTTCTGAATAAACGATAGGCCGGTAATCGGATCATATTCTGGGAATACTGTCTCGTAAAGAGGTTGATTTACAGGCTCTTCAAAAAACAAACCAAACGGTACATCTCTTTGGGATTTCATCTTTCCTCCATGTCAGTTACGTTTCAGACTCCTTTTGCGGCTATCTTGAAACATATTTCCATTAAAACAGGTCGCAGGAGCCGGCCAGGCAGGCGAGTTCTTGGGCGGCCGTCGTCAAGTCCTCCTCCTCATAACGATAAATCTTAGAAAAGTCTATTTCGGGGAAGCGGCCGACCAGTTTCTCGTATTGGGCCTGGGTGATCTCGACGTAGGGCATCTGGTCGTATTGGGCGTCGGCGGCCGGCAGGAAGGCCATGCCGCCGATTTTGTCCTGGTGCTGCCAGACCCATTTCATCAAGTCCAGCACTTCCTCCGGCTTATAAGTTATGGTTATAGACGGGTTGTGATCAGTCCAGTGAAGCTTGTTTTGTAACCAGTAGGCGCACTGGTCGAGAGCCGTGCGGTCGTGGCGGGTGATGGCCCCTTCGGGGGATTTGACGGGGAAGTGGATGACCCAGGTAGTGGCGTTGTCGCGGGTCTGGCCGTTTTCGGGATCCATGGGCACGCCGGCGTCGCGCAGGACTTTGAACAGGGGGGTGTGCGCGCTGACGCGGACGTTGCGGATGTAGGTGGGGGACCAGCGGGGGTGGAGGCCGGCCGAGCAATCCAACAAATGGGATGAATTGCCGGAGGGCTTGACGCAGGTGATGGCGGCCGAGGGGTTGATGCCCAGGAGTTCGGCTATATGTTGGTTGGTCGAGAGGGCGACCTGGCGCAGTTGGTCTTGCACGCTGGCGTCCTGGACAGCGGGGCAATCTAGTTGGCCGGTGATGTCCACGCCCAACAGCCGTTCTTCTTCGCAGTTTTGCTGCCAATGCGGCCGGAGGCCGGGGAAGTGGGTGGCCATGGATTGGATCGTGCCAATGATGGTCGCCAGTTCCACTTTCTCTTGCAGGCTCGCAAAGGTATCGTGGGAACGGGCGACAGCAATGGATAAATTGCAGAATTCCATGGGCTTAAGGACGATCTCCGCGCAGGGATTCACCCCAAACTCGGCCGCCGCCCGGCGGGCGGGGCGCATATCATTGGCGGCTTTGCGGCTAAAGATGCCCGGCTCACCCCGACCCGATTCCACCATGTCCAGAAAGTAGCGGGCGACTTCGGCCTGGCTGAGTTGGTGTTCGGGCCAGACGGCCGAGTTGTTGGCGTTCCAGCGCTGCTGGTTGTTGAGCAGGGTTTCGCCGCTCTTGCAGAGGCGCATCTCCATGTCGTCGTAATCAAAAAGGGAGATCATGGCGGTTCTGCGGACGCCGCCGGAGACGGCCGCGTCGCCGACGGAACACATGATGTCGTGGGCGTCCAGGGGGCGCAGGAAACCACCCTGGCGGGAGAGGATACGGCCGCGGGCAAATTCGAGCATCTTACGCAGGGGTTCGGGGCCGGAGGCCCGGCCGCCTTTGGTGCGGAGGGGCGCGCCGGCCGGCCGTACCTGGGAGTAGTCGAACTGGATGTCGCGGCCGTCGAACCAGGTTTGGAGGCCGAGGCGGAGGGCGTCGGCCCAGCCTTCGGAGGAGTCGTCAACGGTGTGGTGGAGGATGGGTTTACCGTTTTGGCGGCGGACGCGGGGGAAGTCCTCGACGTAGCGGCGTTCGACGGAGAAACCGACGCCGCAGCCGCTCATGGAGATAATCAGGGCTTCCACGAAGGCGTCCAGGCCGTCTACGGGCATGTAGGAGCAGTTGTAGATGGCGATGCCGTTGCGGCGGGCGGCCGGGCCGGCCATGGCCAGCAGGCGCATAGAGGGCATGGCCCGCATGTCTAGGATGGCCTGGCGGATACGATGATAAGTTTCGGCCGGCAGGCGGGATTCGGATAGTTCATGCAGGTAATCCACCGCCCGGTCAACCGTCTCCACCCAGGTTTCGCGGCGGCCGAGGTCGTAATTGAAGCGGGAATACTTGTCGTAGAACTGGAATTTCTGGAGCTGGGTGGGGAAGTATGGGTCAGATTCGGCGAAGGCGCGGCGCACTCGTTGGGGAATCGGCCGCTGGCTACGCATCTTGGCGTGTTCGGCGCGGTAGAGGATGTAATGCTTGGCCGCTTCGTATTCGCCGGCGGCCTGCAAGACCATCTCCACCACGTCTTGCACCCCTTCGACGGTGGGCTGGGTGTACTTGGCGGCGACGACGTTGACCGCCTGCTGGGTCAGGTCATGGACGGAGGTTTGGGGGTCGCGGCCGAGGCTGGCGAAGCAGCGGGCCAGGGCGTTCTCGATGCGGATCGGCTCGAAGGGGACGACGCGGCCGTCGCGCTTGATGATCGTGTCTGGCAGGGTGATTTCACTTTCATCACTGTCCAGGGCGCGCAGGGTGCCGTTGCGGTGGCCGTTGACGGCCGGGGCTTGCCCCCCTTCTGTTTTCGTTACCTCAAGCATGGTTATCCTCCATCTCTCTCTCAGGCTTCACCGCTAAGACGCAAAGAACGTAGAGTCATGAGTGATGAGTGGTAAGCGACGAGTCACTCGTTGCTCATCACTCATTACTCACCACTGGAAACTCCGCGTCTCGGCAGTGAGCCAATATCTAATTAGCTTTCCAGGAGTAGGCGGTTGATCTCGTTGCGGATCGCTTCCAGGTCGTTTAGACGCAGGTAAACGATGGCGTAGCGGATGTAGGCGATTTCATCCAGTTCTTTGAGCTTGGCGATGACCCGGTCGCCGACGAAGCGACTGGGTATTTCGGACTTGCCGCTTTGCTGCAACTCGGCCTCGATTTCCCCCACTAATCGTTCAATGTCCTCGGCGGCTACCGGCCGCTTGGCGCAGGCGACACGAATACCCGCGACCAGCTTTTCGCGGGAAAACTCCTCCCGCGTCCCATCGCGTTTGATGAGCAAAGGGGCGGAGAGAACCGGCCGCTCGTAAGTGGTGAAGCGGCGGTCGCAGTTTTCACAGGCCCGCCGCCGCCGCACCCCACCGCGCAGGTCGTGGGTAGTGTCTATAACGCGAGTGTTATCGCTTTGACAATAGGGACATCTCATCCTCTGCCTCCAGGCAGCGTAATCAAACAGCGTTCAACTGAACACCTTCCCAACCGGAGCGGCCGTGTCACGGGAGACGCCAGATATGGAGTGTCTCTTTCACGCTCCCCCATATCTGGCACTATCAGACGGCATTATAGCACATCCGTCTGATAGCGGCAAGTGAAAAGAGGGTTAAATTAGAAACCAAGAGAAACCAGGTTTTGGAGAAAAACCTGGTTTCTGGTTTCTACTTTCTCTTGCGGAGAAAGGTCGGAATGTCTAGCTCGTCGAAGCGGAAGGCTGAATCGCGTGTTTCGGCGCGGGGGTCACGCGGCCGGGGGGCCACCGCCACCTCCTGGTAGACAGGCGCAGGGACAGGGGTGGACGCTGTCTCCCGTACCGGCCGGCGATCCGGCAGGCGGCGCTCCAGCCCGCGCGTCATCTGGCGCATGGGTGGCATCGTCCGCTCGAAGCCAGTGGCAATGACCGTAATGCGGATCTCGTCCTGCATCGTTTCGTCAATGACCGCGCCAAAGATGAGGTTCACGTCTGGGTGGGCCGTTTCACGGATGATGGACGCGGCCTGGTTGATCTCGTACAACCCCAGGTCCTTGCCGCCGGTCACGTTGAACAGGATGCCCCGCGCCCCGTCAATCGTCACGTCCAGCAGGCGGCTAGAAAGAGCCTGCTCGGCGGCGATGCGGGCGCGGTCGTCGCCCGATCCATGACCAACGGCCATCAGAGCCGCACCGCCCAACGACATGATCGTTCGCACGTCGGCAAAGTCCAGGTTGATCAGGCCGGGTACGGTGATCAACTCGCTGATGCCCTGGATGCCCTGGCGCAGCACGTCGTCGGCCATGCGGAAGGAATCGAGGAGGGTGATGCGCTTGTCGGCCATCTCTAACAGGCGGTCGTTGGGGATGACAATCAGGGTGTCCACGTGATCCTTGAGGGTGTCAATGCCCGCTTCGGCCGACTTGCTGCGCTGCGCGCCCTCAAAACCAAAGGGGCGGGTGACGACGCCAATGGTCAACGCCCCCTGCTCGCGGGCCACTTTGGCTACCAGAGGGGCCGCGCCCGTGCCAGTGCCGCCGCCCATGCCGGCCGTCACGAAGACCATATCTGACCCACGCAGGAGGGATTCCAGTTCCTCGACGGATTCTTCGGCCGCCCGCGCGCCCATCTCCGGGTTGCCG
>JBFMFT010000238.1:0-8059 GCA_040751925.1 Chloroflexota bacterium
ACCGCCGCCGGAATATCCGTTGGCTCATCTTCGCGGATCGGGCAGCCAGCGACGTGTGTCCAGGCGCCATCAGGTAGATAGACGGAGAGGCCCTCCAGAACGGTTTCCACGTCTTCGGGATGGGTATGCAGCGACCAACAACCCAGCATATCGTGGCGGTTGTCGGCCAGCGGACCAATCACCGCCAGGCGGGTCTGCGGAGAAAAGGGGAGGATGGCGTCTTCGTTTTTGAGCAGTACCATAGATTCCTGGGCCACTTCAAGAGCCAGGGCGCGGAAATCGGGACGAAGAATAACTGAGTCGGCCAGGCTTTCATCTGTGTAGGGGTTCTCAAACAGGCCGAGGCGGAATTTGAGGCGGAGGATGCGGCGAACGGCTTCATCCACCAACGTCAGGGGCAGGTCGCCCGCCGTAACCAGGTCGGCCAGGTGGTTGGTGTAACCCCGGCTGACCATTTCCATATCCAGACCGGCGAGGAGACTCAAGCGAACAGCGTCTTTCAGGTCGGCGGCGATGCCATGAGAGATGAGTTCATGGACGGCCTCGTAATCGCTCAAGACGACGCCGGGCCACTGCCATTCGTCGCGCAGGATGGTGCGGAGAAGGAGGGGATTGACGGTGGCCGGGAGGCCGCTGATTTCGTTGAACGCGCTCATCACCGTACCCGCCCCGGCATCAAACGCCGCTCTGAAGGGGGGGAGGTAAACGTCGCGTAAAGTGCGTTCGGAAAAGTCGGCCGTGTTGTAGTCGCGGCCGGCCTCGGCCGCCCCGTAGCCCACGTAATGTTTAGGGCAGGCGACGATGCGACGGCCGCTGGTCAGGTTGGTGGCCTGAAAGCCACGCACGCGGGCGCGGGCCATGGCCATCCCGAGGAAGGGGTCTTCGCCCGCGCCCTCGGCGATCCGGCCCCAGCGCGGGTCGCGCGAGACGTCTACCATTGGGGCGAATATCCAGTCAACCCCGTAGGCCGATGCTTCTTCGGCGGCGACACGCGAGGCTTGTTCAAGCAAGGCGGGATTCCAGGTGCAGGCTTCCGCCAGGGGGATGGGGAAGATGGTGCGGAGACCATGGATGACATCCGCGCCAAAGATGAGCGGGATACCTAACCGCGATTCCTCTACGGCGATCCGCTGGCAGTGGTTGATCAGGCGGGGACTCATCACATTGAGGAAGGAGCCCACGCGGCCGGCGCGAACCACCTCATCCACGTCCTCACCTGGACTGCTTTGGACAAGCTGGCCTATCTTTTCCGGCAAGGTCATTTGGGCCAGAAGGGTCTCGACGCGGGTCTCTGTGGTCGGGTCGAGGTGGTTGTAGGTAGCGATTTTTGCTTCCATAATTATTCTGCTTTTCTTAGGACGATCACATCGTTGTCCTGGCTGTGAACCCGAACGTGGCGTGTTGGGGCCGATTGCTGGATGGTTATTGAATCGTCGCAATGGTAACCAGAAAGAGTCAGTTCGGCCGCAAAGCCAGCCTGGGCCATTCTCAGTTGAATGGTGGAGTCGTCATCTGTTATTTCGACAATTTCCGAAGTGGCGTAATGAATGAAGACGTTCTCGTTCAACCGCCAATCCAACGGCAGGATCAGGCCTCTCCGGGCTGGAATATGCACAAGATTTCCACCCAACAGGCTCTCCTTTTCGTAGGCAACGGTCGTTTCGACGGGATCATCCTGGTAATTGTTGATGAACAGGAAACGGCCGTTTTCGCCGCGACTGAGGCGAACGTCGGCCCAGTTGCTCAGTTGAAAAAGAGGGGGAGAGTCCATCTTCAGGGCCATCAGGTGAACGACGTCTAAATCGTCGAGGGTATTGGCCGCCATAGCCGCGCCCAACACCATGACCGTACCCTTGCCTATCCTCTTCATAAATCCAACGGTATCCCCATTTTGGTCGGTGGCGAATACTTCATCAAAGTCGCCGGTATAGCGCTCCACGAAGGAAACCGGCACGTCTTGGTAGTGAAAGGCGTGAATGAGGCTAGGCGTAAAGGGTGGATCGCTGTGAATACGCTGAAGGCCGAGCGCGTCCTGGAGAATGGCGCAGGGCGCATGGTCGAAATCCTCTACACACAGCCGGCCGACCAGGATCAGCTTGCCGCCCTGGTTGACGTAATCTACTAATTTTCGCTGGACGGCCGCCGGGCACTGCTTCTCCATCATCACCCAGCAGATTGGGGTCTGTGCGGCGTCCAGGGTCGAGCGGCCGAGTTCCAGGGCATCAAAGGGCCGGTGGGTCAGGACCAGACCTCTGGCAATAAAGTCAAATAGAACGACCTCGCGCTGGTGGGTCAGGACGTTGGTAGCTGCCTGGGTACACCCATTGTTCACTTCCGTCATAAAGTGATCGAGCAAGAAGCCAACGGTAGCCACCGTTTGCGGCCGGGACAGGATGAGGTCAACCCCGTAGGATTTCAACACGTTAGACAGCCTGGGATAGCGGGAGTAATGTTTCCGCAACGTGCCATCTGTACGCACCGGGTGGCCCCAGTCGTGGCGTTTAATGGGACTCAAGATGGGGTCGTTTTCGCCGTCGAAAAAGAGATAGTGGTTGATGGCCCGCATCCCAGAGGAGAGGCACAAACGGCTGTGCAAATCGTACAGGGAGGTCTGGCCGCCACCAAAATCGTGGTTGCCGCCGGCTTGAAATTCGATAGAGAACAACGCCTGCTCCTTGTTCTGCAGGGCTTTGGTCATCTCATTGACCAGCAACAACTGGTGGAAATTGCCTTCGCCGATGAAGCCTGGGTAAACGTCGGTGGCGCTGATCATGCCTTCCATCTCCATGACCGTGACTAACTGGGACAGGCCAATGGGGAAGGTTTTACCGCCGTTGGCGAAGCCATGGATATTGACTACCGGCAAAACGTCCATGCCGTTGGCTTGCGCTTCTGACCACAGAAAGGCGGCGTATTCGCGGAGGTAGACGCGGTAAAAGCGGCGGTAATCCTCGACAATGAGCGCGCCGTAAGGTTCGCCGGGGCGCAAGATTCCTTCCTTTAGGAAGTTGGGCAGGGCACGGGTGGGGTATCTCTCGGTAAGCTGGCGGCCGTAAGTGTTGTTCAAGAACTCCGCAAATCTGGCAAGCGTGTCAGGATTCGTGTCCAGGATATTTCTGACCCATTGCATCATCCCCATTTCATTGTCCAGTTGGATCAGGATGATCTTGCCGCCGTGAGTGACCTGGCGTGGGGTCAGGACAGAAAAGATGGCCCGGTACCATTTTTTGACACAGGCCAGGAAATCGGGGTGCAGGTAGCTGGCGATATTTTGCGCTTTTTGATCCTGGCTCACAAAGGCCACCTGGGGATAGGTGGTGAAGACCCAGGGGGGAAGGCCTTCGTTGATCGTTTCGGCCATGATGTAGGGGCCCGGCCGGGCGATGATCCACAAGCCCATGCCGGCCGCCAGATCTAAAAAGCCGGCCAGGTTCCGCATGGGGTGACTGTGACCGTCAAAATCGGAAACGTCTTCCTCTAGCTGGTGCCACAGCCAGGGAATGTAGGAGGCCAGGGCGTTGAAACCGGCCGCTTTTAACAACCCCAGCCGATGAGACCATTGATCTGGCGGCGTGCGAAAGTAATGGAATTCACCCGCCTGAATCAGTTGGGGTTGGTCGTTGAGCCAAAAGTGACCGTTCTTGGCATAGAATGTGTCCATACTAGAAACTCTGCGACCTCCGCGTCTCGGCGGTGAAGCTGAGTAGATACCCATACTCTTTAGGTGACGTCTTTTCGCCGCTTAAAGCCTAAGACGGCCAGTGCTTTTTGGATAAGAGGACTGTTCGTGTAGGTATCCCAAATCAAGCGGCTGAGATAATTCTCGATCATGAGCATCGAACAGCCTTTATCAATGCCGTAAAGTAAGTGGCTGTACCAGGACGGGGCAACGTCCAGGTTGTAAGAGTCAAAAAAGCCATAAGGCCCCCAGGTTTGGGGATGGTTCTGGTATAGGTAATGGACCATATCCAGGGTGGGTTCGGGAGTGAAAGGCAGAGAGGACAACGCGCCATAAATGGAGACGGTGCCATTAGGTTCCGGTTTATGCAGACTGGGCGTGCTGCCGGATACGTTGTAACCCCAGGGGCTATCCCCCGCGCTTACCCCCCAACTTTGGGCATGGTAGGTCTTGAAGCGGGAGGCGTGATCGAGGCAAAATTGACGATTGGCTAAGGTAGCCAGCCGGGTGTTGTTGAACCAATCCACACCATCGGGATCGAGATAACGGCCGGTATCGAGCCAGGCTTCGCTGAACTGATAAGCGAACAAAACGCCGCCAGGATTGATGATAATCGGATGACCTTCATAATACCCCAGGGGGCGGACAAAACCTTGATAGAGCTTCTGGGCGACGGCCGGTTCAATCTGAGTGGCCGCCTGCAAGTACATCATCTTTTGCTCGGCGGCCATGTCCCATCGGTAAATGAAGCCGGGTTCACCGGTCACGTAGTCCCCACCCTCATCTGGGTTATAGGCCATCCGAAACAGCGTTCGGCCGTCTCGCTCGAAAACGATCCAGTTCCAGTCCACCCGCTCCAGCAGTTGTTGGGCCAGCTCGCTGATTGGGGCGTCTTGAAAGTAGGCGGCGGCCGTAATCACCCCATTAAGGCAGAGGGCGGTATCAATCGTGGAAAATTCACACTTCCTGATTCTCGCCCCGCTTTCCATGTCCAGGTAATGGGCAAAAAAACCGCGATGGTGGCTGGCTCGGTGGAGTAGGGTCTGTAACGTCTTTTGGGCAATGTCCAGGGCCTCGTGGCGGGCCAGGTAGCCTCGCTCGACGGCAATCACCCAGGCAGACAGGGCAAAGCCGGCCGAGGCGATGGAAGCGACGTGCGGCGTTTGGGTGGAATCTACGGTGAGACCAAATCCCTGGCTGGCCGGATTCAGGTTGGTGTAGTTCAGGAAGAAATCAAAAGAACCTTTTAACTCGTTTTCTAATAAGGTTTTCGTATCCATCTGTTCTTGAACTGAAACATTGTCCCCCGTCCGCCTCACCCATCTCGTTGGCGGCCGATTACGAAGAAGGGCGAGGCAACGGGGAGACGATGTTCTAACCCAGGAGAATGCCTATCCCCGTTGCCTCACCCCTACTTCTTCGTAATTCTTGGTGGATGATTCTCGTTGGATGAACTGGGTGGGAATGCGAACCAGTTTTGGAAAAGGGTTATCATTCTCCAGGAAATCAATGAGTTGGATAGCGGCCGTCGCGCCCCAGGTGAGACGCGATGCGCCAATTGTGGACAAGGTTGGCTGCATGTATTTGGCAACCTGGATGTCGTCAAAGCCCACGACGGCCATATCGTCGGGAGCCTTTAATTGATGCTCCTTCATGGCTTTCATAAAACCTATCGCCATCTGGTCGTTGGCGCAAAAGACGGCTTCGGGCAACTCGTGGGATGAAAGAATCGCTTGGGCGGCATTGTAACCAGATTGCTCGGTGAAGTTTCCCTCAAAACACGGGATGGTCAGATTGTGTTCATATCCTTCGCGCAGAAACGCCGCCTTTCTTTCCATATTATCGAAAGAATCGGCCGCGCCCGAAACGAAAAAGATGCGACGAGCACCCTGGTTATATAAATGATGAAAAGCCTCTTTGGTGCCCTGCTGGTTGTCCAGCAATAAGGGCAGCAAATAATCCACTTCCAGATAGCGATCTAAAACGATGATAGGAAATCTTTTGGAAGCAAGTTTAACGATGACGTCACTCTTTATTTTGGAGTCGAAGACAATAGCTCCATCCACCTGCCGCTGGGTCAGGAGCTTGGGCATCGGCCGGCCTTCGGGGCAAACAATCAACTGATAGTCGGTTTGGAGAACGGCGTCGTGGATGCCTTCGAGAATTTCTTCGTAGAACGAGCCACCAAAGCGAGTAATAAAGACGCCAATCGTGTGCGTCTTTCGTTTCTTGAGGTTTCGGGCAAAGGCGTTGGGGTGATAGTTGAGTTCCTCGGCCGCTTCTAGCACCCGTTTTCGAGTGTCGTCGCTGATCGTGCCTGTGTTATTCAGGGCATAAGAGGCAGACGCGATGCTGACTTTGGCGCGTTTGGCTACGTCTTTGATGGTAGTCATCTGACTTATCTACTTTTCGTTATTTGTAGACGACCCAGCCCGTTCAATATCTGTTCATTTTGCATGACTATTCGATGAACCAGGTCACTCTGGTAGTTGGCAAGCATGAGCAAGGTGATCCCTTTGTCTATTCCGATAACGTCCGTGGCGTACCAATCTTCACTGAGATTATAGGCGTCTAAGAATCCATATTCTCCTTTTAGCGGCTCAAGCGAGTAGTAATTTAACATGGCTTGTTCGGCTTCTTGGGGCAGGAAGATCATAGACCCTATGGCTCCTGACGGGGGAATGGTGTCATCAACCAAGTGGGAATGGTTGTCAAAACCTGACGGCGGCGCACCATATAAGCCGTTGTAGCCGTTGGGTCCGTCGCAAGCCGTGAGTCCCCAGGCATCCGGCCCGAGGGTGACGTATTGGCTGTCCATCGTGGCGGCAAAATTGAAGTGGGATAGAGATGCTTCTACCGAATTATCAAACCAGTTCACTCCCTCTTTATCGGTATATTCCCGGAAGTCTATCCAGGCATGACTGTATTGGTAGGTGAAAAGGGAGCCAAACCAGGAATGGATAAACGGTTTCCCCTCGCCATAGCTGGCGTAATGTCTGGTGAAGCTATAGTAAGGGGCTTCATCAGTAGGGTGGGTGTCTGACCCGGCCGCCAGCAGGTACAACATCAATTGCTCGGCGTAAAAGTCCCAATGCCCGGCAAACCCTTCTTCCGGCCGGTAGGCCATGTAGAACATGGCCCGCGACTCATCCACAAACCAGGGCCAGTTCACCCCATCATAAATCTGTTCCGCTTTGTTTTGGATTTCACCGCCAAAATACTCCCCGGCCGTGAGGACGCCCATTAAGAGGATGGCCGTGTCAATGCTGGAGACTTCACTCTGCCAGGCTCGTTTCCCGGTTTCCATGTCCACAAAATGGTAATAGAAGCCTTCGACCCGCTCCATCGCCAGCAGGGTATCTAGTGTCCCATCGGCTCTGTCATGGCCCTCCTCATAAGAGATGTACCCTTTTTCTACGCCAATGGGGTAGGCGGTCAGGCCAAACCCGACGGCGGCCGTACTGGCAATTCCTTCTGACCCCGGATAACGATCCCGCACCAGCCCATAACCAGGGCTATTGACGTCGGTGTTGACTTGCTCCCAGAAGTAATCGAAAGACCTCGCCATCTCATATTCAACGACTTCCTCAACGTTAGCAGGAGTCGGGCTCGGTGTAGGATTTTCAGTTGGAATGGCACTTGGGGCTACCGGCGTAACGGCCGTCTCGACTTCCGGCGTTTCATCTGGCGAAGAACAGCCGGTAATGAAAAGCAACCCTCCCAAGAGCAAAACAGTGAACTTATTCACCAGCGATGCCTGACCTTTCAACGGATTCGACGAACCACTTTTGTAGGACAAAGTACATCAACAACAACGGGAGAATGTTCAAGAAGGTGCCACTGAGTTTAACCGCCTCGTTGAGACGATCAAAGATATTGACCGTTCCCGGCGGATACAGATTCTCATACGCCTGCACAAACTTGGTTAATTGCATGGGCAGGGATTTGATACCCCCCTCAAGAAAGATAACGGTCAAGTAGGTTTCGTTCCAATACCAAACGGTCGAGAAGATGACAGTAATAATGTAGGCGGGGACGGCCGCCGGCAGCGCGATTCTTAAGAATATCTCCAAGTCAGAGGCCCCGTCCAGACGAGCAGCCTCTTCCAGAACTTTGGGTAAGGTAAGAAAAGTCTGGTAGAAGATCAGGATGAAAATTGCACTTTTGTATCCCTGGCCCATAACGGCCGGGAGAATCAGGGCCAAGATGTTGCCGAGCAAACCGAGATTTCTATACGTCAACATCTGCGGGATGACCGTGTTTTGGGCGGGAATGATGAAAGTGGCAAGGATGAGAATAAAGATGAGATTCTTGCCGCGGAACCGATAGCGTGCCAGGCCATAACCCACCAGTGAACAGACGATGGCTTGAAGGACAGAG
>JBFMFT010000239.1:0-8050 GCA_040751925.1 Chloroflexota bacterium
GGAGCAGCAGGTGGCCTGGCTGCGGCAGGTAACAGAGGCGGCCGAGCCGGCTCTCCCGTCTGAACGCCCAACCCTGGCGGCCCTCTCGCCAGGTATTCGCCTGGTCGTGGGGCTGCTCTTACTCCTGGCGGCCGGGTTAGGTGAATGGTCGGCGGCCGGCGTGGCCCCTACGCCAGCAAAGTTCTCGCCGGCCATTCACTCGACCCTCGCCGCCGCCAGCGGCCGGCCGGTGCTGGTAGCTTTCGATTACACACCGGCCCTGGCTGGCGAACTCGATCACCTCGTCCAACCCACCTTGGCCGAATTGGCCGCCAATGGCAGTCCGGTTGTAGCCATTAGCCAATATCCGGCCGGGCTGCCCCTGGTCGGCCGTTGGCTGGGGAAGGAAGCCTTGTTCTTGCCTGGTGAAGCTGTCGGGTTGCGGGCGTTGGCCGGCTGCCTGGGCGGCGAACAGCCTTGCCCGCCGCCGCCCGGCCAGCTCTGGGCCGAGGAGCTTCAGCGCACGTTGGGGCAAGTGGCCCTGGTCATTGTTTTTACCGGCGATCAGGGCAGCCTGGTCAACTGGTTGGAACAAGTGGGGCCGGCCACCGACGCCCCTTTGGTGATGGGTGTGACCCAGGCCCTTGCGCCCGTCGCCTCTGTTTATTTGTCGAGCGGCCGTCTGGCAGGTGTGCTAGGTGGTTTCTTACCGGCCGCCGGTTTGAGCGGGCAGACCTGGCTGGTTGGCCTGGTTGCTCTCCTGCTTCTCGCCAGCAACCTCGTTTATCTGATTAAAAGGGAGAGATAGCGAGCTTTCCACAGAAACCAGGTTCTTCGCAAAAACCTGGTTTCTAACCCTTCACGCGCCCATGTCTGATACGGCCGGCCTGCTCATCGGCTTCTTTCTCACCCTCTTCGTCTTTAGCTACGCCTGGCGGGACAACCCCCTCTATCGCCTGGCTGTGCATCTGTTGGTGGGCGTTAGCGCGGCCTACGCCGCCGTGACGGCCGTTCGCGCCGTCATCTGGCCCGTGGTGGTCGAGGTGCGCTTAGGGCGGCCGGCTGGCCTGGCCTGGCTGGCTCCCCTCCTCCTGGCCGGGTTGCTGCTCTTCAAGCTGCATCGCCATACCGCCTGGCTGGGCGACAGCGCGTTGGCTTTGCTATTTGCCGCCGGCGCGGCCGTCGCCCTGGTGGGGGCCATTCAAGGCACGCTCTGGCCGTTGGTGACGGCCGCCAGTGGCGACCCCTACCTGGACGTTTTGGCAGCCCTACTCACCGCCTGCGCTCTGCTCTATTTCCAGTTCACCGGAGCGGCCGGCCGCGCCCAGCCCCCTCGGTGGCGGCGGGTGATTGCCAAAGTCGGCCAGATCGTCTTGACCATCGCCCTGGCTGCTCTCTTTGCCGGCCTGCTGCAAACCAGCCTGGTTTTGCTGAGTGATCGGGTATCTTTTCTGGCCGAGGCAGTGAGAAGCCTGGGGAGGCCAGGCCCATGAGCAAGGAAGCCAGCTCCAGACCCAACCGGCCGTTACCGTCCTATTTGCTGGCCGACGTGGGCCACGCCAACACCACCGTCGTTTTGCTGGACGTGGTGGACGACGCTTACCGCTTTGTCGGCCGGGCCAGCCACCCAACGACCCTGAACCCGCCCTGGTCGAACGCCCTCTTGGGTTTGCGGGAGGCGATCCGCCAGTTGGCGGAAATGACCGGCCGCCCGCTCCTCCAGGACGACCAATTGTTGAGGCCAACGAGAGCCGATGGGGCTGGCGTGGATCACTTCGGGTTGGCGGTGAGCGCGGCCGGGCCGCTGCCCACGATCCTGGTTGGCCTGTCCGACTCTTTGAGCCTGACCAGCGCGCGCCGCGCCCTGCAAGCCATTTATGCTACGGTGAGCGATACCTTTAGCCCGAAAGACGGCCGCACCGAACAGCAATACGTGGCGGCCATGCTCGAACAGCGGCCGGGCCTGGTCTTTGTGACCGGCGGCACAGACGGCGGGGCCACCCGCCCTCTGCTAAAATTGGTGGAGACGGTTGGGTTGGGGCTAGGGTTGCTACAGGAAGGCAGCTTGTTCAGCGCACCGCCTGCACCGGAAGTAGCCGTGCTTTTTGCGGGCAACAGCCACCTGCGCTCCCAGGTGGCGGAGATTCTGGGTCAGGATGGGCTTTTGCGAGTAGCCGAAAATGTGCGGCCGGGGACGGAACGGCTATCAGACGCCAGGCGGCTTCTCCACCGCTCGTACCGCGAGACGAAAATCGAAACGACGCCGGGGTTGCGGGAGGCCCTGGCCTGGAGTAGCTTGCCGCCCATGCCAACGGCGGCCGCCTTTGCCACGTTGGTTCAATACTTCGCTGTAGCCGAAGAGGGGTTGGTTTTGGGTGTGGACGTGGGCAGTGAGACGGCCGCCCTCATCGCCGCCTGGCCGGATCACCTTCAGCCCTGGGTGCAAGCCGGCCTGGGGCTGGGGCGATCCCTGGTCAAGGCCCTTGACCTGGATGACCTGGCGGCGACTCTGGCCTGGTCGCCGGTGGAGATGGCCGAAGCCGCCGCCCAGGCGGCGGTTTATCACAAGTCGCTCCACCCGCAGACAATTCCCATGACGGCCGGGCAACGCCAATTGGAGCAAGCCCTGGCCCGAGCGGTGATTCGCCACCTGGCGCGTGCGGCGGCCGGGCTGTGGCAATGGCCGGCCGGAGCGTCGCTGTCATCGGTTCGGCGGCTGTTGGTGCGCGGCGGTCTGTTGGGCCAGCCCCTTGCGCCAGGGCCGGTCATCTTGACGCTCTTGGACGCGCTGCAACCGGCCGGTATCTTTACCGTCAGCCAGGATCGTTACGGCCTGGCCCCGGCTCTGGGCTTGCTGGCCGGCCACGATCCGGTGGCCGTCGTGCAAACGCTGGCCGGCGGCGCGCTGGTCGAGTTGGGTTGTGTGATTGCTCCCCTGGGGGTAGGCCAGCCCGGCGAGGCGGCCGTGCGGGTGGAAGTGCGTTCGGAGCGGTTGGGAACGGTCGAAGCAGAGGTGGCTTATGGTGAAATAGAGGTCATCCCCTTGCCGCCCGGCCGCCAGGCGGAAGTGATGGTGCAGCCAGCCCGCCTGTTTGACGTGGGCTTTGGCGCGGGCCAGCCCCACCAATGGACGGTAACAGGCAGCGCGGCCGGGCTGGTGATTGACGCGCGCGGCCGGCCGTTGAGCCTGCCTACTGACCCGGCCGGCCGGCGCGAGTGGGTGCGCCGGTGGCATTCCAGCGTGGGAGGAATGAGTGATGAGTAATGAGTGACTCATCACTCATTACTCATCACTTGAGTCATGCCGTACCCAACTTCCCTTACCCTGGTCAAGCCTCTGGCTCGCCTTCGCTGTGAGCGGTGGTTGCCTGTGCCTGGCGAAGTGGTGGCGCAGGTGGGCCAGGCGGTGACGGCCGTTCAGGTGGTGGCGCGTGCGCCAATTGCCAGGGGATTTCTCATCCTGCGGGCCAGCGAAGCCCTGCGCGTACCGCCGGCCGATGTCGGCCGTTATCTGCTGGTCGAGGAGGGGGTCGCTGTGCGCCGGGGCCAACCACTCCTGCGCCGGCCGGGTCTCCTGGGCAGCCAGCGACCTTTGGCCTCGCCGATAGATGGCCTGTTTCACCAGCTTCGGCACGGCCGCCTCATCCTACAAAGGATGCCCGACACTCTGGAATTGCGGGCGATGGTGCAGGGATGGGTGACCAACGTCACCGCCGACCAATGGGTGACCATTGAGACCGATGGCGCGTTGATTCAGGCTGTTTGGAGTTCCGGCAAGGAAGGTTTCGGCCGCCTGTTGACGCCAGTCACGGCACCTGATGGGGTATTGACGGCCGCCCACCTCGGCCCGGAGAGCAGGGGGGCCATCCTGGTCGCCGGCCGGGTGGATGAGATGGCTGCGTTGCGGAAGGCTGAAGAAAGCTCGGTGCGCGGTCTGATCGTGGGTAGCCTGCCGCCCGAACTCTTTGCGGCTGCTCCTGGTCTGGCCTTCCCCGTCGTGCTAACCGAGGGAGTTGGCCCACTGCCAATGGCCGAACCTCTTTTCCGCGTGCTACTGGAGCATCAAGGAGAGGAAGCGTCTTTGCTGAACCCGCCGCCGGGGCCAATGGGCGGCCGGCCGTCTATCGTCATTCCCCGGCCGGGGGCGACGGCGGCCGTTTTGCCGGAAGATGACCGGCCACAGTGGGCTATTGGTCAGGTGGCGCGGATTCTGCAACCGCCGCACGCCGGACAGGTCGGCCGGGTTGTCCAATTGCTGCCGCGCGGCCGGATGACGGCGGCCGGCCGTTGGCCGGGGGCCGAGGTGGCTCTGGCCGATGGGCAGCGCGTTTTCGTACCTTACCTGAATCTTGACTTGCTTCCAGGTGCGGAGGCATAATCTGTAGGGCAAGCCAGCGGCTTGCGCTACACTGCTCAAGGACATTGACTATGGCCGATGATTTTATGACCGGACAAGCAAGCTCACGGACCCGTTCCTTTTTGATATTGGTGTTGGGATTGTTGGGCCTCCTGCTCTTAGGCACGATTACCGTGCTGGCGGTGGGGCTGGCCCGCCGCTCGCAACTCGAAGAGGCGCGGCTAACCCGTGTCGCCGAGAACGCGACGGTCGTCGCTCAGAACGCCCTGGTCACGCAGACGGTGCAGGCCCTCCAGAGCCAGCTAACTGCCCCGGCCGAGGTTGCCACCCTACCCGCCAGCCCGACGGCCGCGCCGCCTACCCCTTTGCCTGAACCGACCAGCACGCCGGTTGTCCCCCAGGCTGCCCCTACGGATACGCCTGAGCCGACCGGCGTGGCCGCGACCACCGCCACCCCAGAGGCCCCTCCAACGGCGACGGTGATCACCTATACCGTCCGCGCTGGCGACACCCTGCACCGGATCGCCCAATCTTATGGCATTACCTGGCAAGAAATCGCCGAGGCCAACGGCATTAGCGACCCCCGCGACATCTTCCCCAACCAGGTGCTCATTATTCCTGTGTCGCTCACGCCCACTCCTGAAGGCCAGGTTATACACATCGTGCAGTTTGGCGAGACGCTCAATTCGATTGCCCAAAGTTATGGGGTCACGTTAGAGGCTTTGGCCGAGGCTAACGGCTTGACGCCGCCTTACACGATTTACGTTGGGCAGTCGTTGGTCATTCCCTAAACCGGATAGGTTTCCGAGAACCTGTCCGGTTTGGCTGGTACTAAAGTCACCTTCGTTTAGGTCAATGGATGGATTATAGTTTGCCTTGGGGGCAGGCATGGATATCCTATTAGCAAATCAAGACGCCATGACCAGACCGACTACTATCCTGCTCGTTGAAGATGATCGTTCTTTACTGAACGGTATTAGTGATTTGCTTGAATTGGCTCACATCGGCTACGAGATACGGGTCATCACGGCCGAGACGGGCGTGGCGGCCCTGGCAGCGATGGCCGACCAGCTACCAGACCTGATCATTTCGGACATTATGATGCCCATGATGAATGGTCTGGAACTGCTCGGCCGCGTGCGTCAGAACCCGGAGTGGATGAACATTCCCTTTATCTTCCTGACGGCTAAGGGGGCTAAACAAGACATTCGCGAGGGGCGCATGAGTGGGGCTGACCTGTATATTACCAAGCCCTTCAGCAGCAGCGACCTGGTGGAGTTGGTGAAGACCCAGCTAGATCGTAAGTTTCAGATTGAGCAGGCCCACCAGCAAAACCTGGATAACCTGAAACGCAATCTCCTACAGGTTATCAACCACGAATTTCGCACCCCGCTCACCTTCGTCACCGCCTACGTGGATATGCTTTCCTCTGGTCTGCAATCCTCGGAAGATAGCCAGAATCTCAGCGAATATCTGCGGGGAATACGGGTGGGCTGCCTGCGCTTGACCCGCCTGATCAACGACCTGGTAATGGTAATGGAGCTACGCACGGGGGAGGCGGCCGCCCACTACGAACAGCGCGCCGGACTGCAAACGCACCTCGGCCGCCTGGTCGCCGAAGTGGCCGAAGCCCATCAAAAGGGGGCCGCCGAACAGGGTATCCAGCTTACCTGGTCAGCGGCCGATCATTTGCCCCTGGTCTATGGGGACGAGGAATACTTGCGTGAGGCCCTGGAACGGCTGCTGGATAACGCCATCAAGTTTACTTATATGCGCCGGCATTTGGGCGAAGAATCGCCAGGCCGTGTGCAGTTGTCGGCTGAAGCGGCCGATGGTGAATTGCGACTGTTGGTGAGTGATAATGGCATTGGCTTTCCTGAACGGGTCAAGGAGCTGATTTTTGAGCTTTTCTATCAGTACAACCGCGAGCGGATGGAGCAACAAGGGCCTGGCTGTGGCCTGACGATTGTCAAAGGGTTGGTGGAGCTACAGGGCGGCCGGGTGGAGGTCCAAAGTAAGGAAGGGATCGGCTCTGTTTTCACCATTGTCCTACCTATGGTTGCGGCTAACCGGCCGGTCTTCCGCCCGGTTGCCAGTGGCCGTCACCAGCGCAAGCCGGCGACGATTCTGCTGGTGGAGGACGATAGATACCTGCTGGATGGCTTGCAGGAGTTGTTAGAAGTCTCGGATGGCAAGTATGAGTTTAGGGTTCTGACGGCCATTAACGGCCGCAAAGCCCTGAGTGTGTTGGCTGAACACCGGCCGGACCTGATCATCTCGGATATTATGATGCCCCAGATGGATGGCTTTGCCCTTTTGGGCGAAGTTCGGCGCAATCTAGCTCTGCTCCACATTCCCTTCGTCTTCTTGACCGCGAAGGGTGAGAAATTTGACATTCAGACGGGGCTGAGGAGCGGGGCTGAGGAATATATCGTCAAACCGTACGATAGCGACGAGTTGCTGGGGGTCGTGAGCAATCAACTGGATCGCTATTTCCAACGCCAGGGGACGTTCAGCCAGAATTTCGCCGAGTTGAAGCGCAGTATTTTGGAAGTGTTACGGCCGGAAATGAAGACGCCGTTGGCGGCTATTAGCGGCTACACAGAGAATCTGGCTCAGGGTTTGCGGGACACCCAGAACGAGGCTGACCTCACCCAACAATTGCGCGGTATCCAGCTGAGTAGCAACCGCCTGGCTAACCTCACCGAAGATTTGTTGGGCCTGGTGGAGTTGAAAACGGGCGAGGCGCAGGCCGCCTTCCAACACCGGGCCAGTCCTCACTCTGACCCGGCCGCTCTCCTCCAGGAAGCTAGTTACTTTTGCCAGGAGGAAGCCCAGACGATGGGGGTTGAATTTAGCTGGGAAACGGCCGGCCCTCTGGCCGCCATCTATTGCGACAGCGCCAACCTGGTCAACGTCTTGCGCCGGCTCATCCAGCTTGGCCTGCGCCTCGGCCAGAGGGCTGGCGAACGGCAGCTTTTCCTGGGGACCAGGCTAACTGACCAGGGGGTGCAGTTTGCTATTCAATGCGCGGCGGCCGGCTTCAACGAGGACGAGCAGGCCAGGATTCAGGCTCTTCTCGACCACGGCGACCAGGGTGTTTTGCAGTTGGCTGACTATGGCACAGTCCTGATGATCGCCAAAGGTATTGTTGACTTGCATGGCGGCCGGCTCACGGTGGAGCAGCCAGGCGGCCGGGGCTGCGCCCTCATCGTGACTTTACCCGCTCACCAGATATACCTGACAAGGTGACAAGGTGAGGGGGTGACAAGGTGAAGAAAATGCCAGTTTATGACCGTTGGCAGTATATATACTTGACAAGGTGACAGGGTGAAGAAAATGTCAGTTTATGACTGTTGGCGGTATAGAAGCTACCCAGTGGATGGGGTTGAGGAGGTTGGGTTTCGTTGGGGGCGATGAATGGGGGCCTCACTTTTTTTTTCGGGGTTTAATCATCGTTATATGGGGAGAAGGGGGTGTTTTTGCCACTCAATGGCTAGATATGGCGGTCATGGGCGATGTTTAAATTGATTTAATCATCGGTTTAATCATCCTGGAGTGGTGAGTGGTGAGTGGTGAGTGATGAGTGGTGAGTGGTGAGTGATGAGTAGGAAGTTGGTGTTGGTGTTGTTCTTTTTGGGGTAGTGTAGCATAGGGGGTTAAACAGGGTGTTTAAGGGTAGGGGTTTTGTCGAGGTGTGGAGGGGGTAAAGTG
>JBFMFT010000024.1:0-22381 GCA_040751925.1 Chloroflexota bacterium
TTGAGCTGGCGTTCCAGGATATAGGTGACGTAGTGAGAGAGGAGGTTTTCAAGTTCCAGGTGCAACGGCCGCTTGAGCGTCAGTCCGCTCACCGCTTCCCAGGTACGGCTTTGTAGGAAGCGCAGAACTTTGACAGCCACGGCCGACACGGCACGGGCGCGGGGGTCGGCCGCCTGGCAATTGGGACACAGAAGTCCGCCCAATTCCGCGCTGAAGAACTGGTCTTGCTCCTGAATCGGCTCACCGCAGGACAGGCACTGAAACAACTGGGGCTGGTAGCCCACCAGCCCTAGCAGGCGCAATTCGTAATAGCGGGCGGCCACCAGCAGGTTATGGGTGTGGGCCAGCCAGCCCAGGGCTTCGGCCAGCAGGTTGTACTTCCCAACGTGCTTATCTCCCTCCACCGTGAAGCGGTCCAGCAACTCCACAAAGTAGGAGGCATAAGTAGTGCGGGCCAGGTCGTCACGCACGGCCGCGTACCCCTCCACCATCTCGGCCTGGGTCACGATGTCCAGGTCGCGCCCCTTGGCGATGAGAAACTGGGTCCGCATGAACAATTCTACGTGGCCTGTCTTGCGGCTCTGGGGCTTGCGCGCTCCTTTGGCGATCACCCGCACCTTGCCGTAGTCGCGGCTGTAGAGGGTCAACAGCCGGTCGGCCTCGCCAAAGTCGCTGCGGCGCAGGACAATAGCTTCGGTGCGGTAGGTGTGCTCGCGCGCCATAGCTTCCCAGCAGTGGCAGGTAGCAGGTGGCAAGTAGCAGGTAAGAAACGTTACTTGCTACTTGCTACTTGCTACCTGCCACTTGCCTTCCTCCGGCGGGCAAGCCAAACCTGTAGGGCCAGGAATAACAACACCACTGTAATCAGAATGGTCTGGCTGCCAGACAACATGGTGAGGTTCCAAGGTTGGTCGCCAGCCCACCATTCGGCCAGGGCAAAGGCGACTGGCAGAGGCATCATGAGCAGTAGACCCGTGACGCGGGCCGGCCACCCCTCCAGCCACAACCCCTCGCTAATGGGCATCTTGCCCTTAAAGAGGCCCTGAAAGCCGGCGATAATCAGGAAAATTTCAATCGTGGAGGTAACGATTAGCCACATAAGTTATTCCTCCGGTAGAACGATATGGAAGAATCGTTCTACTGCCCAGACAGGTGTTCCGGCCCAAAGCGGTCGGGCAACAACTCATAGAGAGTGGTCTGGCGCACGTGGCCTTGGGCGTCGCTCAACCAGACCGGCGCGTCGTCGGCAAATTCGCTCAAGACCTGGCGGCACGCCCCACACGGTGAACCGCCATTCTCGGTGCAGACGGCCACCGCCAGAATCCGCCGCGCCCCGGCGGCCACGGCCTGGAAGACGGCCGCCCGTTCGGCGCAGATGGTCAGGCTATAGGAGGCGTTTTCCACGTTGACCCCGGTGTACAGCCGGCCGTCGTCGGCCAGCACGGCCGCTCCCACCCGGTAATGGGAGTAAGGCGCGTAAGCCCGCTGGCGGGCGGCGCAGGCGGCCGCCAACAGGGCGTCACATTGAGCGTCATTGATCATAGGCAATATAGTCGGTTCACGTTTCACGTTTCACACTTCACGCTTCACGTTTCACGTTTCACGTAACTAAACGGGCCAACCTTCAGGCCATCCAGAATGGCCGCCTTTTCTACAACAGCCTGCTCGATCCAGCAACCCCTTCCCACCTCTGCGTCGCGCAGGATGGCGTTCGGGCCGATGATACACTCCTCACCAATGTTGGTTTGGCCTTGCAGAAAGGTGTTCGGCCAGATGACCGTATCCTGGCCGATGATCACTGTCTGGTCAATGTAGGTCGCATCCGGGTCTATGAGGGTGACGCCGGCCGCCAGCCAGCGGGCATTGGCCCGTCGGCGGAAGGCCTTCTCGACCACCACCAATTCCTGGCGCGTGCCGGCCCCCAGACACTCATCGGGGTTGTCGGTGGCGATGGCCTCCACCAGCAACCCTTGCTGGACGGCCAGGCCTACCACGTCGGTCAGGTAATACTCTGGGCCGGTGCGGGCCTGGCGCAGGGGCAAGGCGGGCAAGCAAGCCCAGAGCCAGCTGGCGGCGAAGCAATAGACACCGGCGTTTAACTCACGGATGGCTAAGAGAGCGTCCGCTTCCGGCCGCCGTTTGGCCTCGGCCACCTCTACAATCTCCTCCACCCGCCCACCCGCATCACGCACGACGCGGCCGAAAGAAGACGACGGTTCGCCAAAGACAGAGAGGAGGACGACGGCCGCTCCGGTCTGTGCCTGGGTCTGAGCCAGGCGGGTCATCGTCTCCGGCCGCAGCAGCGGCATATCACCGTAGGTGACAATGACCTGATCTGCCCGCCCCTGCAAAACGGGCGCGGCCATCAGGGTGGCGTGACCCGTTCCTAATTGCTCCGGCTGGATGACGTAAGCGGCCCGCTCTCCAATGAGCTGACCGACCCCTTCTTCACCAGGGGCGACGACCAAGACCGGCTTGACGGTGGCGACGGCCGCCGCCGCCTCGAAAGCGTGTAGCACCATCGGCCGCCCCCCTACTTCGTGCAGAATCTTCTGCCGTCGGGAACGCATCCGCGTCCCCTGCCCGGCCGCCAACAAAACAACCGCTAACGTAGGCACAATCCTCCCTTGTGTCGCTCAACTTCCCTGGGCATTGCGGAAACTTGACGGAACCTATCATCAAGCCTGGTGGGCAACCAGCACTTTGTCCACGCGCAGGCCATCCATATCCATCACTTCGAAACGAAAGCCCTGCCAATCAAAGTAATCGCCACTGGCGGGCAGTCGTTCCAATACGCTCATCATTAAGCCGCCTACGGTCTGGTAATGCCCTTTTTCATTTCCTGGCAACTCCTCGAGGTCCAACACTTCCTGCAGCCTGGGAATCGGTAGCGTTCCATCCAGTAACCAGGAACCATCTTCGCGCTGTACAACTTCCGGCTCGGCCGGGCTGCCAATTTCGCCCACAATGGCTTCTAGCAAATCGTTGGTGGTGACTAACCCCTCCAGCCCCCCGTATTCATCAATCACCAGGGCCAGGTGGCTGTGCCTTTCCTTGAGCCGCTCAAGCATTTCCAGCACAGGCATACTTTCTGGCACGTAGAGCGGGGGGCGCAGGAGGCGGTGAAGGTCGAGGGGCTGGCTGGATACCAACTCTGTTAGCAAATCTTTGGCCTTGACAATACCCACCACGTGATCCAGGTCGCCCCTGGCTACCGGAAAGCGGGAAAAGGGTTGGCTGGTAACTTTCTGTTGAATGGCGGCCGGGGAATCAGCCTGATCCAGCCACACAATTTCCCGGCGCGGGGTCATCAGAGAGCTGACCCGGCGATCTCCCAGGCGAAAGATGCGCTTGACCATTTCTTGCTCTTCTGGCTCGAAGACGCCTGACTGCGCGCCCTCCCGAATCATCATCTCGACCTCTTCTTCCGTGACCGATGGCTCGCTGGAAGGCTTCACGCCAAGCAGTCGGACAAGCAGGCTGGTGGAAATGGTCAGCAGGCGCACGATGGGGGCAGCCACTTGAGACAGGCGATACATGGCGGGGGCGACGGCCGTCGCTACTCGTTCAGCGTTATTCAGGGCCAGGCTCTTGGGTACCAGTTCGCCCACCACCAGGGAGAGGTAGGTAATGATCAGCACGACTACGGCAATCGCCGCCGCTTCGCTGTATCTCGCTGGGATACCGACTGCGCTCAGTTGGGCAGCCAGTTGCTCGGCCACGGTCGCCCCGCCGAATGCGCCGGCCAGGATACCAACGAGGGTGATGCCAACTTGAACAGTGGACAGGAAACGGTTGGGTTCATGGGCCAGGGCCAGAGCCTTCGTCGCCCCTACGTCCCCATCTTCGGCTCGTTGTTGTAAGCGGGCTTTACGAGCGGAAATAATGGCGATCTCGGACATGGCAAACAACCCATTGGCGAGGATCAGAAGCAGGATGAGAGTAATCTCAATGGTAATGGAAGAACTCATATTCATTCAAGTATATCTCAATTTTGCCAGAACGAAGCGGTGTATTTTCGTATTGACTCGGGCTGCCGGTAGAAACCAGGTTTTTTGGCCGATATAACCGAGTGATAGCCAGGGGGATTGAGCAGTTGTGAAAAATTCCGGCCGATTTGCGTATAAATAATACAACGAGCGTCCATAAGTGTTATAGCCCTTTGCGGGTACGTTATGGTGGTCTGTATAAAGATGGAGGAATAGCAATGAACAGATGGATTTTGTTTGCCCTGGGATTGTTGAGTCTGTTACTTTTGGCCGGCTGTGGCCCGGCGGCCGAGGAAATCGCCAGTACGGTTGCCAGCCAGGTGGCGGCGGCCGTCCAAGCAACAGTGGCGGCCGCGCCAACGGTGACGGCCTATCCGACCTATACGCCCCAGGCCACCCTGGAGCCTTACCCAACCCATACGCCCTACGCGACCCACACGCCGTATCCAACGGATACGCCCTATCCCACGTATACACCGTTCCCGACGCTACCGGCCCCAACGGAGACGCCGGTACCGACTAACACGGCTACCCGCCAGGCGGCCGCTCCGCCGACGGCCACGCGAGCCGATGTTGGCAGTACCCTTTTAGCAGCTATGAAGGATACGCGAGGGGATATTGAGTCCTTTGGCGGCCTGATTGACGTGGCTTTACGGGAGGGATTCGTAGATTGCCAGGAGGTGGTGGATTTCTACGACGGGGTGGCTGCCTCGCCCACCTTCGACGTGAGCGGCAGCAGTGGTCTGGTTCAGGGGGCCTATGGCAGTTACCGGGCGGCCATTGACATCTTCACGACGGGGGCGCGGGATATGACCCAGAATTGCCGCGATTTTCTGGCTAACCCCAGTGGCGGCACGATTCCCTTCCAGCAATGGGGTCTGGCTCGCCTGAAGGTGAACGACGCGCTGAACGTTCTCATTCCAGCGATTGACAGTCTGGAAGGCTAGGGAGTCATGAGTGATGAGTGATGAGTGTGACCTCATCACTTATCACTCATCACTACTTAAGGGTGCCAGGGGATGGGCGGAGGCACGGCCGGGATGGCGTAGGGCCCGGCGGCCAGGTCATCAAAATAATCCAGGTCATCTAAACCGCTGTAGGAGAAGATGGCGTGGCCGGCCGTGCCGAGCTTGCGGGCTGCCTCGATGCGGTTTTCAATCTCGCTAAAGGAGCAGTAGCCTGAGCCGATACCGGGGATAACGTAGCGGCCGTTGGCGGCGGCCTGGAAATCGGCGACGAGAGTTTGCCAACGGTCGAGCATCCAGGGCGGCCGGTTTTCGGGACAGACGTAGGAGCCGGGGTAGATCATGGGCGAGATGCTGTCTATATAGCCGCCGGCCAGCCAGGCTTTCGAGTCCTGGTAATAGTCGTAGTACCCCTGGCTAACGTCGCCCCAATTCCAGTAATCCATGTAGAAGGGCCAGACAGCGGCCGATAGCCAGAGATGGCTGTGGGCCAGGGCTACATCTTCGTAGAAACGGTTGACTGTGCCGTTGACCTGGCTGCGCTGCCAATCCTGGTAGCCGCTGCCAGTAAAGCAATCCGCTCCGTAGCTGGCTTCGCTGACCGGGTCGCAAGAGGTATTGCTGCCGGCGTAGCGAATGTGATCCAGGTGTACGCCGTCCACTTCGTAGCGGTTGGCGAGGTCGTTGGCAACGGCCACCAGGTGATCGTCTACGAAGGTGGAGGCTGGGCTGGCCCGCTGGTAATCGGTGGCGCTGCACACTACCTGGTCGGCCGTGTTCCATTGCAGCCCGTTCAACTTGCCATCGGTTGTGCCGTGATGGTCGCGCAGGTCGTAATAGAAGTGGCGGGGTGTTGTCCCATCGGGCGGCGCGTCACAGGTCAGCCAGACCGGATAGGTGTTCAGATAGGCGTGGAGTTGCAGCCCGCGTTCGTGGGCCAGCTTGGTGATATGGGCCAATGGGTCCCAGCCGGGGTCTTGGCCGAGTGTACCTGTCAGTCGCTTTGACCAGGGTTCTAGCCCTGGGGTGTAGAAGGCGTCCGCTTCGCCGCGCACCTGGAAGAAGATGGCGTTGAAGCCGGCCTCGGCCGCGCTATCCACAATGGCCTCCAGTTCACTGGCCTGATTTGTCCAGTCGTAGCGGCTCACCCAAAGTCCGCGTAATTCAACTATTGTCCCTGGCGGTGGAGTGGCCGTCGGCGTGGGTGATGGGGTGGGTGTGGCTGTAGGGGTAGGAGTGGGTGTGGGCTCGGCCCGATAGGCAATGGGGAAATAACGCGCCTCGTTCCCTTCGCTACCGCTGACCAGGGTGGCCAGACCTAGCGGGAAGGTCAATAGGGCAAGGGCTAGAACGATGATGGCTTTCCAGTAACGCATCTCTCTCATCTTATGCCAAATGAACGCAAACGCCAACGCATTTTCACGTGGTACCAACGGGCTAGTGAGAATCGCGTGAAATTTGCCACGAAAGCCTTGTATCCCCCACATTGGCAATAGACAAGGTTGCGGATCTGTTTCATACTATCGGTGTATGATTGGTCAGATCCACGCTGACGACGTTCTGCAGGCGCGTCGTCTTATGGTAGGGGCGACGCGCTTGAATAGGGTCTCGGAGGAGGGCCAGGGCCGGGCGGAGTATGTGCTGGCCCTGGGGCTGGTTACGCTGGTCGTCATTGCCGTTGTGACCATTGTAGGTGGTTGGGTGGGCCAGGACGCGCCCGCGCCGGCCGTCTCCGTCACGGAATTGGGTAGCAGCCCGGAGCCAATTGACAGCGAAAAAGTGCCTTTGTTCAATTGCAGCAACCCTAGCGGCTACGAATTGGAAGTGGAAAGGGCGCGCCAGATACAGTATCGAATCCTGATAGATGGTCAACTGGCCGGGGAGACGCGGAAGACGGCCGTCTCCACCCTCCAAGCCCGTTATGGTATTGTAGATGGGCAGGTATCCGAACGCTCCTTCACCGTCCACCTGACCGCCCCCCCTGACAGTTGGGTAGAGTATACCGTTGGCTGGCAATACATCTGGCGGCAGGGCGAACTCTCACTCGGTTTTCTTGACGGCACTCGCCACATCCATCCGTATCGCGTCCTCTCTGGGCTGGAATTCAACATCGTCAACATCACTTACAACACCTGCACCCCGTAGCCATCGCCGACAGGTTTGTAGTAGGCAACTTATCGCCCCGGCCTAGCACTGAAGTGCCTGCTACGAACCGGTTACTAGGCCAACCGTCCTAGTGACAGACTCCCCAGCTTGTTATACGATCTGACTATACAGCAGAAACCAGGTTATTCCCAAAAACCTGGTCTCTGGTAGATTGTAACCTGGGGGTCTTGGAGATGTTTGATGTTACAACCTATCTGAAGGAATTAGGACGTGATGAACGGGGGCTAACGGCCCTGGAGACAGCTATCATTCTGATTGCCTTCATCGTGGCGGCTTCGGTGTTTGCTTTCACCATTCTGTCGGCCGGCACATTCTCTACGGAACGGGGCAAAGAAGCGGTCTACTCTGGCCTGGGCGAAGTCCAATCATCCATCGCTATTGAGGGGAGCGTCATTGCCACCGCCAGCAGTACGGGGACGGCCGCCACGGTTGACGAACTGATTTTCACCGTGAGAAACGTCATCGGTGGAGAACCCATTGATTTAGGCCAGAGGAATGGTGCCCGTTTCTTGATCGTGAATTACCGGGACGCTGGGCAGGCGGTGAAGGACTTGAGCTGGAGCCTGGCCTGGATCGTTCGTCGCGACGCCGATGACCTGTTGGAAGCGGGGGAGTTGGCCGAAATAACGGTGCCGCTAACCGCTCCCGACCCCTTGGCTACTGCCCTGGGAGTCAATACTTCGTTTGACCTGGAGTTGATTCCGCCAAAGGGAGCCACCATCCTGCTGCGGCGGACGACGCCCCCTTCGCTTGATCTCATCACGGATCTCCATTAGTCAGACTATTGGAGTTTTCTGAAACTCCAATGGTCTGATAGGTAAAGCGTACTAGGACTGGGACACCCGGTTAGGCGTTATGTCCTAGTGACATGGCCTATTCCTTAGCATAAGATGAGACCAATAGGCTCAATGACAAACCTTAGATAGTGAAGGGGAGTTGAGAGCATGAGGAAAAACAGAAGTCCAGATCAAAAAAGCAGGAGATTTGACATGAGCAAGTTTAAGAATATGAAATCGTGGCTGAAGCAGGCCCCGAAGGACGAAAGTGGCCTGACGGCGTTGGAGACGGCCATCATTTTGATCGCCTTCATCGTGGTGGCCTCTGTGTTCGCTTTCACCATTTTGTCGGCCGGTACATTCTCGACCGAGCGCGGCAAGGAAGCGGTTTACTCTGGTCTGCAAGGCGTCCAGTCTTCGATGGAAGTCAAAGGCGGCGTCATTGCCTATGCGACGGCGGCCGGGACGACCGGCGACGTGGCCCGGCTCGTTTTCACAGTGGGCAACGTCGTAGGTGGCGAGCCGGTTGATCTCAATGACGGGGCGACCACGCGGGTGTTGGTGATCAACTACCGCGATGCCACCCAGTTTGTCAACGACCTGGATTGGACCCTGGCCTGGATTGTCCGCAACGACACGGATGACTTACTGGATTCCGGCGAATTGGCCGAAATCACGGTGCCTTTGACGCCGACGACGGTGCTGAATGCCACTGGCCTGGGCATCAATACCGAGTTCACCCTGGAGATGAAGCCACCCAAGGGTTCGACTATCCCTATCCAACGGACGACCCCGCCCTACATGGACCTGGTGATGGACTTCCAGTAATCAGTAGTCAGTAATCAGTCAGACATCGGATGTCTCCGAGACATCCGATGTTTGACTCGGAAGTGGCCCAATTTAGCAGAGTGTCACTGCCCCGCCCATGGGCCTCTAAGGCGGGGCAGTTTAACGAAAGCGGCAGTCACTCGCTGAGAGGTAGGAGAGAGGGATGAGCGCCGACCTGGAACGAAGGGTGAAGACGCTAGAGCAGGAAGTCAAAGTCCTGAAGAACCAAATTCAGGCTACCCTGCTGGATATTCAGGAGCAAATTCTGAGCCACTACCACTCCTCCTTGAAAGGAGAAGAACTTGGCGCGGAAGATGATTCCAGTCCATCTCCCGAATCTCGCTCGGCCCGGCCGGGCGAGGGGGGAAAGAAGGAGCCGGCGGCCAAGCTGAAACAGGCCCCGGCCGACGAGGATCACGCTCAAGATACCCGCTCCGGCCGACGAGAGGGAGCAGCCCAGGTCAACGGTAAGGGAGCGGCCCAGCCGGCGGCCGGGGTAGACTGGACGACCTTCGCCGGTCTGACCCAGTGGGCTAACCAGAGCGTGGCGAAGTTGGGCCAGGCGCACACCCGGCAGATGATTGACATGCAGGCCAAACAAGGACACCTGGCGGCCGAGGTGCAAGACGCTTTGAGCCAGTTGGTCGCCCTGAGCCCGGCCGGTGATCCTCCCGAACAGGTGGAAATGCGGGAAATCCTGGATAGCTTCTTGAAGCTGAATGAACTGTTAGGGTATCAGGCCAATTTGTCGCAGGCCCTGGCCTTGCTGCGGGAGGGGAACTTTGGATAAGGCGATTACAACAGCTCTGATGGTCATTACGGGGATGATCACCGTCACTCTGCTCTTTAATGCGGTTTACCCGGCCGTCCTCGATGGCAGCGACGCCATGAGCAATATGCAGTCGCGGCTGGATGAGCGGCTAACCAGCCAGGTGGAGATCGTTCACGCGGCGGCCGAACTGGATAGTAGTGGGCTGTGGCAGGATACCAATGGCGATGGTCACTTTAGCGTCTTTATATGGGTCAAGAACGTGGGCTCCAACCGGATCATCCCTATCGAGGGGACTGATCTCTTCTTTGGGCCAGAAGGGAATTTCGGCCGCATCCCCCACCAGAGCGAAGCCGGCGGCAGCTTTCCCTATTGGGATTACGACGTGGAGAATGCAACGGAGTGGACGCCGACGGCTACCCTGAAGATCACGATTCACTATTCGTCGGTGCAGGCGGCCGGGCGTTACTTCGTAAAGGTGGCCGCGCCCAACGGTATTAGCGACGAAACCTATTTGAGTATGTAGGGCGATTTTCTAAATCGCCTGGGCGAATTGGGAAATTCGCCCTACAGAAAAAGATGGAAACGGTTCTAGCGGCTCTGATCGTCGTCACCTTCTTCTTGTTCGCGGTTCTTACCTTCAGCCATACCTACCTGTCGGGGCAGGACAGCCTGCAACTTTCCTGGCGGGAGATGGAGGAAAGGCTGGGCGAGAGGAGCCGCACGGATTTGACGCCGGTTAGTAACACGACGCTGAGTAATGGCTCGGTCATTGAACTGACGATTCAGAACGACGGCGACACGAAGTTGGCCGATTTCGACCAGTGGGACGTGATGGTGCAGTATTATCAGGCCTCCGGCAATTATGAGATTGTCTGGCTGCCCTATGTGACCGGCGAACCAGCCAATAATGAATGGACGGTGGCCGGGATTTACCTGGACGCGGCTACCTTGCAGGCGGAAATCTTTGAGCCAGATGTCCTGAACCCCGGTGAGGAAATGGTGGCGCGTGTCCGCGTATCGCCGCCGGTTGGCCCCAGCACGACGAACCTGGCGGCCGTGTCCACGCCGAATGGTGTGAGTGTGACGACCTTATTTACACGCTGAGGAGTTGACATGAGTACGGCCGAACGCATCCTCATCATTGACGACAGCCGCAGCCTGGCCGAGACGGTGGCCCACATTCTTTGCCAGAGCGGCTACCAGGTCTTCGTCGCCTTTAACGGCCCGGCCGGGTTGGAGAAGGCCCAGGCCCTTAAGCCAGACTTGATCATTCTGGATATTATGATGCCTGGCATGGATGGTTACGAAGTCTGCCGCCGGCTCCAGGACAACCCAGAAACGGCTCACGCCTCTGTGCTTTTTCTATCAGTCCTGGGCGACATGGGTGTGCCGGCTGACGGTGACGGTCGCTTTGAGGCCAACCTAGACTACCGTTTACGGGCTTTCGACGTGGGGGCGGTGGATTTTCTAACCAAACCGACCACCATGGAGGAGCTATTGACCCGTGTGCAGGCTCTACTGTGGGCCAGCGCGCACGAAGAGAGATTCGCCAGGTCAGCCAGGTCCCGCCGGCGACGGCGGGGGTCTGAACGAGGTGATGATGGGCGCAGCACCACACATTCTAGTCGTTGACGATGACCGCTTGACGGTAAAGCTCATTGAGCAACTCTTACAAAGGCATGGTTACGTGGTGTCCACGGCTGCCAACGGCGCTGAGGGTTTAGAGATGGCGCGGACTCTACAACCAGACCTTGTCATCCTGGACCTGATGATGCCGGTGATTGATGGCTACGAGGTTTACAGCCGATTGAAGGGCGACGCGCAGACAGCCGGGATTGGCATCCTCGTCTTATCGGCAATTGCTGGTGTGAACCTGCTGGCGCGCAGAGGGGCGGCCGGCGGCCGCTCTGATCAACTCCTCGAGGTAGACATTAATGCTACCAACGTCCTCGGCAAGCCGATCAAGACTAAGGAGCTTCTCAATCGGGTCGCCTCACTGTTGCCGCACTAATCTCTGGTAGCTGTGGTCGGGTAGAGGAAGGTAGTTATGGCTACAACAGCGCACATCCTCGTCGTTGACGACGACCATTTGACCCTGAAAGTTGTCGAGCAGATATTACAGCGGCATGGCTACCAGGTGTCCACAGCCATCAATGGCGCCGAGGGGCTAGAGTTGGCTCGTGAGCTACGGCCGGACCTCATGATTCTGGACATGATGATGCCGGTCATTGACGGCTACGAAGTTTACCGGCGGATGAAAAGCGACGCCCGAACGGCCGACATTGCTATTCTTATCTTGTCGGCGATTGCTGAAATAGATTTCCCGGCGCGTATAGGTAGCCAGCCGGTGGCCGGCGGCCGATCTGGTCAGCCCTACGAGGCGAAGAGCATCTCGATCAACTTCTTGAGCAAACCGATTAAAGCAAAGGAATTGCTTGCTCGGGTGGCTTCGCTGCTTTCGCACTAATCCAAGACGTCGGCTGTCTCCGAGACATCTGATGTCTCTCACACGATGCGTCAAAAAATCCTAGCTATTGACCCGGATTGGGCGACGACTGATCTGGTCAAAAATTCTCTCCGCGAGGAGGGGTACGAGGTGATCACGGCCGCCGATGGGTCGGAGGCGCTGAAAAAGGCGCGCCACGAACGGCCGGACGTCATTCTGCTGGCGGCCACCTTACCTGGTATGGATGGTGAGAGTGTGGCCCGCCATCTGAAGGTTCACCCAGATACCGCGCATATACCCATCATCTTTCTGATCACTGAAGATGAGTTGGAAAACATGGTCATCGGGGCTGACTCGGTCGCTACCGATTACGTCCTTAAGCCCATTGACGACGCCGAGTTGAAGGGGACGATGAAGGCCGTGCTGGGTGAGGAGGAAGAGGAAAAGAAGACGGTCATTTCCTGTGGTAGCGGCGAATTGGATAACAAGATGGGTGGGGGTGTTCCCCTCGGCTCCTTAACCCTCATTGAAGGCAGTTCGGGGGCCGGCAAATCGGTGCTATCCCAACAGATGATCTGGGGTTCTCTGCAAGATCGCTTTCGGTTGAGTGTCTTTACGACGGAGAACACTATCCAAAGCCTGGTGCGCCAGATGCGTAGCCTCAACCTGGAGATTATAGATTTTCTCTTGCTCGGCCGCATCCGTATCTACCCGGTGGAGGTGGCCCAGTTGGGAACGCAGGCCCCGACCACTTTGTTACAGGCGATGCGCCGCGAGCGCGGCCGGGACATCATCTTCCTCGATTCCCTCACAGCAGCTATGGCTCACTCGCCCATCGAGGCGGTGTTGGGCTTTTTCGAGCAGGCCAAGCGGCTGTGCGCGGACGGCATGACCATTGTGGTCATCCTCCATTCGCACGCCGTCAATAGTGAACTACTCGTCCGCATCCGCTCCTTGTGCGATGCTCACTTGCAGCTTCGCAGTGAAGAAGTGGGCAAGAAGCTGGTCAAGACGCTGGAGGTGACTAAAGTACGAGGGGCAGATAAGACGACTGGCAATATCATTAGCTTCGAGGTTGAACCCGGCTGGGGGATGCGGATCATCCCCGTCAATAAGGTGAAAGGTTGAGTTCCGGCCGGATGGCTCACCGCCGAGGCGCAGAGAACACGGAGTTCTTGCGGTGAAGCCGGGTAGATATTGTGGCAGAAGCATTATTGCCGTTTCCCAATCAGCGAGTTAGCAGTGGCTGTGACCATGGGCCTGGTTGCCCACTGCATACGTTCTTCCTGCCTCCCCCCTTGCTTGAAGCCTGCCAGGAAGCCGATTACCTGGCTGAATACCTGCACCTGGTGCCGATGCACGAAGTGGGGGTGCCAGCGTTTTACCCCAAGTTGAACCGGGGACTACAGAAGTTGACCCACCGCAACCTGATTTACCCTATTAAGGAGGGCTTGTTTGTCCACGTCTACCCGGATAGTAAGGGGGCGCGCGATCATTATGTGACGATTGAGCCGCACGTTACGGTCAATCTGGACAATATCTTGCCGGAAGTGGAAAAGCGGTTGATGGAGTGGGCGGAGGAAATTGGACAGACGGAGACGGCCGAGGAGAAAAAGCGCGTCCTGCTCGAGTGTATTGACCGGATTTGCACCACCCGTAAAGAAGAAGCGGCCGACAGCCGGCCGCCGGTCAACGGCAAAACGGCCGCCGGCCCCAAGAACGCGCCCACCGCCAGGCAAACCGGCTCCCTGAACCGGCCGGGTGGTAAGGGGGCGACGCCGGACAAGAATGGGGCCAGTGGCAAGAGCGATTTGAGCAAGGCCAGCAAGGTAGTGGTCACGCCGCGTGAACTGGCGGCCGTGCGCTACATCATCCTGCGTGACAAGGTGGGGCTAGGCGTGTTGCAGCCGCTCCTGCTTGACCCTTACATTGAGGACATCAGTTGCAGCGGGGCCGGCCCGATGTTCGTCGAACACAAGATTTTCAAGAGTCTGCAATGCACGATTGCCTTTGCCACCCTGGATGAATTGGACGTTTTTGTGGTCTGGCTGGGTGAGTGGATCAAACGGCCGGTTACGGTTCGCAACCCCATCGTGGACGCCGTTTTGCCGGACGGCTCGCGTATCAACATCGTCTACGGCCGCGAAATCTCCAAGCGGGGCAGCAATTTCACCATCCGTAAATTCTCCGGCACCCCCACCAGTGTCCTGGAACTCATCGAATTTGGCTCCATGGACTACCTCATCGCCGCCTATCTATCCATGATGCTAGAGGACGGCATGAATATGTTTGTGGTGGGGGCGACGGCTTCTGGTAAGACGACTCTCCTGAATGCCATCACCACCTTCATCATGCCAGAGGCCAAGATCGTGACTATCGAGGACACGCCGGAGGTGATGGTGCCGCACGCCAACTGGATCCGCGAAGTGACGCGGGCCATGACCAGCGACGATACGGGCGGGGCGGTGGGGATGTTCGATTTGCTCAAAGCAGCTTTGCGCCAACGGCCGGAACTGATCGTCGTCGGTGAGATTCGTGGTGAGGAAGGGCGCATCGCCTTCCAGGCCATGCAGACCGGCCACGCGGTCATGGCGACTTTCCACGCCGCCTCGGTGGAAAAGCTCATCCAACGTCTGACCGGCGATCCCATCAACGTCCCTAAGACGTACATTGACAATCTGAACGTGGCGGTGATTCAGGCGGCCGTGCGCCTGGCCGATAAGAAGATGGCCCGGCGAGTGATGAGTGTGAATGAGATTATTGGCTACGACGCCAGTTCGGAGACCTTTTCCTTCCTGGAGGTGTTTCGCTGGAATCCGGCCACCGATACTTTTGAGTTTCCTGGCTACATGAATAGTTTTCTACTGGAGGAGCGAATCGCCCCCAAGCGGGGTATTCCGCCCAGCAAGCGCAAAGCCATCTACACGGAGTTGCGCCGCCGGGCCAAAATTTTCGAGAAACTCCACAAGGAGAAAGGAGTGAGAGGATTCGATGAGTTCTTTGCCGTCCTCGCCGAAGCGCACCGACAAAAGCTCCTTTAAGGACGTTTCGGCGGCCGACCTGTTCTACCAACTAACCTTCATGTCGGCGATTGCCGGGGCTGGCCTTTCGCGTAGTAAGGTGTTTGAGATTGCCGCCCGCTCCACGTCGCCGGCGGCCGCCTACTTCGCGGCCATCAACAATCTGGTGGAGGAGTTTCGCTACAACTATCCTGAAGCCTGCCGTATCATCGCCGAGAAGGCCAAGTCAGAAGACTTGCAATCCTTTCTCTTTCAACTGTCCGACGCCCTCAAGTCGGGCGAACCTCTGCCGGCCTTCCTGGCCCGCGAAGCCCAGGTGTCCGGCGACCATTACTCGAACCAGTACGAAACGAACCTGGAATCGCTGAAGAAGTGGTCGGACGCCTTCTCCTCCATCATCGTCTCAGTGGCCCTGATTGTGATTATCAACCTGGTCTCGACCATGATCTACAGCATGGGGCCTGGGGTGATGGCGGGGATGATGGCGACGGGGGCGGTGGTCGGTTTCTTTGGCAGTTGGGTCATTTCCCGGGCTGCCCCGCAAGAAAAGATGGTTGGCCCATCGGCCGAAGGCTCGGCCGATCAGCGACGCACGTTGCGCTTGTTCAAGATTCTCGGCCCGGCCGTCGTCGCCAGCGCTCTCGTCCTCCTGCTGATGAAGGCCGGCACGGGCTGGCTGCTCATCGTGGTCGCCGGACTGCTCATTCCGGTAGGAATTGCCAGTTCGCAAAGCGATAAGAAGATCGGTAAGAAAGACGACGAGATCAGCTCATTCTTGCGTTCGGTGGGCGGCATGGCTAGTTCAACGGGTACCACACTCAAGGAGGCCCTGACCAAAATTGACCTGAGTTCCTTCCCCACCCTCCAGCCGGACATTAAGCGATTGTCTATGCGGCTGACGGCCCTGATTAACCCGGAGTTGTGCTGGCAGCGCTTCGCCGCCGAGACGGGCAGCCATCTGATCAAACAAACCATCGGCATCTTTTACGATGCGGTCAACGTGGGCGGCGATCCCGAACGGGTTGGTTTTCTCTGTTCCCTATTTGCCTCTAAGACAGCTCTGTTGCGGACGAAGCGGCGGGCGGTGGCGGCCACCTTTACCTGGCTGACGGTGGTCATGCACGGAGTGGTGGGCGCATTGATGATTTTCGTCCTGGAAATCATCCACAGTTTTATGACCATGATCCAGAGCGCGATTAGCCCGGATCAGAGCGCGGAGGCCCTGTCGGCCCTGCCTCTTAGTTTTGGCTCGGCCGACATCGGACTGCTTAATTCAATGACTGTTGGGATGATCATTTTGTTGGCTGTCGTCAACTCGTTGGCGGCCATGGCTAGCGACGGCGGCTACAAACTGAAAACATCCTTTTATTTGTCCGTTTTGCTATTGCTGTCGGGCGTGGCCTTTCTGGTCGTCCCGCCCACCGTAGCACGGGTGATCAGCAGTGTGCAATGAGAAACCGAGTTTCTGTCAGAAACTCGGTTTCTGAGGATAGTGGTGTTTAACCAGAACCAGGCCCGGCGTAGACGGCCGCGCCAGCGCACCCGCCTTTACTTCACCCTTCTCATCTTCGCGGTAGGGCTGCTGGTGGGCTGGCAGGGGGTCGGCCGTTGGCTGCGGCCGGCCGGCGGCCCCTGGGGACTCAGCCCGGCTTACCAAAGGGTATACGTCAGCCTGGTGGCGGCCGATTACTGGCGGAACCAGAACGTAGACCAGGCCAGGGCGGCCCTGGCCGGCTGGCCGGATGAGGCTCTGCAGGAGTTGCTGGCGGCGACGGTAGAGCAGGCCCCTTCACCGGAAGTGGGCCAACAAGTGGCGACGTTGGCGGCGGCGCTGGCCCTGCCCCAGCCGCAAGCCACTTTGTGGGACGTGCTGCTCGAACAGAAGCTCTTTCTCGTTAGCCTGGGGTTGGTCGCCCTCGATTTTCTGGGCGTGTTGATCTTGGTCCTCTCGCCCTGGCTGCGCCAATTGATACCGGCGGCCGAACCCTGGGATGAATTGGCTGGCTTAGATAGTCCGTTGGCCCAGGGGCAGGCGGCCGGCCGGCCCGCTTCTAACGGCGTGGGCGCGGCCAACGCCGGCTCGCCACTGGCCGGGATGCAACCGGCGGCCGATGGTTCGCAGCCGGCAGAGGCGTCGGCCAATGGCAGCCAGCAGTTCCAATCTACTTCCGCAGAGGGGCAGCCGGCCCCGGCCGAGCAAATGAACGCTGCCACCACACCCCAGGCCCCTACGCAGAAGGTTCAAGCGACACCGGATAAGCCCCAGACTGCTCCCTCTGAAGTCCCCGGCGAATCCGGGCGGGCCGGGACTACCCAGGTCGCTGACCAGGCTAACAGCCAGCCAGCGCAGCCCGGCCAGCAACAACAACAACCCCGGCCGGGCCAACCATCCGCCCCGCCGCCGGGCCAACCTGTTGCCCCTCAGTCGGGCCAGCCCCAACAACCCCAGCAGCAACAGGCTCCCCAGCAGCAGCCGCAACCGGGCGCTCCCCCCCCAGGCGCTCCCCCCCAGGGACAGCCGGAACAACAGCAGCCGGCGGCCGAGAGTTCGGAATCGGCCGGCCAGGGGGCGATCAAGAGCCTGCTGGAAGGGGTTTTTGACGACGAAGATGAGTTTGCTCACCTGGCCGCGCTGGTCAAGGGTTTGCCGGAAATCCGCATCGAGAAGCTGGCCCACGAGGTTAGCGTCACCAATGAGCGGCTGAAGAAGGCCCTGGCTTCGGCCAAACGGAAACGCCAGGAGGTCATCGCTTAATGTTGGAATGGGTCTGGCTGGTTGTGGCCTGTTCGTTTTTCGCCGTCATTGCCCTCATAGACCTGCGCTCCCACCGGGTGCCTAACAAGCTGGTCTATCCGGCAATGGGGGTGGCCCTGCTCGTTCACGCGGTTCCGCCCGGCCGGGAGACCTTGAACACACTGCTCGGTGGGGTAATCGGGCTGGCCCCCTTCTTACTGGTGGCCTTACTCCGGCCGGGGGGCATGGGCGGCGGCGACGTGAAGTTGGCGGCTTTGACGGGGCTGACGGCCGGTTTTCCCCAGGCGGCCTGGGCCATTTCCATTGCTATCCTCTTAGGTGGAGTAACGGCTATGGCGCTTTTGGTCACCCGGCGCGGCCGGTTGGATACGGGTATCCCTTACGCCCCCTTTCTCTGTCTAGGGGCGATCCTGGCCCTGCTCCTGTGATGAGGACGCGGATAGGCAGGATTTACGGATTTGACGTAACTGTTCAGGCTCGCTGTAGAAACCAGGTTTTTTGGGCGTCATCACGATTGCTTACCAGGGAAAAACCTGGTTTCTGGCTGAACAGTTACTTCCCCGGTAAGAATCCGTTAATTCTCTTGATCCGCGTCCTCTCCTATTTGTCTAACGGGAGGCTTCATGGTAGGATACCGCTCTACCGACGTGTAGTAAGCATGACACGGGGGCAACGTTGTATTCGTCGAATCCCAATGACGTAGAGGGCCTGCCGGAAGAATCGCCCACCAGGTGGTCGCGTTCCACCCTGGTTTTGTGGCTGTTGGTGCTGGGATTAGCCATCCTATTCCTGCCCCTATCCCTTCTGGCCTCCACCGTTCGCCAGGATATTAGCCATCTGGAAGTCTCCCTCGTGCCGATGCAGGCTACGTTGACGGCCGTCTTCACGGCCACGACGCCAGGGCCAGAAGCACAGGTGATCCTGAACAATCTGGCCCAGGTGGAGGCCCAAATCGGCCAAATTGAGGCGGTGCGGCCAACTATCGCCGCCGGTCAACAGGATTGGCAAGCCATTGCTGCCGCGATTGCTGGTTACAATCCGGCCGAGGTCTCCCTTAGCTCGATGAGCCAGGAGGGGGACAAGCTGACTTTGTACGGCCGGGCGGTCAATGACCTGGCCGTGATTGGCTACGCGCGGGAGTTGGAGGCTTCGGGCCTATTCGCCGACGTGGTTGTGCAGTCCATCACCGCCAATGGCACACCCTTTGTGACGGCCGCGCCCACCGGCCAGCCGACGGCCGCGACTCCCGCTACTCCAGGAGCTATCCCCACCCCAGGCCCGACGGTAACCGCTACGGTGGACCCGCGTGACGCCTTCGAGGTGGACGACTTTCAGGCCGTGCCTATCTTCCTCGGCCAGCCGCAAACGCGCAACTTCTACCCTATCTTCGACGTAGACGCCGTTCATTTCCTGGCGAAGGCCGGCCGCTTCTACCGCGTGGCAACCCTTGACCTGGCCCCCGGCGTGGACACCTATCTGAACGTGACCGTCGGAGCCACCCTCTACACCAACGACGATGTGCAGTCTGGCACGTTGGCCTCGGAAGTGCGCTTCCAGGCGACGACCCTGGGCGACAGCCAGGCGACGGTGCGCGTAACCAATCGTGGGGCTTATGGCCCGGAGATGGGTTACTTGTTGGTGGTGGAGGAGCTTGTACCGACGCCCTCGCCCACCACGACCGGCACGCCGGCTCCCACCAGCACGAATACGCCAGCCCCTACGCCGACCCCAACGGCCACCTTGCCGCCGGCGACGGCTACCTCGACGGCCGCACCAACGGCTACCCCTACGCCCACCCCTGACCTGCGCGACGTGTATGAGCCAGACGATAATGACCCCAAGCCCATCGCCATCGGCGAAACGCAGAGCCACAACTTCCTGCCAACGGGTGACGTAGACAAGGTGCGCTTTATCGTCAAGGAGGGCCGCTATTACACCTCGTTCACCTCGAATCTGGCTCTGGGGGTGGATACCTTTATCGTGGCTGACCTGAACGGCCAACAGTGGTCGAACGACGATTACGACGCGCCCGGCAGCGGCAATTTTGCCTCGGCCGTCTGCTTCCCGGCCGCCGCCGACGGCGAAGCAGTGGTGACGATTACCAATCTGGCCCAGCAATTTGGCTCGGATAAGAGTTACCAGGTGGCGGCGGCCGAGACGGTGGGGCCAAACGTCAATCCCTGGGAGTTGGATTTCGGGCAGGTGGTGGTTGGCGCGGCCAATCCGGCCCCGCAAAGTGTGGTCATTACTGGTACAACCGCCTTGACGTGGACGGCGACGGCCGATAGCGGCTGGATTAGCGTGGACCCGGCCGGTGGCTCCACGCCGGCCACGATGAGTGTCTCGGTGGACGTGAGCGGCCTCACACCCGGCTCTTACACCGGCACGGTCTCGGTCTGGGGCGCGTCGTCCTGCACGCAATCTGTGACGGTGTCGGTAGACGTGGTACCGGCCGGCGGCCAGGCCAATTTTGGATTTTGGATTTTGGATTTTGGAGAGGTAGCGCGCATCCAAAATCCAAAATCCAAAATCCAAAATCCATCGGCCGTCGAGTTCGTCATAGTCCTTCAGTTAGGGCCATGAATGACTTTTTAGCTAACGCCAGGGAATACGTCCAGGCTCACTTCTATTCACTGCTGGCGGCCGTGCTGATGGCAGTCATTGGGTTGGGGCTGCTCTACCTGGTGGCGGTCTCTATTGTGCCGCAATTGGGGCGGCGGGCGGAATTGGCGACGGAGTTGGCTTCGGTCGAAGTGGCCTGGCAGTCCCTCCAGCAGCAGCAAGCTGGTGAGCCGGAGCGGTTGCAGAGCCAGGTGGAGGCGGCCCAGACCCGCTTGAGTGAAACGGCGACTATCTTTTTGTCGGAGGCGCAGGCGGCCGACTTGCTGGACAATCTCTACCAGTACGCCGCCGAAAGCGGGGTGACGATTACCGAGATGTTGGCCCAGCCGTTGCCGCAAGTGGCGGAGAAGCCGGTCTACGATGCCCGTACCTTCCGCCTGGTGGCCCTGGGCAGCGTTGCCCAATTGTTGGATTTTGTCAGCCGCATCCGCGAGGCCAGCCTGACCAGCGTGGTTCTGAGCAACGTAGCCATTAGCGAAACGGCCGAAGGGACGACACTTACCCTGGACATGACCTTGTACACTTCGCCGATTGCCTCTGGCGTGACGGCCGGGACGACGCCGGCGGCCACGCCCGCGCCAACGGACATCGCCACACTGGAAACGGCCTTGAACGCGGCCTGGGCGGCTGAGAACTGGCCGCAAGCCGTCAGCCTGATCCAGCAAATCCTGGCGGCCGACCCGGCTTATCCAGGCATGGGCGACAAGCTATATTCGGCTACGGTCAACTATGGCTACTGGCTGTTGGACCAGCAGGATTACACGGGCGCGACGACCCAGTTCAACCTGGCTTTGCAGTTGAATCCGGCCGGGGAGGAGGCGACGGCCGGTTTGCAGCAGGTGGCGGCGGCCCAGGCCCCACCCCTGACGCCTATCGAGCAATTGGCCGAAGCCCTGCACGCGCCCTGGGCGGCGCAGAATTGGCCGGAGGTCATCCGCATCATCGAGGACATCCGGGCCATAGACCCCAACTACGACGACGTGGTGGAGAAGCTGTACGCGGCCCACGTCAACTACGGCTACCAGTTGGCCGGCCAGGGGCGATTGGTGGAGGCTAAAGAGGAGTTTGTAAAGGCTTTGGCTATCAAGCCGGACGGCGGGGAAGCTATCGCCGGCTTGCAGACTCTATCCGGCCAGGCGGCCGGCCCTACCCCCGCGCCACCGCCGGCGGCCGGGCCAACGGTGTACGTCGTGGTGCGCGGCGATACCCTCTATTCGATTGCCCGGCGGTTCGGCACGACGGTGGAGGCCATCAAAGCGGCCAATGGCCTGACCAGTAACCTGATTCACGCCGGGCAGCAGTTGATTATTCCTGATCCGTGAGGCGTGCAACGCGAGCGTCTTCTCACGTTTCACGGTTCACGTCTTCCCCCACAACCCATAGCCCGCGTTCCTTCTCTGTTCACGTCGCCGGTGCTGTTCGTGGATTTCGGCGACGTGGGCGGCTTTTTCGGCAACGGCTGCCTGCAACCATCGCTCGCCGTTCTCGGCCGTCGCCAGACTGCCCGCCCCATAGGCGCCGGTAAGGGTGTCGTCGTCCCAGGGGGGATTGGCGATTAAGGCCCCACCTTCGGCCCAGTCCACGTAGTAGGAGGGGGTTGCCACAAAATCTGTCTCGTCTACTACCTGCTCCATACGAACCAGTTCCGGCCGCAAATGGAGCAATAGGGCTGTCTCCAATTCGCCGGCATGGCCCATGCCGCCGACGGCCGAGCGGCGAGTGGCTTGCAAGGCGGCTATTCCTTGCGGCCCGGACAGGTGCAGCCAGGCGGTGGCGCAGAAGATTCGGCGGTGACGCTCGCCGGCGTATTTGACGACGTTGACCAGGAAGGAGCAGTTGCCGCCGTGACCGCTCATCAGGTACAGCCGGTCGAAGCCGCGCAAAGCCAGGGTATCCACGATAGTGAGCCAGAAGTCCTCGAAGGCGCGGCCGCCGGTGTTGAGGGTGCCGGCGAAGGAGGAGCGGTGGGTGCTGGCTCCGTAGGGGAAGGCGGGCAGGGTGGTGGCCTGGTCGGGGGCGGCGGCGGCCGTGCGGCGGCCGAT
>JBFMFT010000240.1:0-8009 GCA_040751925.1 Chloroflexota bacterium
AACCCCGGCCGTCTGCGCCAACTGCCGGGCCCACTCATGCTCAGAAGGGGTGTCGTCCTCCACCCCCCAGACTTCCCGTAATTCCACCCCCCGCTGGCGCAGGTAATCCACGTGCCAGTGGGGACGGGTGACCGGCCGCCGGTGGTGACGCAGGCGGCCGGCCAATCCCCCCGGCCCCATCGCGCTGCCCACGTAGACGTAAGTGCCGGCCGGAAAGGTGAACGTCCCCAGGCGGCCGACCGCCATCCGTTCCTCACGGGGTAGCCAGAGGATGAGGATATAGGTGCCCCGGCCGGGGCCAGGTTGGACATTGTAGGTCACGTTTTCAACTTGACCATCTGTAGGTCACGTTTTCAACTTGACCACCTCTGGTCAAGCTAAAAGCATGACCTACGGTGTGTCAGAAACTAGGCACAGTTTTGGTGGGGATGAGAGCCAGGAAAGCGGGTTGGGGTGGGTCGAGGTCAGGGCCGCCACCCCACCCGGCCAGGAATTGACTATAGGGCCAGGCGAAGAATTCCCCTTCGCGCCATCGTTCGGCCGTAAACGAGGGGTCATGCACGTATACGTTCTCGTCGTCGAAACCGACCACGACGACGTAATGGCGGCCGCGGGAGTTATTCTGCGTGACCCCCTCCCATTCGGCGGTGTTGACCAGGACGATGAACGGTCGTCCTTCACTAATAAGCTCCTTGACGCGGCCGATAGCTGTCTCCATTGTTACTACGTCGCCGGCCAGGGCCAGCCCGACCCGCGTAGCCATGCTCACCAACTGGGAGGGTGAAACCTCGGAGGTTTCCGAAACCTCCGAGGTTTGATAAAGGGCATCCACTGTCACCGAACGGGCGGCCGGCGGCGCGTTGAGCAGCATCGCCAGGCACGTCGGGCCGCTATCGGCGCGGTGGGTTTGGGCTGTCTCGTCCCACTGGGAGAGGTAAGGCACGTCGAGGAGGGTACGGGGGCGGCCAGCCAATTCGTGCCGACGGCGTAGACGGCTCAAGGCTGGTATGACCGGGCGCGGGATCAACCGGCCGTTGATCTCCTCAATCCAGCCATCGAACTGGAACGGCTCGTGGAAGTGGCCGATGAGAGGGCCAACGGACAGGCACCAGGGACACATCGCCTGTAAGGGCGAGTTTAGCTCCAACCACTCGAACATCTCCACCACCCGCGCCGCGTGTTCCTCGTTGCTCCGCAGGCGCAGGTGGCCGTTCATGGAAGTCGAATCTTTGGTAAAGACGCCACCCTCCGTAGACATCACCACCAGCTTGCTCACGTCCAGGGCGTCGCCAAAAGCATCCTGGAACGCCTTCAAGACGACCTCATAGCTCCGCAGGGTCATATCCCAAACCACCGGCCCCTGACCGAAAGGGTCGAAGTCTACCGGCTGCTCATAAGTGGCCGCGTGGACGGCAATCCAGCCGCCGTTCTGAAAGATGTCCAGCGTGCGTTGGCGGCGGCGTTGGGCCAGGTGTTGCACGACCTTTTGGGTGAAGAAGACCGAGGAGTAATGGGGGTGTGACCCACCCCGCCAATCAGTCGGGGCAAAGGCGTAGAAGGCGGGTTTGGCCCCGGCCGCCAAAGCCGCCTCCGCGTCCTCCACCCAATTCTCGGCGATGAGACGAATGACCTCTGGATTGGTGTGGCTGACCTTGACGAGGGGTTGACCGCCCGGCCCCACCACCGGCCGCCACTCGTTCTGCCACTCGCTATCCAGGTTTGGCTCATTACCAATCTCCGCCCACAGGACACCCTCCTGGGCGTAGCGTTTCATCTTCTGGAAATGGGCGGCCAGCAGGCGGCCGGGGAACTGCTGCGCCTGCAAGTAGCGAATGATGGGCGTGATACCCTCGTCCCGCAAGCGCAAGACCCAACGAAAAATCGTGCCAGGGCCGAGGTCGTTGGGGTCGCCGTGGTCGCACTGCTTATACCAGCGCACGCCCATCTCCTTCAGGTAGCCAATCCAGGTGTCCCAGGTGGGCTGGGAAGGAGCCGCCGCGCCGGGCGCGCCGTGAATGCCGATCAAGCGGCCGGTCGTTTGCAATCGTCGCCTTCTCTCCTCTCTGGCCTGGGCCTCAGTCGTCGGCCGCACGGCGGCGATGGCTGCATATTCGGCGTCGCCCGGGTGCGGCCGGCCATCCAGCCGGGCCAGGTCGTCGCCCAGGCGAAAGTAGGCCACGCCGACAGCCCCCCTGCTGAAAGCCAGGTGCCCTTGTAAGGTAATTTCCGCCGGCGTCGGCCGGCGGGTCGTCTCCACGAAGGCTTGCAGCACCGGCACGATGGGCTTGTCGTAGGCGGCCAGATTGCCAAAGGCTTCGTCCAGATGTTCGCCGATGCTCTTAAAACTGCCAAAGAGAATTGGGTAAACCTGGGGGTGTAGGGTGTCTACGAAGGGGATGAAGGGGTCTACGAAGACAGAAAAAGGGCGGTTGCGGCGGCCGTCCAGGGTCAGGCCAATGGAAAAAGCGGCCGGTACGCCCGCCCGCATCTGCTCCATGAGGGCGCGGGCCTGGGCGGCCGTACCTTGCCAGTAAGCGGGACCATGCTCCACGTCCAGCAGCAAGGAGCGCACACCCGGCACATTGGCCGCGCTGACGTACAGCCGAGCTTCAACCGCCACGTTTTCCGGCCGGCTGGCCCTGGGCACACCCCAGACGTGGACCTCCAACCCCTGCCGGTTGAACTCCTCCACCCAGTCGGCCAGGCGGCCGGGGCCGGTGATGGCTTTCGGCTCCTGGCTATTGCCCGCTCCCTGCCAGCGCGCGCCGTTGATGACCTTGAGTAGAATCCCGGCCGCGTTGGGCGTTTTCTGCCGGATACGGGTGGCTACGCCGGTGATGGAGAGGCCGGGCAGGGCGGCCGAGCCGGTGTAGACCAGGAGGATTTTACCGTCGTAGGGGGTAGTCAATCGCCCACCTCCCAACGCCAATCACCCACCTCCGCCGCCGGCCGTTGCGGTTCAACCCCCTTGAGCCGCCGCCACAGCAGGCGCAGGACGGTCTCCTGGGCCAAGAGAAGCTCCTGGCGGGAGAGTTTGGTCTGGCCGCGTTGCCGTTCCTCGAAGATGATGGGGAGTTCGCCAATCCGCCAGCCGCGCCGCTGGCAGAGAAAGAGCATCTCGATCTGGAAGGCGTAGCCACTGGACTGCACAGCAGCCAGGGGGATGGACTCCAGAACTTCACGCCGGTAGAGACGGAAGCCGGCCGTCGTATCGCGGGCGACCAATCCCAAGGCCAGGTGGGTAATGAAATTGGCCGTCCGGCTGAGGGCCATCCGCGTCCACCCCCAATGGTGATGGCCGCCGCCGGGGACGTAACGGGAGCCGATGACCACGTGCATTTGCCGGCCCATTTGCAACAGAGCCGGAATGTAGTGGGGGCGGTGGGATAAGTCGGCGTCCATCGTGATCACCTGGCGCACGGCCGCGTCACGCAGAGCCAACTCGAAGCCGGCCAGGTAGGCTGTGCCTAGTCCCAACTTGCGCGGCCGGTGAATAACCCGCACCCGCTCTGGGTGGTGGCCGGCCCATTGGTCAGCCAGCCGGCCGCTCCCATCCGGCGAGTTGTCGTCCACGACGATCACACTCAAGGCGAGGGGTAAGGCCAATAACTGTTCGAGCAGTTCATCCAGGTTTTCGGCTTCGTTGTAAGTTGGCACGATGACACAGGTGGCAGAGTGAGTCATGGTTGGTAATCACGAATGGACGAATGACGCGAATAGGTTTGTAATCTGCGCGCTTCGGGTAAAATCTCCAATCATTATAATCGGCCGTACTCGAATTGGGCAGTAATCCTCTCGGGTTAAGGAATCCGTAAGATTTCTGGGACATACTGCGTATTGCGTAATCCGTAGTCCGTTACGCAATACGGAATACGCACTATGCATGACGCATTACGCAACGTGAGTACCTCTATTACCTTCTTCGACCACATACCCGTTCAATCCGAGCCGGCCGTCCTGCCCCTGCCGGAGCAGGAGTTCTTGCCCGACGCTTACCGGCTGCCGGCCGGGGTGGAGCGCGGCCCCATAGCCATTACCCAACCTCGTGTGGTCTTCATCGAGGTCACCAATCGCTGCAATTTGCTGTGCGAGACCTGTCCGCGCACCTATTTTACTCGCGAACCGCTCAAGAGCCTGACCTTCGCGGAATTTGTGGCGATTGCCGACCAATTCCTGGAGATGCAACGAGCCGTATTACATGGCATTGGCGAACCCATGCTCAACCGCGAATTGCCGCGCATGATTCGCTACCTGAAGGCGCGGGAGGTGGAGGTGCTGTTCAATTCCAACGGCACGCTCCTGACCCCCTGGTGGCAAGAAGAATTGGTGTGCAGCGGCTTAGACCAGTTTCGCTGCTCGATTGATGGAGCCGAACCGGCCACTTACGCGCGGATTCGCGGGGCAGACGTGTTACACAAAATTAAGAAGGGACTGGCCGGCCTGGTCAAGACGAAGGCCCGTCTGGGCATGGACACGCCCTTGATTTCTATCTGGTGCGTGGCGACCAAAGAGAATCTGTCGGAATTGCCGGACCTGGTGCGGCTGGCGGCCGGCTTGGGCGTACCCGAAGTCTACCTCCAGCGGATGACCTTCTTCGGCCAGGAACCCGACCAGGCCTATGGGATGGCCCGCCAGGAGTACGCTATTTTTGGCAAGGACAGTGAGTACCAGGAGACCATCATTGCCGAATGTGAGCAGTTGAGCGCGACCCTGGGCGTTGCTTTTCGGGCGTCGGGGGCGCGCGACCCACGCCATAGCCTGGCCGCCGCCCGACCGGAGGAACTGCATCCCTGGCAAGCCTGTATGCGTCCCTGGACGACGGCTTATATTACAGCCAATGGCAATTGCCTACCCTGCTGCATTTCGCCCTTCGCCACTAACGACTACGAAAGCCTGATCCTGGGCAACCTGTTCGAGCGGCCGTTTCGCGAACTCTGGAATGACTACCTGTACCAACACTTTCGCACCATCTTCTTTAGCGGCCGCCCGCACAAAGCCTGCGCCAGTTGCGGCGTCTATTGGAGTTTGTAGAAGAATGGCACGCCAAGACGCAAAGACGCTAAGAAAGAACCATTGCGCCCTGGTATCTTTGTGTGAGACGTTGTGACAACCGCTAACGATTGCCAACCCGCCTTCCCCTGGAAGCTGTGGATATACACCAACTACGACTGCAACCTGCGCTGCTCCTATTGCGTTGCCATGTCCAGCCCTAATGCGCCACGCCGCGCCCTGGGCTTGCCGAACGTCACCCGGCTGGTGGACGAGGCGGTGGCCCTGGGTTTCCAGGAACTTTTCTTCACCGGCGGCGAGCCGTTCATTCTCAAGGACATCTACGAGATGCTGGCTTATGCCTCGGCGCGGATCAAGACTTCGGTCTTGACCAATGCCATGCTCCTACAAGGGCAACGACTAGACAGCCTGGCGGCCGTCGCCAATCCCCATCTAACCGTCCAGGTGAGCCTGGATGGAGGCCGGCCGGAACACCATGACGCCTACCGGGGACGGGGTACGTGGGAGAAGACGGTAGCCGGTATCCAACGGTTACAGGAGCGGGGCTTCCGGGTGCGCCTGAGTACCACCGAGACCCCGGCCAACTCCCCTTACCTGGACGAAGTGTGCGCCTTCCACCGCGCCCTGGGGATTCCTGACGAGGATCACTTCGTCCGGCCGTTGGCCCGCCGGGGCTACGCCAAAGAGGGTTTGGAACTGGCGATGAGTAACCTTGTACCCGAAGTGACGGCCAGTGTGGACGGCATTTTCTGGCATCCCCTGTCCACCGACAGTGATATGCAGATCAGCCGCCATCTGTTTCCCCTGGCTGACGCAGTGACAGCCATTCAGCAGCACGTGGCGACGCTGGCGGCCGGTGGCGTGCCGCTAATGACTTTTACCTGAGGGTAGCACAACGGGCCTCCGGGTGAGGCCGTTACTGTAGAACAAACTGCCAGTTTGTTCTACTTGCGGACAAACTGGCAGTTTGTCCCATAAGGAGGTTGTGTATGATTCAAGCGCTGGTCTTTATCGAGGCCGAACCCAGTCGCGTGATGGAACTGATGGGCGAGTTACCCGGACTGCAACTGGACAACTCCATCATCCGCCACGTCTACGGCGTGACCGGCCGTTGGGACTTGATCGCCCTGGTGGAAAGCCCAGACCTGCAAGCCCTGGGTGACTGAGTGACCAATGGCATTGGGAACGCCGTGGGCGTTCGACGGACGGAAACGAGCCTGATCGTCTGGTCGGCCGCCGGCCAAACGACGGCCGACCACTGACGGCCGACGGCCATAGCTTACTGCTTACTGTTTACTGCTTACTGCTTACTGACCATGCCCCCCCTACCCTGGAAAACCCTCTCTACCCGCCTGGTCTACCAGAACCCCTGGACGACCGTACGAGAGGACGTGGCCGAAATGCCTGACGGCCGCACCACGATTTACGGTGTCATCCAGTGCAATGACTGTGTGGGTGTCTTACCCTTTGTGGACGATGACCACGTGGTATTGGTACGCCAGTACCGTTACGTCTTTGGCGAAAACCACCGTTGGGAGATGCCCACCGGTGGTGTCAAGCCAGGCGAGACGCTAGAGGAAGCGGCCCGGCGCGAACTGCGGGAAGAAGTGGGTTACGACGCCCGTGAATTGCAACACGTATCCACTTACTTCACCAGCAAGTCCATCATGCGCGAGACAGGCCACCTGTACGTCGGCCGGGGGCTGACCAAAGTCGAAGCCATTCCCGATGAGACGGAGTTTCTGGAGGTGGCAATTTTCCCGTTTGACCAGGTTTTGCAGATGGTTATGGATAGTGAAATCCGCGATAGTATGACGGTGATTACCGTGCTGCACGCGGCGCGGCTGCGTGGTAGTTGGTGATTGGTAATTGGTAATTGGTAATCAGTTACCAATTACCAAACCCAGAGGGAAGGATGAGTAACAAAGAGGAGACAATCTCAAATTGGGAACGACGTTTTCGGCAATTGGCTCTATTCGTAGCGCGGATTGCCCTGGGTTATCTCTTTTTCACCCAATTATGGTGGAAGCTGCCGCCGACTTTTGGCTGTCCGGCCGATTTTGCCTTCACCACTGGCACGGTCGAGGCGAACGGCCGCGCCCAGTTGCAGCGCACCAGTGGCCTGTGTGACTGGGCTGGTGTAGAACAGGTGTGGTCCACCGGCCCACGCCCCTTCTTCGTAGCCGATACCCCTGGCGATGGCAAGATTGCCATTGACCTGGGCTGGCTGGCCCGGCTGAATGGCTCGTTTATCCAGAGCGTCGTCCAGCCCAATATCCAGTGGTTTGGCTGGGTCATTTTCCTGTCGGAATCCTTTATTTTCGTCAGCCTGTTCTTTGGCCTGTTTAGCCGGCTGGGGGGATTGGTAGCCCTGGGTATGTCAGCCCAGTTGATGATTGGCCTGGCCGGTATCCGCAACCCGCTGGAGTGGGAGTGGGGCTATAACCTGATGGTCGTGCTGGCTCTGGTCAACCTGGCCTTCGCGCCGGGGCGGGTGTTGGGCTTGGATGCCCTGCTCCGGCCGCGCTGGCAGAAGGCAGCGGCCGGGGGCAATAAGATAGCCGGTCTCCTGGCCCGTTTGACCTGAAGCGGTTTGAGTGACGAGTGATGAGTAATGAGTTACTCATCACTCATCACTCGTTACTGTAACGTGACGCGCTGGCTATGGGTTGTGGGGGTGGGGCTGATCCTTCCCTACGTCTACGCCTGGCGGCTGGGGGACTTGCGGCGGCATACGGTTGAGTTTGAGGTGACCTTCTTCGCCGCCTTCTTCTTGTATAGCGTGACTACCGTCCTGGCCCTGCGACTAGAGAGTTTTTCCGGGAGAGCCGTCCTGGCTGTCTTTGCCCTGGCGGTGGGGATGCAGGTGTGGCTGTTGTTCACCCGGCCGACCCTCTCCGACGATATGTACCGCTACGTGTGGGACGGCCGGGTGCAAGCCCAGGGGATCAGCCCTTACCGCTACCCACCCGACGCCGATGAACTACGGGCTCTACGTG
>JBFMFT010000241.1:0-7999 GCA_040751925.1 Chloroflexota bacterium
TCTGGCGGATCATGGCCGAAGAAATGGACGCTATTGGCGGCCAGGAAATGTGGATGCCTAACCTGCACCCGGCGGCCATCTGGCAGGTGACCGGCCGTTGGATGATCTGGAATGAGGTATTGATGAAGCTCAAGGATCACAACGGCCGCGATTACGCCCTCTCCGCCACCCACGAAGAAGTGGTAACAGACCTGATGCTGCGGGAGGTGGAAAGCTACCGCGACCTGCCTAGAGTGGTTTATCATATCAGCCGCAAGTTCCGCGACGAGCCACGGCCGCGCGGCGGCCTCCTGCGGCTGCGTGAATTTGTGATGAAGGACGCCTATAGCCTGGATACCAGCGAGGCGGCTCTGGATGAGTTTTATCCTTCGATGGTGCAGGCTTATCACAACATCTTCCGCCGCTGTGAGGTGGCCGCGCTGGCTATCAACGCCGACGTGGGGGCGATGGGCGGCAAAACGTCGCAGGAGTTCATTGTGCCTCACCCCCAGGGCGAGGATACTTTCATTCGCTGCACGAATTGTGATTACGCGGCCAACGTGGAAGCGGCCGAATTTGTCCGCGAAGGAGTGAAGCCAGACAGCCCGGCCGCCTTGACCAAAGTCGCCACCCCCAACTGCCAGACCATTGCCGAGGTAGCTGCTTACCTCGGTGTGCCGACCAGCCAGACCATCAAGGCCGTCTTCTATTGGTTCACGCCCAATGGCAAAGCCGAAAAAGAAGGGCGGCTGGTCTTTGGCCTGGTGCGCGGCGACTTGGAAGTGAACGAGGTCAAGCTCACCAACGCCCTGGGTGGCGGCACGCTGCGGCCGGCTGCCGACGCGGAAATCAGCGCGGTGGGAGCGATGCCGGGCTACGCTTCGGCCGTCGGCCTGCCCGTGGCCAGGGGATTGAACCAGCCGGGCGTTTGGGTCATCGCCGACCTCTCTATTGAAGCGGGTGGTGACTTTGTGGTGGGGGCCAATGAAGAAGGCTATCACTTCACCGGGGCCAACTATCCCCGCGACTTCTCGGTTAGCCTGTTGGCCGACGTCGCCCAGGCAGATACGGGCCACCCATGCCCGCGCTGCGGCGGCCGCATCGAGGCGCGGCGGGGCATCGAGGCGGGTCACTGCTTCAAGCTAGGCACGCGCTACAGCGCCATGACCAACGCTACCTACCTGGACGAGAACGGCCGGCCGCAACTGATTTACATGGGTTCTTACGGCATTGGCCTGGATCGGCTGATGGCGATTATCGTGGAGCTTCACCACGACGAGAATGGTATCGTCTGGCCGGCGGCCGTCGCCCCCTACCAACTCCACCTGATGCACGTGGGCAAGGGGGATGAACCGCGCCAGGTAGCTGACCGGCTTTATGAGGACCTGCGGGCGGCCGGGCTGGAAGTCCTTTACGACGACCGCGACACCAGCCCTGGGGTCAAGTTCAAGGACGCCGACCTCATTGGTATCCCCTGGCGGGTGGCCGTGGGGGCGCGTGGGCTGGCTGAGGGGGGGGTGGAAGTCAAGCGACGCGACCGGCCGGAGCGCAAGGTCGTACCTGTAGACCAGGTCAAGGAATTGGTAAATGGTAATTGGCTATAGCCAATTACCATTTACCAATCACCCATTCTCATTTCCCATTTCCTGCTAACAACTCTATAATTGATGGACGGGCATTATTCCTATTGTGTAGTGGTGTCAGGCTGCCTAGAATCGGCTGGACATGAACATTCCTTACGTGCTGGCCTTGCTCGTGGTAACGGGGATTACCCTGGGCCTGGCTGTCGTCGTCTGGCAGCGGCGGCCGGCGGCCGGGGCCGCGCCGTTCGTCGTGCTGGTGTTGGCGGCCGGCAGTTGGGCCATCGGCTACGCCTTCGAGTTGGGAAGCGTGAACCTGGCGACCAGGCTCTTTTGGGCCAAGTTCACCTACGTGGGCATTTCCGGCACACCTTTGGCCTGGGCGGCTTTTGCTCTGGATTACGCTGGTTTGGGGCGACTTCTCACGCGCCGCAACATTCTCCTGGCCCTGATCGAGCCGCTCGTTATCCAGCTCTTGGTCATTACCAATGGCTCACACCACCTGATATGGAGCAGCCTGCGGCTGGTCAGGACGCCCACTTTCACCACGCTGGACTATGGTCACGGGCCGGCCTTCTGGCTGCACGTGGCCTTTTCGTACACGGCGGTCATCGTCGGTACCTATTTAATCATTTGGAGCCTGGTTCGTAAGCCACCCCTCTACCGCCGCCAGGCGGCCGCCCTGCTGACGGCCGCTTTCGCCCCCTGGTTGGGCAACGTTCTTTACCTGGTTGGCCCAAACCCCTTTCCTTACCTGGATTTATCCCCCTTCGCCTTTGGCGTGAGCGGCCTGGTCATTGGACTGGGCATCTTTGGCTTCCGCCTGTTAGACGTTGTGCCAGTGGCCCGCAGCGCGGTCATCGAGAATCTGAAGGATGGGGTGGTGGTGTTGGACACTTACCGGCGGGTGGTGGACTTGAATCCAACCGCCCAACGGATGCTGGGCCTGACCGTCTCCAGGGCCATTGGGCAGCCTATTGAGCAGGTCTGGAGCCAGTGGCCGTCTATTGTTCAGAGGGACGACGAGGAAGATCGTTTCATTACCGACGTGGCGGTGGGCAACGGCCGCCCCCGTTACGCCCTGGAGGTGCGCCGCTCCTCCCTTTACCGGGATGGGCGGCTGGTGGGCTACGTCATCATCCTCCACGACGTGAGCGAGCGTAAGTTGATGGAGCAGACGTTAGCCAGTGAACGGAGCCGGTCGGCTACGGCTCTCGGCCGCCGGGCGGCTGAGTTAGACGTTCTGAACACCGTCATCGCCACTATCAATGAATCGCTCGATTTGCCAGCCATTCTCCAGGTCGCCCTGACCCAGATGGTCTCTTTGTTCGGGGTCAGTGGCATAGAATGTCACTTGTTGGATGAGGACGGCCGCCTGCGCCTGGCCGCGCAAAAGGGGCTGGAACTGACCTGGGCGGCCGAAGATCCGGAGTCTCCCCCATCCCCCCAGGATAGTGCGCCGAACCAGGCTCTCAGCAGCGGCCGGCCCGCTTATCAGGGTGTCCAGCCGGTCGTCGTCCGTGACCCGCACACGGCCACCCCCGGTAAAAGTAGTTACCAAAGCGTCTTGTCTATTCCCATCCAGGGGCGGGTACATACTCTGGGTACGTTGACCCTCTATAGCCAGCCGCCTCGTTCCTTTACCGCCGACGAAGAGGAGTTGCTGATGACCATCGGCCGCCAACTGGCCGTGGCCATCGAGCGGGCGCGCTTGTTCGAAACAGCCCGCCACCAGGTGAAGGAGTTGGGGGTGCTGCACGCGGTAGCCACGGCCGGGCTGGAAGCCGCAGACGAGAATGGGCTGCTGGAACGGGTCGTCCAGGTCATCGGCGAAACACTCTATCCTGACAATTTTGGCTTTTTGTTGCTGGATGAGGCGGCCGGGTTGCTGCGCGTCCATTCATCCTATAAGGGGATAGACACCTCGCAGCAGCTAACTGTCCCCCTGGGGGTGGGGATTGTGGGGGAGGTTGTCGCGAGCGGCCGGGCGCGGCTGATCGCCGACGTGGCTCGTGAACCAGGCTACTTTGCCTTTGAGCCACGCACCCGATCGGAATTGTGTGTGCCGCTCAAGATCGGCGAGCGGGTGATGGGGGTTATCAACGCCGAGCGATTCCGTCTCAACGGCTTTAGCCAGGCCGACGAACGGCTGCTGACTACCATTGCCAGTCAGGTCGCCGTCAGCCTGGAGAAATTGCGGGTGGAGGCTACCGAAAGTCGCCGCGCCTGTGAACTGGCCGGCCTATACGAAACCAGCCTGGTCATCACCCGTGAACTGGAGGAAGATAAGCTGTTGCAGCGACTTTACGAGCAGGTGCAACAACTGATTGCCCCAGATACTTTCGCCATCTTTCTGTACGACGCGACGGCCGCGGCCATGCGGGCCGCTTTGGTGATGGAGGAAGGTCAACCCATCCGCGAGGTTATGGGCGCCCACTTCTCCTTGTCCGGCGGCGGGTTGACTGGCTGGATGATGCAGACGCAACAAAGCCTGTTGATTAACGACCTGGAAGTGGACCCGCTGGCCGGCAAGGCCCGCCACCTGACGCGGGCCGCCCGCTCCTGGCTGGGTGTGCCTCTGCTCATTCGTGATCAATTGACCGGGGCTATCGTCGTCCAGTCTTTCCAGCCGTACGCTTTCAATGAGGATCACCGCCGCTTTCTGCAATCGCTGGCCGCCCAGGTGGCCGTGGCCCTGGAGAATTCCAGATTGTTCGAGGAAACCCGGCGGGGGGCGCGCCGCCTGGCCATCCTGAATAGTCTGGCCGGAGACATGACGGGTGTTCTGGAAGTACGGGAACTGTGCGGCCGCGTGGCCGAGCGTCTGTGGTCAGTCCTGGGTTACTATAACGTGGCGGTTTTTACGACCGACCTGTCCACCAGTCAGTTGATACTGCAAGGGGTGGCTGGGGCTTACGCCAGCCTGGTGCGGCCGGGCGAGTACCGTCAGGCGGTTGGTCAGGGCCTGATGGGCCGGGCTGCTCAAAGTGGGGAGAGGGTACTGGTCAATGACACCCGGCAAGACTTTGATTTCTACCAACTGAACGGCACGGACATTCTGGCGGAACTGGTGTTGCCGTTGAAAGCCGGTGACCGAGTGATCGGTATTCTCAACGTAGATGCGAATCAGCTAAACGCCTTTGATGATAGTCAGACGGCTCTGCTGGCTACGGTGGCGGATCAGTTGGCGATAGCCGTGGAGAACGTTCGGTTGTTTGAGGAAACGCGCCGGCGGGCGGCCGAGCTGGCGGTGCTGGTTAGAATCTCCTCCGCTTTGCGGGCGGCCGAATCGGTTGAGGCCATGCTGGCGACCCTCTTACCAGAAGCGGCGGCCATCGTCGGCGGCGTCATGGCCTCTGTCTATCTGGTCGAGAACACCAGCCACGACCTGGTTCTGCGCGGTGTTCATCCGCCGGGATTGCCCCTGCCGCCGCGCCACCTAGCGGGTCAGGGCATTACCGGACACGTGGCTACCAGCGGCCAACTTCACGTCACCCAAGACCTTCTGCGCGATCCCTTTGTGTACGTGCCGCCGCAGGCGGCCGAGTCTCTGAGCCATTTGCACAGCAATATCTCTCTGCCCCTGCGAAGCCAGGAGCGAGTCATTGGCGTCCTGCACATCGGCCTGGCCGAGCAGCGGAGCATCCAGGCTGAAGAAGTCCGGCTGGTGACTGCTATCGCCGAAATGGCCGGCACTGCCCTACACCGGGCGTTGGTGATGGAAACGCTGGAGCAACGGGTGATGGAACGGACGCGGGAGTTGGCGGAGGCTAATGAGCAATTACAGGAGTTGGATCGCTTGAAGAGTAAGTTTGTCTCCGACGTATCCCACGAGTTGCGGACACCGGCGGCTAACCTGTGGCTCTACCTGGACTTGCTGGAGCGGGGCAAGCCGGAAAAGCGCGGCCGTTACCTCGCCACCCTGCGGACCGAAACGGAGCGACTGGTCACGCTAATCGAACACGTCCTGAACCTTTCCCGCCTGGATATGGGTAAAGCGTCGTCGTCTTTTGCCGCCGAAGACCTGAACGCCATCACCCGGACGGCCGTCGCCGCTTTCCAGGTCAGCGCGGAGGAAGCTGGTCTGCAACTGACCTTTGCACCGGATATGGCTTTACCCTTGATACAGGCCGAAGGCAACCAGGTGTCCCAGGTGGTGACCAATCTGATCACCAACGCTATCCATTACAACAAGGCCCATGGCGCCGTGCGGCTGCGGACTTTCCTGGATAGCGAGCGGGGGATGGCTTGTTTGGAAGTGGCTGATAGTGGCCTGGGGATCGAACCGGAAGACCGGCCGCGCCTGTTCGACCGTTTCTATCGCGGCCGGCGGGTCAGCCAGTCTAACATCCCCGGCACGGGGCTGGGGTTGGCTATCGTCAAGGAGATTGTCAACCTGCATGGTGGGGCGATTGACGTGCAAAGCCAGCCGGGTGAGGGTTCGACCTTTCGGGTCTGGTTGCCTTTGGCTGGCCAGGCAGAGGGAACTGAAGGAACTGGGGGGAACTAAAGTTTTAGAAACTCGGTTTCTGGCTGAAAGTGAAGCCGTACTCTGGACGAAGAAACCGAGTTTCTTTAGGTTGTTATGGATTTTGTGGATTGGTTATGAGTGAGAAGCGAACCAGAGGCCTGGGCCTGACACAGACTCACCCGAAGCGGTGGCGTCAGTGGCCTAGAATCATCGAGCGGCGTTGGCGGCAGGAGATTCTGGAAGTGGCCCAGGCCAGCCTGCACTTGACTTCCAGCCTGGAACTGGAGCGGGTTCTGGAATCTATCCTGGCCTACGCCTTGAAGCTGTTGGCGGCCTATGGGGCGCACATTTTTCTTTATGACGGGTCGCGCCTGACCTTCGCCGCAGCCTTGTGGAGCGACGGCCGGCGGGGTGAACCGTATGCCTTGCCCCGTGAAGACGGCCTGACCTACCAGGTGGCCCGCAGTGGGCAGCGCATGGTCGTACCAGACGTTGATCACCATTCGCTTTTTGAGAACTACCGTTGGGGGGGGGCTATCGTGGGCTTGCCCATCCTGCTAGAAGGGCAGGTGCAGGGGGTGATGAACGTGGCCTTTGAGCGGCCGCGCCACTTCGACCAGGACGAACTGTGGTTGCTGGACCTACTGGCCGAGCAGGCGGCCAATACCCTGCAAAATGCGCGGCTCTTTGCCGCCGAACGCCGCCAACGCCAGGCCACGGAAACGCTGCGGGAAGTGACGGCCGCTCTCACTTCTACCCTCGATCTCGACCAGGTGTTGAACAGCATTTTGGGCCACCTGGCGAAAGTAGTGCCTTATGACAGCGCCTCGGTGATGCTCCTGGAAGGGGATGGTCTGCGGGTGGTGGCCGGGCGGGGTTTCCCGGACCCGGCGCGTATCGAGGGAGCTATCTTTCCGGCGGCCAGCCCTCATTTTGAGACTTTATACCAAACCCAGCAGGCTCATTTCGTGCCAGACGTTTACCTGGATGATCGCTTTGAGCGGTGGGAGGGGTTTGAGTATATCCGGGGCTGGATGGGGGTGCCCCTGATTGCCCGTGGGCAGGTTATCGGCTGCCTCACCCTGGATAGTCGAACGGTGGGCGCTTTTGGTCAGGCGGCGGCGGCGTTGGCCCAGGGCTTTGCTAACCAGGCGGCGGTGGCGATTCAGAATGCCCAACTCTTTCAGGAAAGCCAACGCCAGGCACGCTACGCCACCCTGGTCAACAAGATGATTTACGAGGCGGCCGTCGCCCGCGACCTGCGAACGGTGCTGCAAACTCTGGCTGACCGGATGGGCCAGTTACTGAACGCGGATGGCTGTTACATCACGCTCTGGGACGAGGGGCGGCGCAAGGTGATTCCGGCGGCCGCCTCGGGCCAGTTTGCCGAGATATACCCCTTGCTGCATACCGAGCCAGGGGAGGTCACGATGACGGAAGCGGTTCTCCAGAATGGGCGCGCGCTGGCGGCGGAAGATGTGTTCCATTCACCCTATGTGAATCAGCGGGTGGTGGCCTTGTTTCCCACGCACTCCTTACTGGCTCTGCCCTTCCTGGCTGGCGCACAGAAGATAGGGGCGGCCTTGCTGGCTTTTGACCAGCCTCGTCACTTTACGGCCGAGGAAATCGCCCGCGGCGAACAGGCGGCTAGCCAGATTGCCCTGGCCCTCCACCGGGCGCAGGTGTTGGAAACGCTGGAGCAGAGGGTGGAGCAACGGACACGGGAACTCAGCCGGGCCAATGAACAGTTGCAAGAACTAGACCGGTTGAAGACCCGCTTCATGGCCGACGTGTCCCACGAGCTGCGAACGCCGATTACCAATTTGGGCCTGTACCTGAGTCTGCTGAAACAGGGCAAGCCGGAAAAACAGGCTTCCTATCTGCAGACGTTGGAACAGCAGGTGGCCCGGCTGGAGCAATTGGTCAGCGCGGTGTTGAATTTGTCGCGTCTGGAGGCGGGGGGGGGCGG
>JBFMFT010000242.1:0-7982 GCA_040751925.1 Chloroflexota bacterium
CGGCCGGCGCGCCATCCTCAAGCCGCTCGCCGGGCTGCCCAATGTAGGCCAGCACCGCGCCGACCGGGGCGGTCTCTCCGGCCGGGACGTTGATTTTCAATAGGACGCCGGCCACCTCGGCGACAGCTTCTGTGGTTACTTTATCGGTTTCGATTTCCAGGATGGGTTCGTATAGTTCGACCCGCTCCCCTTCTTGCTTCAACCAGCGTGAGACCGTGCCTTCAATCACACTCTCCCCCAAAAGGGGCATCACAACCTTCGTTGCCATACAAGCTCCTATCGCGGGGATTAGGGGATTAGGGGATTGGTTTAGAAAAGAATCCTCTAATCCCCTATCCCCGCCGATCTTCTTTAGCGATAGAACAATGGATAATGACGGGGGTCGGCTTCGTGCATGAGCTCGTAGACGGTCTCGAAAACCTCTTCCACGTTGGGCTTTGACCAATAGTTGCCGTCTGAGCCGTAGGCCGGCCGGTGGGCCTTACCCGCCAGCGTGCGCGGCTCCGAGTCTAGCCAGTGGAAGCCGCCCTGCTTTTCGATGACTTCCTGCATCATGTAAGCCGTCGCGCCGCCTGGCACGTCCTCGTCCAGAAAGACGATACGGCTGGTTTTCTGGAGCGATTCGACGATGCGCTGGTGGAGGTCAAAGGGTAGGAGGGATTGCACGTCAATCACTTCCGCGCTGATGTCCACCTTTTGTAACAGTTCGGCCGCGTCCAGGGCCACCCGGCAGCAGGCCCCGTAGGTGACAATGGTCACGTCTTCCCCTTCGCGCAGGATTTCGGGGACGCCCAGGGGGACGGTCATTTGGCCGACGTTGGCCGGCAGCTTTTCCTTGAGGCGATAGCCGTTCAAGACTTCGACGATCAACCCCGGTTCATCGGCTTGCAAGAGGGTGTTATAGAAGCCGGCCGCCCGGGTCATGTCGCGTGGCACTAAGACGTGGATTCCTCTTACCAGGTGGAGGACGCCGGCCATCTCCGAGCCGGAGTGCCAGACACCTTCCAGGCGGTGGCCGCGGGTGCGGATGATCACCGGCGCTTTTTGGCCGCCCTGGGTGCGCCAGTGCAGGGTCGCCAGGTCGTCGGAAATGATTTGCAGGGCGTAGAGCAGGTAGTCGAGGTATTGGATTTCGGCAATCGGCCGCAAACCACGCATGGCCATGCCAATCGCCTGCCCAATAATCGTACATTCGCGGATGCCGGTGTCCGTCACCCTTAGCTCACCGTGTTTGGCCTGCAAACCAGCAAAGCCCTGGTTCACGTCGCCCAGACGGCCGAGGTCCTCGCCAAAGGCGATCACGCGTGGGTCGCGGGCCAGGGCGGCGTCGAAGCAGGCGTTGAGTACCTCAAAACCGTTGACCGTTGGCGAATCGGCCGTGTAGACCGGCTTGATCTCCGGCACGTGGAGGGCGGATTCGGCCGACTGACTATACAGGTGGGAGCTATAACGCGCCTGGTTGCGGGCGTTCTGCTCGTTCTTCCACTGGACGAGAACCTGCTTGGCTGGATTCCGTTCGTCCTTGAGAATCAAGAGCGCGTCGCGCACAGCCACCATGAGGTCTTTTCGCAGCACCTCCCGCATGTCCATCAGTCGTTGGCGCAGGCGGGCCAGTTCGGCCGCGTGCGCCGAAGTCGTCTCAATTTCCTCCAGGATGTCGGCCAATTCTTGCCGCTCCTGGAGGATGGGCGCGGTGAAGGCCCGCCAGGCTCGCCCCTGAATCTCCTGGACGAGTTGCAGGTCACTCTTTTCCACTCTGTCCAATTCTTTGGCCGTCGCCAAACCCTGGTCAATCATCCACAGGCGCATCTGGCGAATCCCGTCAAATTCCTCCTCCCATTCCAGCCGCTCTTTGGATTTGTACCGTTCATGGCTGCCCGACGTGGAATGGCCCTGGGGTTGGGTCACGTCCACCACGTGGACAATCGAAGGGACGTGTTCGCGGCGGGTCACGGCCTCGGCCAGCCGGTAGGTTTCCACCAGGCCAGGGTAATCCCAGGCCCGCACCTGGTAAATCTCGTAGCCCCGGCAGCCACCTGGTTCGCGCTGGAAGCCCTTGAGCAGTTCCGACAACTCTTTCGTCACCTGGTACTCGTTGGTGACGGAGATGCCATAGCCATCATCCCATATCGAGAGGAGCATAGGGGCTTGCAGCACTCCTACCGCGTTGACCGCTTCCCAGAACATCCCTTCGGCGCAGGTGGCGTTGCCAATCATGCCAAAGGCAATCTCGTTGCCCTGGTGGGAGAATTGCTGGAGTTCCCTCAGTTCCTCCAGTTCCCTATATAGCTTCGAGGCGTAAGCCAATCCGACCAATCGCGGCATCTGGGAGCCGGTGGGGGACATATCGGCCGCCGAGTTGTACATCTCGGTCAGGTTTTTCCAGCGGCCGTCGGAGTAGAGACTACGGGTGGCGAAGTGGGCGTTCATCTGGCGGCCGGCCGAGAACGGGTCCGCCTGCACGTCTGGGTGGGCGTAGAGTTGGGCAAAGAACTCCTGAATCGTGGCCATGCCCAGGGCAAACATCAACGTCTGGTCGCGGTAATAGCCGGAACGAAAGTCGCCCTTGCGGAAGACCTTAGCTAACGCGACCTGGGCCACTTCCTTGCCATCGCCAAAGATGCCGAACTTGGCCTTGCCGCTCAGGACTTCGCGGCGGCCGATCAGACTGGCCTGCCGGCTCTGGTAAGCCAGCCGGTAATCGCGCAATACCTCCTCCTCCTCCCACAGCGGCTCCAGGACTACCTTCTCTTTTTCTATTTCTATTTCCCTCTCTCTTTCAACGATAATCTCTTCCACCTATTCCACGTTCCTTAAAAGCGGGGATTAGGGGATTGAGGTAAAAATCCCCTAATCCCCTAATCCCCGCCCAAAATTTACTCCAATGGTGTGACGGTAAAGTTGTCGAAGGCTACGCGCACCCCACCCACGCCAAAGGATTCGACCAGGATACCGATGTCCCCTTTGTCTAAGGTATCGTCGGCGACCCGGCCGACCTCCTGATCATTGACAAAAAAGACCAACTCCGGCCCATTGGCTTCGACCCGCAAGACGTTGGTCACGTTCAGCCCTTGCTCAACCACCGGCGAAGTAAACCAGCCATCCTGGACGAGTGGTACGGCTTCGTCGCAGCCGTCGGCGCAACGGCCGACGTAAACGTAGCCATCGCTGCTGACTTTGAACTCATAGAACGATTGACTATCCTCGTCCATGCGGAACATCATGCCGAAGCCGTTATCCAGTGGGCCTTCCAGGGCAGTCGCTTCCACTTCGTAGACGCCGTCGCCAAAACGCTCGCCGGCCGTAGACCAGAACAGGCCGGTCTCGGCTTTGACGAGGAGTTCATAACGGCCGCCGGCCGCGTCCCCTTCCACGTCACTGTCACTGCCACTGGCCCACTTACCCAGGGTGTCGAAAGTAGCCTGGTATGGCAGCAGCCCTAGTGTGCTGCAAGCCAGGCTGGTCATGACGAGAATGGCGAAAAGTCGTCGAAGGTCGCGCATAGAATGTTCTGTCGTTAAAAGGTGTCTGAAGAATCTAGCGGCCGCTCCTTCGAAAATGGGACGCGGATGACGCGGATGGACGCGGATGAACGCTGATTTTCATTCATCGTGGTGCGCTGCGGCGCGTGAAGTCTCCTCACATTTCACGTTTCACGCCTAAAGCGATTCTGATACCAACTCGGCGATGTCCTTCACGGCTACCACGTTGGCGACGCCTTTGGTCTCGACGGCCGAATTGAGCATCAGCCGACAATAAGGGCAGGCTGCGCCCACCGTCTGTGGTTTTGCTTCCATGAGTTGATCCAGGCGCACCTCGTTGATCTCGCGCTCACCGTGAATCTCGTACCAGACGTTGGCCCCACCGCCGCCACAGCACATCCCCCGGTCACGGCTGCGCTCGATTTCGGCCAATTTGACGCCGGGAATGGCGGTAATCGCCCGGCGGGGGTCGTCGTAGATGTCGTTGTAACGGCCGAGGTAGCAGGCGTCATGGAAGGTGATCGTCTCGTTACGGGCCTGCTTTGGCGTAATCCGCCCCTCGGCGATGAGGCGGCTGATATATTGGCTGTGGTGAACCACCTCGTAATGGCCGCCAAAATCGCCATACTCATTCGCCAGGGTGTTGAAGCAGTGGGGGCAGTGGGTCAGGATAGTCTTGAATTGATACTGGCCGAAAACGTCAATGTTCCGCCGGGTGGCTTCCTGGTAGGTGTATTCGTCGCCGGCCCGCCGCGCCCACTCACAGTTGCACCGTTCTTCCTGCCCCAAGACGGCGAAATCCACCCCGGCCGCCTGTAGAATCTTCACCACCGCCCGGCTCGTCTTCTGTCCGTTCGGGTCATAAGCCCCGGCGCAGCCCACCCAATACAAGACCTCCGCTTCCTTCTTCTTGGCCATCACCGGCACATTCAGGCCGTCGGCCCACTTCAGGCGGTCAGCCGCCGGCTGTCCCCAGGGATTACCCGTCCGGCCGACTTGGTTCAACGTCTGGCCCAGGCTATCGGGGATGCGGGCTTCGGTCAGCGTCAGGTAGCGGCGCATATCCACGATGTCGTCCACGTGTTCGATGAACAAGGGACACTCGTGGACGCAGGCGGCGCAGGTGGTGCAGGCCCACAGCGTATCGTCCAGAATACTCTCGCCCACCAGGGCCTTGTGCGCCGCCCCGTTGCCCTTGCCATTGCCCTGGGCCATCGCCAACAGGTTAGGCCCGACGGCGTCCAGGTGGTCGCGCAAGTCCATGATGAGTAACTTGGGGCTGAGAGGCTTCCCGGCCGTGTGCGCCGGGCAAACGGCCTGGCAACGGCCGCATTCGGTACAGGCGTAGAAGTCCAGGATGTGCTTCCAGGAGAAGCCCGTTACCTCGCCCACACCGAAGACCTGCACGCTCTCATCTTCCAGGTTGAGGGGTTCGAGACGGCCGCGCGGGGTCAGGTCGCGCAGCAACACGTTCGGCACACCCACAATGACGTGCATGTGCTTACTGTGTAACAAATAGGGCAGAAAGCTGAAAACGACCAGGGCGTGACCCCACCAGGCCACCTCGTAAATGACTTTGGTTGTTCCTTCACCGGCCGCGCCCAGGATGACTCCGCCCAGGAACGTTCGGGCCGGGGCCGCCCACACCGGAAAGTCGCTCCACCCCAACGCCTGGCGCGCGCTGAGGGCAAACAGGGTCGTCATGACCACGCCGGTAATCATACCCAGGATAATAAAGGCGTCGCTTTCATCGGAACCCTTGAACCGCTCCGGGTGGCGGAATAGCCGTTGGTAGAAGGCCATCCCCAGGCCGACCAGGGCCAGGACAATAATTGTGTCCTGGGCCAAAGCCAACAGGTTGACCAGGATGGGAACCTGGCTGATGAGTGGTAGCTCGAAAGTTGGGCCAAAGAAGCCCTCGCCCAGCGTCGCCAGAATGACCGTAAAGAGGATGACGAAAGCGTAAAAGATGAACAGGTGCAGAATACCGGAATAGCTGATGCGGAACATGGTCTTATGCAGACCCACGTAGACCAGCACCGACTTGATGCGCTCGCCAATCTGCTTGAGCCGGTCATCCCCTTTGCCCAGGCGCATATAATCCACCAACTGGAACGCCCGTTGGAAAAAAACGCCGAAGGAGATGAGCAGGATAACGGCAAAACCAATCGCTCTTATCGAATTAGAAATCAGGGGCATAGTTCCTCATTTTAAGCGGGGATTAGGGGATTAGGGGATTTTGGTAGAAGGGAATCCCAGTCCCCAGGGTAATCATGGAACAGAGGGCGAGATACGACGGCAACGTGTGTCATCGGCCGAAAGTTTATCATAGCCGGGACAGGTGGGCAACGAGACGACTGTAGCGCACGCTTTCAGCTTGCGCGGGCAAACTTTCAGTTTGCCCTACAAGTGCCGGCCGTTAATTTCGTACCAGACTACGCAGAGCCTCCTGGGTGGCTCGGCCGGTGGCGGCAATCGTATTAGCCTGCGCCCGCTCAAAGCCGGCCATCGCCAACTGCTGGCGTAGAGCGGGATTCGTTTCCAGTTCCAGGACGGCCGCCGCCAACGCCTGCGGACTGGCCCGCTCAACCAGGTAAACGTGCTGCTTATGGGTCAACTCCTGGCGCACCGTCTCCGAGTCGCCGGTGATGACCGGCCGCTGCATCATCATCCCCTCCCAAATTTTGTTCTGAATGGTGCAGCGCGATTGTTTAGTCGTGCCAAAGACGCCCAGGCAGACGTGAGCCTGGGCAATCTCGTCGGGCAGCTTCGCCTCGTCAATCCAGCCGCGAAAGTGGACGTTGGTCAAGCCCAATTCCTGGGCCAGCCTTTCGGCCGCCGGTCGCTCCGGCCCATCGCCGCACAGGTGAAACTCCACGTGGGGATGGTCGCGCAGTTCGGCCGCCGCTCGGATAATCACCTCCACCCCATGCAGGGGGATAAACGTGCCGTAATAGAGAACGCGGAAACGGCCGGCCGGGGGTTGGAGGTGCGGCCGGGGGTAATAAATCCGGTCATCCACCCCCAACGGCACACGCCGGAAGCGAGTGGGCGAGAGGTGGTATTTCTCGCAGTAGTATTGTTCGTATTCGGGCGTGTCGGCGATGAGCAAGTTCGGCAGTTTCAATCCGCCCTTTTCTAGCCAGAAAAGGAGGCGGCCGGTGAGGGGGCTTTTCTGGGTCAGCCCCCGCTCCTCGGCGATGAGGTGGAGGGACATGAGAATATCCAGGGCCAGCGGCCGGCGTCGCCACCACGTCAGCAGGCGGGCCAGGTAAACGTCAAAGTGGCCGGGATAGCCGACCAACATCACGTCGTAGGGGGGAGTGCGCTGGTGAGCCTGCCACAGTTGCCAGTAGGCCCGCGCCACCCGCGCCCAAAAGCGGGGACGCAGCCAACCGCCGCTGGCCTGCTGCACGCGGTCTTCGACCCCCCGCCAGAGAGTGGCGTGGCACTCCAAAACCTCCACCCCCTGCGCCCGCAACCCGGCGACCATGACCTGGTTACGCACGTAATGGGCGCGGTAGGTGCCAAAGAAGCAGATACGAAGCGAACACGCCTGACCAGTGAAGATGACCAACTTATTCGATTGATAATACCTTGCTCAAGGCAATACAGTCGGCAATCAGGGTTGGTAGATTTGGGGTCTCGAAACTAATACCTGGGGCCGGCCGCCGGTTGTGTTTAATGTCTGGTTCCTCGTGATAATGATGTGGGAAAGTGATGGCCAGGATCGGGTTTTCAGGGTGCGGCTGTGGGTCGTAACGAGGTTTATACAGCTAACGCAGGTTCACGTGGATCTATAGCGATTGAATCCTTGTCCGACTGGCCCCGCAAACGCTTCAGACGTTCGTGGGAAAGCATTTGTAGGGCAGATTCCCGGTCCAGTTTGACTTGATAGAAGCCAGCCCACAAAGCAAAATCCTCAATGTGTTCACCGTCATCCAACAGCCCTTGCTGGTAAAGACTATAAAAATCGGCTGAACTCAGCCAATAGCGGCGCTCAAAGCGTCGCGTAATTTCGTCGGCCGCCCGCAAATCATCCAAGATTTCCGTCATGGTTACGGTAGTCATCATTGATTTCACCTCTCGTTACACCCATAAAAGATACCAAAAAAGGAAATGGAGGGCAATTACTGGCCGATATACCCCTGGACGACCAGCAATTCGGCGTTGAGGATGTTGCCGCCGGCCGCCCCGCGCAGCGTGTTGTGGGTGAGGGAGACAAAGCGCAGGTCGAGGACGGGGCACTCGCGCACCTTGCCCACCGTCCAGGCCAGGCCATTACCGGCGTCACGATCCAGGCGGGGCTGCGGCCGGTTAGGTTCAGGGCGGTAGATGAGCGGCCGGGCCGGGCTGCTGGGCAATTCGGCGCAGACGGCCGGTGGCCGCCACGCTTCCAAAGCCGCACTCGCTTCGGCGGCCGTCGCCGGCCGCCCCAGCTTGACCGACACGCTGGCGAGATGGCCGTCCAGCACCGCTACCCGGTTAGCCTGCGCGCTC
>JBFMFT010000243.1:0-7978 GCA_040751925.1 Chloroflexota bacterium
GGCCGCTCCCCCCGAAGTTTGGCTGCTCGACCCAGCCAACGGCCGCACCTGGCCGGCCCACCCACGCGAACTGCTGGCTGAAGCCGGTTTCGAGACGCTCACCAGCCGTTACCCGCGTTGGTCGGCCGACGGCCGTTATCTGGCCTACTTCAAGCCAGATGCCCACCTGGTTGTCATTCTCGATTGGCAGGGAGGCCAACCAATTCTCATTCCGGCCAATCTCAACGACGTGGGCGGCTGGTCGCCCACCGGCTACCAGTTAGCCTATACGGAACTAACCTTCGATTCGGCCGCCCACGCCGGGGAGGAAGAAGGCAAACCACACACAGACGAGGGCAGTGGGCTGGTGAGCCACCTGGTTATCACCGATTTGGTCAGCCAGCAGACGATAGACCTGGCGAGTGGGTTGGCCGCCGACGATGGGCGACCGGCCTGGCGGCCGGATGGGGCCCTTTTAGCTTTGCCACGCGCTGGCGGCGGAGGCGGCCGGCAGCTATGGACCATTCAAGCGGGCGGTGGTCAGGCCACACCCCTGACTGATGATCCTTTGATCAACCATAGTTCCCTGGCCTGGTCGCCGGACGGCCGTTACCTGGCCTTCATGCGCCTGAACCTGAGCAGTAGTGACAGTGAACCGGCCGTGTGGCTTTACGACAGCCAAACAGCCTCCTTCCGCTTGATTCAGGATCGAGCCTTCTTGCCGGGCTGGCTTCCGGCAAGGCAATAATCTATTGGTCTGCGGCGGCCGGCAACAGCACCGTAAAAGTTGATCCTTTCCCTAATTCGCTCCTGACCCAGATGCGCCCCCGGTGGCGATCAACAATAGACTTGACCAGCGAGAGGCCCAACCCCGATCCCTCGTAACTATCTACCACGTCGGCCGCCCGGAAGAACTTGTCAAAGATGTAGGGCTGGTCGGCCGGGGCGATGCCAATCCCCGTATCGGATACGGCGACAATGACCTGCCCATCCTGCTCACCGGCGACGACGCCAATTCGCCCGCCCTTTGGGGTGAACTTGAGGGCGTTGCCGACCAGATTGGCAAAACATTGGCGCAGGCGTTGGCGGTCGCCCAATACCATCGGTAGCCCAGCAGCCACGTTGAAAGTGAGGTGGAGTTGCTTTCTAGTAATGAGGGGGCGAACCTCGTCCTGAATCTCCGTCAGCAATTCGACGACCGAACAGGGGACGAACGACACATCTAGCCCCGCTTCCAGCCGCCCCAGGTCGAGCAAGTTGGTGATCAGGCCGGTAATGTCGCGGACGCTATGGCGGATTGACTCAACAAAGGAGGTTTGGGTCTCGTCGAGCGGCCCACTGTTCGCCAGCAACTCCACGTAGCTCAGGATGGCTGTTAGTGGCGAGCGAATGTCGTGGGAGATGACCGACACGAACTCGGACTTGAGGCGATCCAGTTCCTTCAGGTGGGTCACGTCGTGCATGACGATAGAGCGGCCGATACCCTCCATGACCTTCAGATCCACGTCGAAGGTGCGGCCGTCGGGCAGCTTGATCTCGGTGTGGCGGCCGAGCGCCGGGCCAACGGGCTGGCCGATAAATTCTAACAACTCCTCGTTGGCAATGGCCTGGGCAGCCAGTTGCCCGACCATCGGCTGGTCAGGCAAGCCCAGGGCCAGGCGGGCCGCTTCGTTGACCATCGCCAGCCGGCCGTTCTCTTCGATGAGCAAGATGGGCGCGTCCGATTGGCTGAGGACGGTGTTTAACTTACTCCGCTCGCGGTCAGTAGCCCCGAAGATATTAGCGTTGCCAATGGCTAAGGCGGCGTAATCGGCCAGGGCCGCCAGCAGGCGGGTATCGCGCTGGCTGAAAACGGCGTTGCGGGTGCGGTTGGTGACGGTCAGCACGCCGATTCCCTCACCCTGGGATAGTAGGGGGATGTAGACGAGTGAACGCACCAAGTAGGCCGTTTTGATTTGCTGCCAGCGTGTTTCACTGCCCAACACCAACGGCCGTTTCGTCTCTAATACCCTGCCCGCCAGCGAATCCTTCACTCGCAGGCGCATGGCTTGGGCGGCGGCGTCCAGGTTCTTGGAGGCTCGCACGTATAGCTCGCCCTCGCGCTTGTCCACCAGCAGCAAGAAACCCTCTTCGGCTTGGGTCAGGAAGACGGCCGCTTCTACTACCCGCCGCAAGACCTCTTCCAACTGGAGCGAAGCGGCCACCGATTTACCGACGCTGTACAAAGTGTTTAATTCTTGCAGCCGCCGCTCCAACTGGGTCTTGTTGGTCACCAATTGCTGGGTCAGTTGATTGCGCTCTTGCTCCAACCGGCTTTCGCGCAAGGCCCGCTCAATGGCCTGCTCCATCTGTTGGGCCTCAAATGGCTTGATCATGTAATCGCGCACGCCTAGCCGGAGGGCTTCGACGGCAATGGCCTCCGAACCGTGGGCGGTAGTGATGATAGCTGGTATGACCAAACCGCGATCACTGAGCCGCTGCAACAGTTCCAGGCCGGTCATGCGCGGCATCTGCATATCCACGATCATTAAATGGGGCGGATTGGAAATAGCCAGGGCCAATCCTTCCAGCCCATTGGTGGCCGTAATGACCTCGAAGCCCTTTGGCTTGAGGATATACTCCGACAGGAAATGTCGAATGTCGCGGGAGTCGTCAACGATCAGTATGCGCTCGCCCATCGCCTTCAACCTTGTTGCCAATCTATTACTCTTTGCCCAGACGGTAATCCTAGCATAGACTTACCGACTACACAACAAGAATAATGTAATGTAGGCAAACCAGCGGTTTGCCCTACAGTATCAATGAAGATGGGAAAACTGCGTTTCTGTAGAAGGGTCTTTGTATTGGTTGCCTCCCTGGTGGGGGGGGGTCTCCTGGGCTGCCAGCAACGGCCGCCGGCCGTCGTCACTCAAGAGGTAATTACCGTAGAAGGGCAAATGGTGGTGGTGACGCGCCTGGTGCGCCAAACCGTGGCCGCCCCAGTCACCCCTCTGGCGACGGCCGCCCCGGGCGATCCCATCGAACTGGACGTTAGTCTGAGTGGTGGCGTAACGACCCTGGACCCGCAACTGGCTGTTGAGGCCAATGACCTAACCCTGATTGAGAATCTCTTCGTTGGCCTGACCCATTACAACCATCGCCAAAACCGGGTGGAGCCGGAATTGGCCCAGAGTTGGGAGGTGAGTGAGGACGGCCGCACCTGGATTTTCCACTTACGCTCCGACGTTTACTGGGTGCGCCGGGAGGCGGAAAGTGGATTGCAGGCGGTGCGCCTGGTGACGGCCCACGATGTGGTGTACGCTATCCGGCGCGTCTGCCATCCGGCCGTCGCTGCGCCAGAGGTGTTCATCTTCTTCATCATTCAGGGCTGTGAGGAGGTGAGCCGGCTGGCCGAGACGACCGAGGCCGACCTGGCCGAGATCGGGGTGCGCGCCCTGGATGACTTTACGTTGCAAATTAGCCTGACCAAGCCGGCTGGTTACTTTCCGGCCCTCACCACTCTATCACTCCTGCGTCCGGTACCGGCCGAGCGCGTGGAGCAATTTGGGGCGGAGTGGACGGCCGCCGAAAATCTGGTCTCCAGCGGCCCATTCTGGCTGACGGCGAACGCGGTCACCGAAACCCGTACGGTTTTGCGGCGCAATCCCTATTGGCCCTTGCCCTTCACCGGCAACGTAGACCGGGTGAACCTTCTCCACCTGGCAGACGAGCTGGACGCTTTTAAGTTGTGGGAAGACAAGGAACTAGATACTAGCCCGCTACCGGCCGAGATGGAAAGCGAAATGATGTCCAGGAGCCCGCAAAAGGTGGTGCAGATACCGGAACAGGTCGTTTTTTACCTGGCCTACAACCTGGATAGCCCAGCGTTCCGCGTGCCAGAGGTGCGCCGGGCCTTTGGTGCGGCCATAGACCGCACGCGACTCATTGAGGAGATTTATGGTGGAAAGGGGATTGCCATGCTCCACTTCGCTCCGGCCGGCGTCCTGGGCGCGCCGCCGGTTGAGCAGATCGGTGTGGGTTATGATCCAGATTATGCGCGGTTGCAGATGCAGGCCAGCGGCTTCGGCGATTGCCGCCTGCTGCCCCCCATTACTTATTTGGTCAGCGCGTCTGACCTGGCTCTGCGCCACGCCGAACTGTTGCGAGAGATGTGGGTCAAGGAACTGGCTTGCACCGAAGAGCAAATCACCATTGAGCAAGTTCAATTTGGCACGTTGCTGGCTAACACACGGCGGCAGGCTGGGGCGATGCGGCCGGACATCTGGGACCTGGGCTGGGCCTCTTACTATCCTGACGAGAACAACTGGGTAGGCGACGTTCTGCACTGCACAGATAGCGAGAACCGGCCGAACCGGCCATGTTCGGAAGTAGACGACCTCATCCGCCAGGCGGCGGCCACCGTATCGGACGTTGAGCGCGAGGCCCTTTACCGCCAGGTGGAAAGCCTGTTCTTTAGCCGCGAGGGAATTGAACCGCTCACCCCTCTGTATATGCGGGTGCGTCTGCTGGCCCGCCAGTCGTGGTTGAGCTTTACCCCGGCCGCCTTCGGTGGCGAGCAATTTGATACCTACGTGATTGACGCCACCACCAAGGACCTGGAGCAAAACCGCTAGTGATTGCCCAATCCAAAATCCTCCTCTTGACCTTACTGGCCCTGGCCGTGCGTCTGTGGCGGCTGGACAGCGTTCCACCTGGCTGGCGCGACGACGAGTTGATTGAATCGCTGGTCATTTCGCAGAAGGTTCTGGCTGGCGATTGGGCTGTTTATTACCCCGACGCTTCCGGCCACGAGGCTCTTTACCACGTCCTGAACGCTGGTATGCTGGCTCTATTTGGCCCAGGAGTGCCGGGGATTCGCTGGCTGTCGGTGTTTCTTGGCACGTTGGCGGTGCCGCTCACTTATACCCTGGGCGGCCGTCTGTTCGGCCGCCAGGTGGGGTTGGTCGCGGCGGCCGGATTGACCTTTAGCTTCTGGTCGCTCGTGTACTCTCGTTTTGGTCTGCGCCACGTCGCCCTGCCCGTCTTTGTTCTCGCCACCTTCTCCTTCTTCTGGCGCGGCATCAAGCAGTCTCCGCTTACCAATTGCCGTTTACCACTTATCCATTACCTTCTGTCTGGTCTCTTCCTGGGCCTTAGCTTCTACACCTACTTTGCCTCGCGGGGTGTGCCGCTCATCCTCCTGGCTTTTGGCGGCTACCTGTGGCTATTCTACCGGCCGCTCCTCCGGCAACACTGGGCTGGCTGGCTGGCGATGTTTGGGGTGGCGGCTTTGCTGGCTCTGCCATTGGTCATCACCTTGCGCCAGCAGCCTGAATCGGAGGCTCGCGTGGCTGAACTGGCCGCGCCTGTGGTAGAAGCCAGCCAGGGTGACTTTCGTCGCCTGGCGGATTACACCCGCCGTACCTTGAGTATGTTCCATAAAGATGGGGACGAAGAAGCGCTCTACAACATCCCGCACCGGCCGGTTTTTGGGCCAATTGGCGCCACCTTCTTTTGGGTCGGGGTGGCGACGGCCGGCTGGTACGCCCTATCACCCTTGTTGCGTATTGCGTGTCGTGTAACGCAACCCGCTGGCTTGCGCGCTGGCAAACCGCCGGCTTGCGCCACACCTGCCACCTGCCACCTGCCACTTGCCTCTGCTTTCCTCCTTATCTGGTGGTTGGCCGGTATTACCCCTGGCTTTATGGCTGTGCCGGCCGCCAGCCTGGGGCATACCATTGTCGCCCAACCGGCTACCTATATCCTGGCTGCCTTGCCCCTCTTTCTTTTGAAACGAATCACCGCCGAGGCGCAGAGAACGCTGAGAGAATCCAGACAGCGACTTCGCGCTTTTGGCGTCGCTGCGGCGAAAAAATCGTTCTACCTGGCGGCCGTCCTCCTGGTCGTTTCGATTGGGGCGCGTGACCTAGCCGACTATTTTAACCAGTGGCCGCAGGTGGAGATGGTGCGCTTCCTTTACCGCGGGGCCATCCACGACCTGGCCGGCTACTTGAACGAGCGGCCGGAATTGACCGATTTTGCCGTGAGTAGCCTGCTGGCCGGCCCCTGGGATAAGGTGGCTTTTCAGGTAGACCTGGCTGAATCGCGGCGGTCAGATGTCCGGCCGCGCTGGTTCAATCCTCAGCGGGTGATGATGTTAGAACTGTCTGGCCGGCCGGCGGTCAGCTTTACGGGCTATCCGTATATAGAAGGGGCTTATGACGATTGCCACGCGGCCGTACCGGGGGCGAGTGTCCCTGGTGAATATGACCTGGCTACCATCACTGAATCATCTGCCTGCCCCGTACCCCCTGCCACTTGCCACTTGCCACCGGCTACCTGTTACCGGCCATCTGAGCCTGTTTGCTTTCGGAATGGTTTGTGCCTGGTGGCGGCTGTTTATGATCTGGCCGGCGGCTATCTGGACGTGACCTGGCGGGTAGAACGGCCGTTGGCTTTGCCGCCTACGCCGCTCATTAGCAGTCCCCCACCGCCGGGTGTCTACGCCGGGCCACGCCTGCACGCCTTCGCCCAACTGCTAGACGCGGCCGGCCTCTTTTTGGTTGGCGACGACGGCCTGTGGGTAGACCCGGCCGCCTTGTATCCGGGCGACGTGTTCAGCCAGCGACACTACTTGGCGGAGCCAGCGGCCGGCCGGGCCGCCATCGTCGGCTTGGGCCTCTATGATCCCTTCACTGGCGAACGAGTGCCAACAGAGGACGGCCGCGATCACCTGGAAATCGTAATCAGAGACTAGATGAGCGGATACACCCTGCCACACATACGTCGAAACCTGGCCCTTACAGCCATTTTGGTCGCTTTCATAGGGCTTGGCTTGGCTTATAGTGTTATCAACCCGTTGCACGAAGCGACGGACGAGTTGCGCCATTATCGCTTTGTGCGCCACCTGATCCTTTACCGGCGGCTACCCGTGCAAGGGCAGGAGGAGTGCCGTTCGCAGAGCCATCACGCCCCTCTTTTCTACGTTTTGGGCGCGGTAGCGACGGGTTGGATAGAGACCGGCCGCGACCTCTGCTACGAGCCGCCGGCCAATCCTTTTTGGGCCTATCGTTATTGGGAAGTCGGCCGCGACAATAAGAACCAATACCTACACGGGCCGGACGAGGAGTTTCCCTGGCGTGGCGAGGCGTTGGCGGCCCACTTGCTGCGGGCGATGAATGTTTTGGTAGGGGCTGGCGTCGTTTGGCTGACCTGGGCGGCCGGGCGCGCCTTGTGGCCGCAGCGGCCGGCCCTGGCCCTGGGGGCAACCGCTTTCGTCGCTTTTAACCCCATGTTCCTCTACCTGGCCGGGGCGATCAACAACGACGTGCTGGCCGCTTTCAGTGGGGCGGCCGTGACCCTGGCTTGTCTGCATCTGTTACGCGATCCGCAGGGAATCCGGCCGCGTTGGGGCGTCTGGCTGGGTGGACTGCTGGGTCTGGCCCTATTGAGCAAATTCAGCCTGGCGGCGGTGATTCTGCCCATTGAAGTAGCCATGACCTGGGTGGCCTGGCCGAAGCGGCAATGGCGGGCCTGGCTTTCGGCTAACACGCTGGTAGTCGTGATAGCCGCCGCTCTGGCTGGCTGGTGGTTCGTCCGCAACCAACTTCTCTACGACGAGCCGACCGGCTTCCAAATGGTGACAGAACTGTGGGGGGTGCGTGACCCGGCCGACAGTGTGGGGCTGGCAATCTCCGAACTCCCCTACTTCTGGTCGAGCTTGTGGGGGCGATTTGGCTTCGGCCAGATACCCTTACCCCAGGCTATCTATACGGGCCTGTTCGGGTTGACCATCGTGGGTGGGCTGGGCCTCTTGCTCGATTTTGGATTTTGGATTTTGGATTTTGGATTGGGTCGCCGCCATTTGCCGTCTGTCCGTCGTCCCCCGTCCACCGTCAGCACCCTCCTGTTCCTCTTACTCGACGTCCTGGTTTTCTTTGGCGTCGTTTTCAGTTATATGTTGGTCAGCCCGGCCGGGGCGCTGGGCCGCTTCTTCTTCCCCGCCCTGCCCGCCTTCGCC
>JBFMFT010000244.1:0-7947 GCA_040751925.1 Chloroflexota bacterium
GTTGCGCGTCTTCCTGGACGAGAAGGAGTCGGCCGCCTGCCAGATCTTGCAGCAGTTGAGCCAGCAGCGGGGCTTTGACCTGCGCGACCTGACCAACCGCGTAGAGACGATGGCCCGCCACGCCCCCGGCCGCGACGCCCAGTTTGCCTTCACCGACGACTTTGGTAAGGACGTACCGCTGACCGAGGAAATGCTGGTGGTCATAGACGAGGGGTTGACCATCGCCCAGGCCCGCGAGGAATTGAAGGTGGGCAGCGGCCACGCTTTGGCGGCCATGGCCCAACCCAACGTGACCACCTACGGGGTGTTGCAGCGGGTGGGCGTCACGTCGGCGGCCGTCATCGCCCTGCTGGGCGAGGTGACGCAGGCGGGCACGCCGCTCCTGCACGACTTCATCCACGAGGCCCAACAAGGGAAGGCCCAGCCGGTCTATCAGCGCGAGGGGCTGCTGGGCGAAGTGATGAGTCTGCTGGCCCTGGCCCAACGCCGCCACGTCATCCTGGTCGGGCCAGAGGGAGCCGGCAAGCGCACCCTGGCCTACAGCCTGGCCCAACTGCTGGCCGAAGGCAAAGGGCCGGGCAATCTCCGTTCCCTGGTGCAGATCAACGAGGCGGCCTTATTGGAAAACCCCCTGGCGGCCGTGCGGGCCGGGTTGCGCCGGGCCACCGGCGGCGTCTTGCTCGCCCCAGGTATCGAGCGGTTCTTTGCCGACCGCCTGCGCGCCCCGTTTCCCGAACAGGTCGGCCGCGAAGTGCAAAAAGCCATCCTGGGCAATGAGGTGGTGGTCATCGGCACGACCACCCCGGCCGCCTACGAACTCCTGCGCCAAAACCCGCTCATCCAACAGCACACGAATCGCCTGGACGTGCCGGCTGCCAGCAGAGACGAAACGATTGCCATGTTGGGCTTTCACCGGCCGCGTTTGGAGCAGGAGTACCAGGTTACCGTGCTGCCGGAAGCCCTGGCGACGGCCGCCACCTTAGCCAGCCAGTATATCAAAACGGTGGCCCTGCCGGCGGCGGCCGTGCAGTTGGTCGAACGCGCCTGCGCCATTGTGCGGGTCAATATGCAGGCGCACCAGGCCAGCCTGCCCCAAGTACCCGCCGATAACCACCTGGATAGTGAAGACGTCATGGTTGCTGCCAGCCAGATGACCAAAATCCCCATCGCTAAGTTGAGCCAGGATGAGCAGAGCAAGTACGCCAACATGGTGGAGTACCTGCACCAGCGCATCATCGGTCAAGATGAAGCGATTATGGCCGTCAGCCGGGCGGTCAAGACGGCGCGGGTGGGCTTGCGCGACCCCAAACGGCCGATAGGCTCCTTCCTGTTCCTCGGCCCCAGCGGTGTCGGCAAGTCGGAATTGGCAAAGGCCCTGGCCGAATTCCTCTTTGGCACAGAAGAAGCGATGCTCACCCTGGACATGAGCGAGTACCAGGGTGAGGGCAGCGTCAACCGCTTGATTGGTTCGCCGCCCGGCTACGTGGATTCAGCCAGTGGCGGCCAGTTGACGAACTTTGTCCGCCAGCGGCCGTACACGGTGGTCCTATTCGACGAGGTAGAGAAAGCCCACCAGCGCGTCTTCGACGTGTTGTTACAGGTGATGGACGAAGGTCGCCTGACCGACGGCCAGGGCCGGCCGGCGGCCTTCAGCGAGACGGTGATCATTATGACCAGCAACCTGGGGGCTTACGAGATGCTCGTACCGGTGATCGGCGAGCGGGAACGGGAGGCGGTGCTGGCCGAGGTGCGCCAGTTCTTCCGGCCGGAGTTCCTGAACCGTCTGGACGACGTGATTCTGTTTCACCAGCTGACGCCAGAGCAACTGGCGCAAATTCTCGACCTGCTGCTCAAGAAGGAGTTCAAGCTGGCCGGGCAGCAAGGTCTCCAACTGACAGTCACACCGGCCGCCCGCCAATGGCTGCTGGCCCAGAATGACCGACCCGAATATGGGGCGCGGCCGTTGCGTCGGCTTATCGGCCGCCATCTGCGCGACCCCCTGGCCGATTTCCTGCTGCGCCAGGCGGTCAAAGGACAGGCGGCCGTTACGGTGGATGTGAATGAGACGGGACTGAGATTTGACGTGAAGCGTGAAACGTGAAACGTAAAAAGCTTCACGCATCACGTTTCACGTCTCACGGATAGAGAATCCAATCGAACGAGGATAGTAGGCAATGTCTGACGACAAGAAAGCATTTACGAAACAGAAGTTGACGGCCGCCCGCCAGCAGTTGCTGTCGGTGGTCGGAGGGTTGGACGAGGCTCAGTGGGAGCGGATGGTCTACGCGGAGGAGGGGAATTGGCGCGTCTCCGACGTGCTGCGCCATCTGGCGGAGGCGGAACACGGGATGATCCGCTTGTGTGAAATGATCCGCTTGGGTGGAGAGGGGGTGCGGCCGGATTTCGACCTGAACCGCTACAATGCCCGCGCGGTCGAAAAGGCGAAAGAGAAGAGCCCGGCCGAACTACTGGCGGACATGGAAACCAATCGCGGCCGGCTATTTGCCTTTGTAGATACACTGCAAGACGAGGATTGGGCTAAAGAGGGGCGGCACGCCAGTCTCAACATAATGAGCATCGAGCAGATCATGAAGATCATTGGCCTGCACGAACGGCAGCACACGGAGGATATTCGCAAGGCACTCAGCAAATAGAAAGAGAAAAACTCCGCGTTCCCCGCGTCTCGGCGGTGAACAATCTGCCCAAAAAGCGAGATGCCCCGTAAGCGGGCGCTTACAGGGCACCTCTATGGGGGGGGAGCCACTACCACTATAACACAAATCAAAATTCAGGCAATATCGTGAAAAATATCACGAAAACCTATCTTCCCAATCCCCCAATCCCCTAATCCCCGCAAAAGAAGCTATCCAGGTCTACGCGACCACCGAATCAGTCTGGGTAAACAGGAAATGATCGTGGTAGTAGTGCATCCACAGGAAGGATAGGACGCCAATGTAATAGGACGTTTCCAGAGCGAAACTAAATTCGCTCCACCGGCCGCCCACCACGTAGTGCAGAATGGCAAAGACGACGGCAATGATGACCACCGCCCCGCCCGTCAGAGCCAGGTTAAAGCCGTAGTACCAGCGAGCGCGGCCGGTCTGCGAAATGCGCTCAATCAAGGGCGTCCGCTTGAGTTCGCCACGTTCTTCCCGCAGACGGTTAATGTACCAGGTCAAGGCCAGGTATTGGAAAGAGTGCCAGACGTTCATTCCCTGAAAAGCGGTATCCAGGTTGCCCAGCGATGGCACGATAAAAGAGGCCAGGGCCGTCAGGTAAATGAAGACGATCTTGGGGATGTGGGCCGTCCCCTGGCGAAATTCGACAATGGTCTTAACCGTGAAGGCCACAATTGACACCCCAAAGGCCAGCGACGCCAGGTAGAAGACCCAGGGCGCTTCAAAGACGGCGGGGATCACGTCGTTTAGATTACTGGGGCCGATAGAGAAGTCCTGGCTGATGGCGATCCGGTAAGCGGCAATGGGGTACAGGCTGGTCAGCACGGCCGCGTAATCAATCGCTCTGGACAATGGCTTGAGTGAGGTTCTAACGCCCCTCCCCCGCGCCTTCTGGTTGTAAGACTCCACCACGAAGATAATCTGGTGCAAGACGTGGATCGAAGCCCAAAAGAAGAAGATGGTCAGGAGCAAAGTCAGGTTGGTCAAAGCCAGCGTCACCACCACCAGGGGAATGATAATCGAAGAGCGCACGAAACCCGCGTACTTCTCGCGGAAGTTCACGTCGAGAGTCGTGCGGGTGAAGGTGGCGTACATGTGCGGCCCACCGACCAGAGCGGCGATGAGCAGATTGACCGCCTGGCGGCCGAAGTCTGATTCCACCCGCAGCACGTCGCGCATCAAGAGCCAGGTCAGATACGGTACCGGCACCAGGACGACACTCAGACTAATGAAAATGAGGTCCCACCTCTGACTGTGAATCCACTTTCCTGCGCTCATAGACGAGGCAGGTTGGCGTAATGGCATGGCTGTCGCTGTCATAAATCCTCCCAAGTATGAAGAGTGAAAAGTGAATCTGCTTCACTCATCACTCATCACTTACCAACGTACCCATTCTTATTGTACCACTCATACGTCTGTTGCACAGCAAGTCGGAAAGGGGTCTGGGGCAGGTTGAGTTCCTGAATGGCCTTTTGCGGGTTGGCATAGATGTTCACCCCGGCCATCTGTACCTGGTTGGCGTCCAGGGGGACACGATTACCCAGGAGGAGCCGGGCCGCCCGCACGCCTACGGCCGCCGCCGGCAATATCCAATCCGGCACGGACAGGGTGGGTGGCCGTTGCCCGACTACCTCACAAATAGCCGAGATGGCCATCCGGTAACTCAAGTTCTCCCCCCCCAGGATGTACCGTTCACCCACCCGGCCGCGCTCGGCCGCCGCAATATGCCCAGCCACTACATCCCCGACGGCAATCCAATTGACCCCGCCAGGCGAGTAGAAACGTAGCCGGCCGTTAGCCGCTTCCACGATAAAAGAGCCGGAAATCTGGTTCACGTCACGCGGGCCAATGACGACGCTGGGATTGACAATGACCGCCGCCAACCCCGCCTCTACCGCTTTCCGAACCTCTATCTCGGCCAGGTGCTTGCTGTGTCCATACGGAAACTGCTCCGGCCGCAGGTTAAACTGGCACGATTCGTCCAGGGTATGGCCCGGCGCCGGCAGCCCCAGCGAGGCTAAGGAACTGGTAAAGACGAAGCGTGGGACGCCGGCCGCTTGGGCCGCCGCCAGCACATTCTTCGTCCCCTCCACGTTGACCCGGTAGACTCGCTCCGCCCCCTGCCGCCAATAATCGGCGACGGCCGCCACGTGGAAAACCCAATCGCAATCAGCCATCGCCTCAACCAGCGCTCGCCGGTCGTCCAGGATGTCGCCAAAGGCCGTTTCATATTCCAGACCCTCTAAGGCTTTGAGCGAGGAAGACGGCCGGCGCAGCACCCGCGCCGTAATCCCCCGCTCATTCAACCCGGCCACCAGGTTGGCTCCAACGAAGCCCGTCCCTCCTGTTACTAACGCTCGCTGCATCGTAGCTTCCTCAGTTAACCGGGTTTGAAGCATCTGAAGTCGGTTGAGATGTGAACTCACCAACGTGTGCCAGGATGCGTTGAATCAATGCCGTCAGATCGGCCTGTGGTTCAGGACATTTGTCCAAATATAGGGTGAGATAGTGATCGAGGTCAAACTGACCGCGCCCCATCCGTCTTGGAAAGCGTTTCTGTAACTCGCTCAGAACGCATTTGCCGGAGACGAGCTGCTGCCAGGTTGCTAAATCGCCTTGCTGTAATTCGGCCAATCTGAGTTCATACAACTGGCCTAAGTCCTCGCTAATGCCACATTGTTGTCCCCAATTGTGGAGTTTGACGGCCGAGTCCTGTCGCTCCAATTCGGCCGGATGCTTGGCATACTCAATGGGCCATTGGTCATACTCGGCCGGATATTCCTCACGGCATGACTGGATAACCCAATTATAAGCTGCCAGTGGCAGGCACGCTTGAAATGCTTGCAGAATGTAGGTCTGAATCTGGGTGGGATCGTCCCAATTGTCGGGAACTTGGGCATCGCGGAGAAATATGAGAGAAAAGACATTCTTCCAACATTCAGGGGCGAGTAAGTAGTTCTCTAGCGTGTAACGCGCCGTCCGTAGGATACCCTTCACGGCAAAATCAGCGTCAAGAGCTTGTTGATCGGCAAAGTCGCGGTCAATGATGCCAAAGATCGGCACGTCTGGGCACAACTGACGCAAATCGCCAACCGCCTGGATGACCTGACCCCAACTGCCTTGAGCAAAAAAGGCAACCGGCCGATCGCTAAACCAGTGGGTGTATAACGAGGCGTCGCCGCGTTCCGCGCCTTCAACCAGGATGGCGACGCCCCGGCCGGTACGGTTCCTAAGCTCTACACAATCAAGGGTTGCGGCCATCAGCTTGCCACCCTCTCTGCTTCTGGTTCAGCCAACTGATCCAGGAAGATGATCTCTGACTCGTGGACAGAACGCAGGATTTCCAGGGAGTGTGTAGCCAAAATCACTTGGGCATCCCATTCCTGGGCAATCCGGCGCAGTTGGTGTACGACCAGTCTTTGTAGAGAAGGATGCAGGCTTTTCTCTGGTTCATCAATAGCAATAACTGCTCCGGGGCGGCGGCGACGAGCCAGTTCGCCAAACAGCAACAAAACCTGCTGCTCACCGGAGGGAAGCTGATCCAACCTCACCAGATGGGTGTTTCCGTTTTGTTTCCAGGCTACAGGAACAGTCACCCGGCCGTCTCGTACAGTGATGGGGCGACCCTCACCGAGGATCCTCTCTACCGTTGAGACGAAACGGCCCAAGTTAGCGCGTCGCTCACCTCGCTCAAGATCAAGGTAGTTCTGCCATACCCAAAACTGTTCAAGACCACCTTCCCAATAGTCAGACGGCGACAGGCGAGTTATCCATAAGGATGCTGGCCCCTTTGGTGGTGGCGGCTGTTGGATAGGGCCCCCTTTTGCCACACCCATCTGCCGGTCGTATGGTAGGTACAACAACCCCCCATATAATTTTGATTCATCCTCATACATCTTCGTAACGGCATCGTAAAGTTCTTCCACCAGAAAGGGGGTTACAAGTGGCACATTAACTGACCCAGAATAACGAGCAAGCACCATTGTCAAGCCGTTTTCACGAAGCTTTGCTGACACCAGATCACCCCGCCCCGCGAGGATGTGTTGCGATTCCGACGGTATAGCGTTTGCGGTATGGAGGCGGTCAGGGGCGAAAAGTTCCAACTCTAGCCAGATTAGCCCACTCTGCATCGCCTCATGGATCAGTTTTTCCTCGGAGCCCATAACGAGTTTCAATAGAGCTTCTATTGAGTCTAGGATTGTAGTTTTGCCGGAGCCATTCGTGCCGGCAATAACGGTCATCGGCCGCACCGTATCCGTCAGTGGGTCTACAAAGGAGATGCGCTTTTCGCCTCGAAATGAGCGAAAGTCGCGAAAGACGATCTCTCGAATACGCATGATGATCACCTCCTCCTGAAATATGGGCCTTCTCTCTAATCCAGTAGTTCAATGATAGCCGTCTCGCCCTGGCCGACGCCCACGCACAAGGTCGCCAGGCCATAACGCATCCGCTCCCCGGCCGCCGCCCGCCGCCTCATCTCATAGATCAACGTGGCCAGCAAACGCGCGCCAGAGCAGCCGAGCGGGTGGCCCAGGGCAATCGCCCCGCCGTTGACGTTCGTAATCCCGTGGCGGAAGCCCAACTCACGCATGACCGCCAGCGATTGGACAGCGAAGGCTTCGTTCAACTCGATCAGGTCAATATCCACCAGGTTGAGCCCGGCCCGTTGCAAGGCTTTGCGGGTCGCCGGTATAGGGCCGAGGCCCATCGTGCGCGGGTCTACCCCGGCCGCCGCCGAAGCCACCCACCGCGCCAGCGGCCGGATACCCAACTCCTCCGCCCTGTCCGCCGACGTCAGCACCAGAGCCGCCGCCCCATCGTTGAGGCCGCTGGCGTTACCGGCCGTCACCGTACCCCCCTGGCGGAAGACCGGCCGCAGGCGGGCCAGTTCAGCCAGGCTAGTGTCCAACACGTAGCCACCGTCCGTTTTCTTGATGCGCGGATGCTCGTCGGTGTCCACCAGAATAGGATTACCCTTGCGTTGAGGAATCGGCACTGGCACAATCTCGGCCTGGAAACGGCCGCTGTTGATGGCCTCGCAGGCCCGCCGTTGGCTTTCCAGGGCAAAGGCGTCCTGTTCCTCGCGGCTGATAGGGCCGCCGGCCACCCCACCGGCGCAGCTTAGTTCGTAGATATTCTCGGCCGTCTCCCCCATCGCTTCCAACGGGAACATCGCTTCCATCTTGGGATTCGGATAACGCCAGCCCAGGGTCGTGTCCCAGGCCGTCACGTTGCCCGATGGCCCCCAGCCACGCGGATTCTTGGGCAG
>JBFMFT010000245.1:0-7856 GCA_040751925.1 Chloroflexota bacterium
GCCCAAAAGACCTGACAGGTTTCAGAAACCTGTCAGGTCTCCACCAGATCTCTGTACCCCTTGACAAACGATGGCCGTTTTCTCTATAATGAAGGCCAATCCAATAAGCCAAAGCGTTGAGCGGGACGAGTAGTGGCTGAAACGGTGACAGAGAGTGAGCGGCCGTTGGCTGGAAGTCCTCACCACCACGCCAGTCGCCAAAACCCCCCGCGAGTGGAGTTCGGAAAGGTTATTGGTCATTGGTAACTGGTAATTGGAGATTGCAATTACCAATTACTAATTACCAATGACCCATTAAGAACCCCCGGCCGGCCCCGTTATCGGCCGCCATGAGGGTACTGGCCTGACGGCCGGTATCGAAATTGGGTGGAACCGCGCGCGCCGTCGCCCCAATAAGGGTGACGGCGCGTTTTCATTGGCTGCGTTACACAGTACGGAGGGCGTAATCCGTACTGCGGGAGGTTATCATGTCTGAATCGAACCCTGTTCCTTACGCGGAATCTGACCTGTACCGGCTGCGCCATTCGGCCGCCCACGTCATGGCCGAGGCGGTGTTAGCGTTGTTTCCAGAGGCTAAGTTGGCGATTGGCCCGCCCATTGAAGAAGGCTTTTACTACGATTTCGATCTCGGCCGCGGCGACGACGGCCGGCCCAAGACGTTCTCGCCGGAAGACCTGGAGGCCATTGAGGCCCGCATGAAGGCCCTGCTCAAGCACAACGCCCCCTTCCAGCGTTCGAGCAAAACGATTGAGGAAGCCCGGGCCTTCTTTGCCGACCAACCGTATAAGCTGGAACTGATTCAGGAACTGGCGGCCGGTAAGGTAGACGAAAATGGCAATCCTCTCTCTGAGCCGGTGAGCGAAGTGGGCATTTACCAGCATCGCCAATTCGTAGACCTATGCCGGGGGCCGCACGTCGCCTACACGAGCCAGGTCAAGGCCAACGCGGTTAAGGTGCTGCGCTCTAGTGGGGCTTATTGGCGCGGCGATGAGAAACGGCCGCAATTACAGCGCATCTACGGCACAGCCTGGCCCAACAAAGAGCAACTAGACGAGTACCTTCAGCGATTGGAGGAGGCCAAGGCCCGCGACCATCGCCGCCTGGGTAAAGAACTGGGCCTCTTCCACATTTCCCAGACGGTGGGGACGGGCCTCCCCCTGTGGCTGCCCAAAGGGGCGATCTTGCGCGAGACGTTGGAAGGCTTTTTACGCCAGGCCCAGGTGGAGCGCGGCTACCTGCCGGTCATTACGCCGCACATCGCCAAGATAGACCTTTACATTACCAGTGGTCACTATCCCTACTACAAGGATAGCCAATACACGCCCATTGACGTGGACGGCGAAAAGTTCATGCTCAAGCCGATGAACTGCCCCCACCACATCGAAATCTACAAGAGCGCGCCCCGGAGCTACCGTGACCTGCCCTACCGCCTGGCCGAATTTGGCACGGTCTATCGCTATGAGCAGAGCGGTGAACTAACGGGCCTGACGCGGGTCAGAGGCTTTACGATAGACGACTCCCACCTCTTTGTGACACCTGAACAACTGGAGGGCGAATTCATCAACGTCGTCAAGCTGATCCAGTACATCATTCAGGCCATGGGCATCCACGACTTTCGCGCTCGCCTGGGTACGAATGACCCCAACAGTGACAAGTACGCCGGCACGCCGGCGATGTGGGAACGGGGTATCCGGGCCATCCGCCAGGCGGCCGATAAGCTGGGTCTGCCCTATTCGGTTGAAGAGGGCGAAGCGGCCTTTTATGGCCCGAAGCTGGATTTTATTGCCCGCGACGTCCTCAAGCGCGAGTGGCAATTGGGGACGGTGCAGGTGGACTTCCTGCTGCCGGAACGCTTTGATCTGGAATACGTGGGCGAAGACGGGCAAAAGCACCGGCCGGTGATGATCCATCGCGCTCCCTTTGGCAGCATGGAACGATTCGTCGGTCTCCTGATTGAGCATTTCAACGGGGCTTTCCCCTTGTGGCTGTCCCCGGTGCAGGCAGTCCTGATACCGATTACGGATCGCAACGTGGAGTACGCCCAAAAGGTGGCTGCCGATTTGCGGGCGGCCGGGCTGCGGGTGGAGGTGGACGACAGCGGCGCGCGCATGAACGCCAAAATCCGCCACGCCCAGCTACAGAAAGTGCCTTATATGCTGGTCGTCGGCGACAAAGAGGCCGATAATCAAGCAGTGGCCGTCCGCACGCGCCAGAACGCCGATCGCGGGGCTGTGCCGGTGTCGGAGTTTATCGGCCGGGCGCGCAGCCTGATAGAAAGCAAGTCTATGGAACTATAACCTGGTTTCCATGCTCCCCTTCCTCCGCTTCGCCCGCCCACACACCATCGCCGGTACAACGGTGAGTGTGCTTGGGCTGTACGGGATAGCCCTGGCGGGCGGAGCGGCCGGGCGGGTGGACGTGTTGCTGCTAACCCTGCTCAGTTGCCTGGCAGCCAACGTCTATATCGTCGGTCTCAACCAGTTGACCGACGTAGAGATTGACCGCGTCAACAAGCCATACCTGCCGTTAGCGGCCGGCGACTTCTCATTGGCGACCGGCCGGGCCATTGTTCTGGTTGCCCTGGCCTTGTCACTCATCCTGGCCGCCGGCCAGGGACGTTATCTGTTGCTGACGGTGGCTGCCGGCACACTGATTGGCACGGTCTACTCCTTGCCACCTCTACGCCTCAAGCGTTTTCATTTTGGCGCGGCCGCCTGCATTTTCACGGTGCGGGGCATCATCGTCAATCTGTTTCTGTTCCTCCACTTCAGCCTGGCTTTGGGTGGCTCGGAGGTAGTGCCGGCCCGCGTTTGGGCTTTAACGTCTTTTGTCCTGGGCCTTAGCCTGGTGATTGCCTGGTTCAAGGACATTCCTGACGTGGACGGCGACCGCCGTTTTCAGATCAGCACCCTGACAGTGCGCCTCGGCCCACACCGAGTCTTCGGCCTCGGCCGCGCCTTGTTGACTCTTTGCTACCTGGGGCTGGTGGCGGCCGGGCTGCTGGGGCTGCCGGGGGTGAACCGCCTCTGGTTAGTGACCAGCCAGATACTCCTATTGCTGGTGGCCTGGGCGGCCGGCCGGGGCGTCCAGCCCACCCATAAAGCGGCCATGAGCCGCTATTACCTGTTCATCTGGGGATTGTTCTACGTCCAATACCTCGTCTTCCCCCTGGCCTGCCTGTATGCTTGAAGATTTCACCGCTGAGACGCAGAGGGCAAGGAGTGATGAGTGATGAGCAACCCAGCCCTCATGACTCATCACTCGTCACTAAAGACGCACGTCCTCGGCGTCTCTTGAGGAGTTGTTATGATCCGTCACGACGGCCGCCCACCCGACCAATTGCGCCCCATTACCTTTGAGACTCACTTCACCCATTGGGCGGAAGGCTCGGTGCTGGCGAAGTTCGGCCACACCCACGTCCTGTGCAACGTGAGCATTGAGAATGAGTTACCGGCCTGGTTACGCAACAAGCCAGAAGCGCAGGGCTGGCTGACGGCCGAATACGCTCTCCTGCCTCGCAGCACCCTCCAACGCACGCCCCGCGAACAGCGCTGGCCGAAGGGCCGCACCCAGGAAATTGCCCGACTCATCGGTCGCAGCCTGCGGATGGCGGTGGACTTGAAGGCACTCGGCCCGCGCCAGATTACGGTGGACTGCGACGTGTTGCAGGCCGACGGCGGTACACGCACGGCGGCCATCACCGGCGGCTGGCTGGCCCTCAAGCTGGCTCTGCAACCCCTGATCGCGGCCGGTGAGGTAGCGGCCGCTACCTTGACCCGCCAGATCGCCGCCGTCAGCGTGGGGCTGGTAAATGGAGTGGCTCTACTCGACCTGGATTACTACGAGGACGCGGCGGCCGGCGTGGATTGTAACGTGGTGATGACGGCCGACGGTGAGTTTGTCGAGGTGCAAGCAACGGCCGAAGCCAGTCCCTTCACCCATTCTCAATTCAATGAACTCCTTCAACTGGCCGGGCGGGGCATCCAGCAGCTCCTTGAGAAACAGGTTGCAGCGGCCGGGCTGTAAGGCACACTTTCAGTTTGCCCGTACAAGCTACGAGCGTGCGCTTACAACGTTTGCGTACATTGCGTCCCCTATGGCTGCGTGATATAATGCTAAACTGTGTATCTCCATGTTATCTCCTATAGGAGTACAGAGTGATTGAGCCTCAGACACAAACGCGAGACTTCTGGGTCTCTGCGTTTACTTTATCCGACCTTGACGTCGAACAGATCTATAACCACTTCCTGGAAGTCGGCCGCCCCCAAACCACCTCCGAACTAACCAAAACAGTCATGGCCTATCGGGTGGCCGAAGAACGCAACGAGTTAAGACGCCGGCTGGCCGGCCGCATCGTTTACCAGCCTAATAAACGGTTCAACGTGGGTGATGAATTGGTCTTCCCAGCCCTACAATTCGCCTACGGCACGGTGACCGGCATCCGGCCGGGCCACAACCCTCAATACGAACAGTTTAACGTCATCACCGTTGACCTCAGCGGCAAGACGAGAGAATTTGCCGCCGATTTACAGACCGACCATCTCCTCAACCAAGACAACGGGATGCGGACAGACCCGGTGGTGGAGGTGGATGTCCAGCAACTCTATGACCGCTTTGGCCCGGCCGTAGAAGAGAAGATAGCCGAGAGCCTGCGCCTTCACCCGGAGTTTATCAGCCTGGCCGGCCACTGGTTGGTCAAAAGCCTGATGGTTTCGGTGAGCATTGGTCATCTCCACCTGGCCGAAGCGGTTCTGGAAGTCAACGAGGGTGGCCCGCTGCCGACTGACGATATTATGAAACACCTGGACCTGGATTCCTCGGCCGACACGTCCGTCCAGCGTTTCTCCTTGAATGATGCCCTGCTGCATGACGGCCGCTTCGACGAAGTTGCCCCGGCCGGCAAAGTAGCCTGGTTCCTACGCCGCATGGAGCCAGAGTCCGTCCAGCAGCCGCCCGAACGCCTGCGTTACACCCCCATTCCTTATGACCGCGCCCTGCTGGGACCACAATTGCTCGCCCTGGAACGGGAACTGGACGATGAATGGTCTAATCTGGAATCCAGCGGCACGGCCCAGCCAGTCGTCCTGTGCATCATTTATCCCCACCTGGTCACCGGCACATTGCCTCTAAGCGCGCGCACGCGGCCGTTATTCCCCCTGGGCAAGTCGCCGCGCCTACAGATTGACTTCGTGGACGAACACACCGGCCACCGTATTCCGGCCTGGGTGGTCAAAGAACATCGCTACATTTATGGCTTCAAGGAGTGGTTCGAGACCAACAATATCCCTATTGGCGGCTTCCTCACCCTCAAACCAGCGGCCGAGCCGGGGGTCGTCCTGCTGGGCTATGACCGTCGCCGGGCGCAGAGGGAATGGGTACGCATGGCCACCGTAGCTGACGGACACGTGAAATTTGATCTCCAACGCCGAACCATCAGTTGTGGCTACGACGATTTGCTGATTGTAGGCAGTGACACCATCACTGCTCTCGATCTGCTGCGGCGACGGATAGAAATGAATCAATGGTCATTGGCGACTATACTGGCCGAGATTTTCCCGGACCTGGCGAAGCTGATCCCCCAAAACGCCGTTCACGCTAAGACCCTGTACAGCGCAGTTAATATGCTCAGGCGAGTGACCCCAGGGCCGCTCTTTGCCGAGTTGGTGCGCCATCCCGCTTTTCATCCAGTGGGGGATCACTACTGGCAGTTTGACAGCACTCGCCTATAAGTAGGTCGCGTATGATACGTGACCTACAAGAATCAATACTATGACCGCCAGCGCGCCCCGCCCTAAACTATCGGCCGCCGTCATCAAGCGGCCCTCTCTGGAGACCAAGTTCCACATAGATTACGGTTGGTGGGATAAATCCCACCTGGACTTAAAGACCTATTTGCTAACCCGCCTCGGCATTGGCAAAGAGTTGACGATAGAGCAATCGGCCGAGGAAGTTGACCTGGTTGACCCCCAAACGGGCGAAGTCAAACGGGTGGATGGCTTTCAATACATGCTACAACGATACTTCCGCCAGTTGCCGGAGGACTTCCTCACCCGCACCTCATTGGTGGACGCCGCCTTTTGCGTCTTGCTGGCTAATGCCAACCAGCCCATGACCGCTCAAGAGATTGCCAGCCACCTTCACCGGCCGCCGGATGTGGTCTTGAAAACGCTGGGTGGGCCGCAGATTTACCAGGGTATCCGGCCGCTGCCGGAGGAGTAAGAGGTAAGAGTAAGAGTAAGGGTCCCTTACTCTTACTCTTACCTCTTACTCTTACTCTTATGGAAATTCAGGTCAGACTCTACGCCAGCCTCCGCCAATACCGGCCGCCAACGGCCGGCGGCCTGCCACACCACCCGTTTATTGCTAATCTACCGGCGGGTAGTGCAGTGGACGCAGTGGTCGCTCTCCTGGGCATTCCAGAAGGCCTGGTCAACGCGGCGGCCGTCAATGGCGAAGCCGTGGAGCTTACCACCCCCTTACAACCTGACGACCAGGTAAGCCTGTTCCCGGCGGCGGCCGGCGGGTAACAATGGACAATGAACAATTGTTCATTGTTCATTGTTCATTGTTCATTGTTCATTGAACACAATGCGTATCTTCCTCGCCGGTATCATGCAAGGGGCGCGCCAGGACCCAGGCATCCATAGCCAGGATTACCGCCTGCGAATCGCCGAGGCCCTACGCTCCCACCTGCCCAACGCTGAAATTACCGATCCTTGGACGCTGCACCCAAATAGCGTAACCTACAACGACGAACAGGCCCGCCAGACATTTAAGAGCATGACCGCCCTGGCCGGCCAATCCGACGTGCTGATCGCCTATCTACCCGACGCCAGCATGGGCACAGCCATCGAAATGTGGACGGCCCACCACGCCAGAGCCTACGTGGTGGCCGTCACGCCCCTCGTCCACAACTGGGTCGTCCGCACGACGGCTAACGAGGTCTTACCGGACCTGGATAGCCTGTTGGCATACATCGAGAGCGGCCGGCTGGCCCAGCGGCTAGGGATGAGTAACGAGTGATGAGTGATGAAAACAACCTTGACTCATCACTCATCACTCATTGCTGACAGCGCGTGAGCCGTTGCTTTTCCCCTCCCGATAGAATAGAATAGAAACAAATGCCCCAGTAGCTCAAAGGACAGAGCGCCGGACTTCTAATCCGTAGGTTGTGGGTTCGAGTCCCGCCTGGGGCGCAAGAAGGTAATGGGTAATTAGCGAAAGCAATTACCAGTTACCCATTACCAATTGCCAAGCCCCCATGAAAGTCTTTACAGTCGCCCAAATGGTAGCGGCCGAACGCGCAGCCGACGCCTCTGGCCTGAGTTACGACCAGATGATGGAGACGGCCGGCCGGGCCGTCGCCGAAGCCATCCAAACCCGTCACCCGATGGCCGGTAAACGAGTGCTGGTACTGGTCGGGCCGGGCAATAATGGCGGTGACGGCCTGGTGGCCGGCCTTTACCTGGCCGAAGCCGGGGCCGATGTAGCCTTTTATCTCTACAAACCCCGCGACCCGGCCGCCGATGCCAACTTTGCTAAAATCCAGGCTATGGGCCTGACCACCATCCAGGCCGAGTTTGACCAGCGCTACCGCGTCCTGCGAACCCGGCTGCCAGGGACAGACATTCTCATTGACGCCCTCTTAGGCACCGGCGTCACCCGCCCCATCACCGGCGAACTGGCAAAACTCATGCAACAAGCCAAAGCTGGTCTGGACGAACGCCGCCAGCTCTTGGCCGAACAGGGCCGGCCGTTTCTGCTCACTACTACCGAGGTCGGCCGAGGAGCAGGGGAGCAGGGGGGCAGGGGTGACGTTTCACCCCCTCACCCCCTCACCCCCTCACCTCCGCTCC
>JBFMFT010000246.1:0-7853 GCA_040751925.1 Chloroflexota bacterium
GTGGTTCTGGCAACTCCTGGTTGATTTCGTCAGCCAGGTTACGCAGCCGGGCGGGGCGGGGTGGGGTGCGGGCCAGTTCTTTCTGCGTGTCCTCAACCAATTTCTCTTCCCAGGTTTGCCTGGCCTGGGCCAATTGGGTCTGGATGTCCTTTTTACGCAAGCTGGCGGCACTCTGGTAGGCGACCAGGACTTCATAGGCCAGGCGCGGCTTGGGTGGGGAAGCGTTCATGTGGCCGGCGGCTGTAGCCAGAGCGGCCTCCACACTCTTTTCCAAAGCCTGATTCTTCTTAATGGCATCGGCTTCCGTTTTGGCCGCTGAACTGTCAGGATGGGCGGCGCGGACGGCCACAGCTTCAAAGAACTTAAGGGCCTCGGCGGCGTCGTGGTCGTCGTGCAGAAGTTTCAGGCCGGTCAGATAAGCCAGTCGCCCTTGTAGCTTTTCCTGGGCGCTGACCAATTGGTTCTTGAAGTCACTGTTCTCTGGCTTTTGCAGAGCGGCTCTGGCGTCCTCTAGCGCGCCCTCAATCTGTTCACGATGATTACTGGCGAAGGCGCTGTCCAGGCGGGCCAGCAAGGTGCTGATCCCACTATGGGTTTCCACCTCGCGGCGAAGCTGGCGCAAACGGCGGCCGACAGTCTGGTCACCATACTCCGCCACCAACTCTTGCCAGCGACGCACCGCCTCGCCGGGGTTTGCCCGTAGCAGGCCACGGATGGTGGTGGCCGCCTCGTTCATCGTCTGAGCCAGCCTTTCCTCTTCCTGGTAGCGATTGAAGGTGATGGTAGCCTGCTGCAAAAGGGGCGTCGCCTGCGCCTGTAGGTCGGTCATTTGGAAAGTGGTGGCGTACTGTTCGACCCATTCGGCCAGTTGGCGGGCTTCGGCCGCCGCCGGCCCGGCCTCGTCCAGATGGTCTTTTTCTAAGGCTTGTTTAGCCTTAAGCAGCGACTTCTCCGCCTGGCCGGCCAGGCGTGGTAAAAGCGCCCGGCGCACGTCAGCTATCTCTGACAGCCAGGCGTAGGCGTCAACCGCTTGCTCCACCAACCCCCAGGCCTGGTCGGCCCGGCCGGCTACTCTTGCCTGTTGCAAGAGGCTCTCTGCCTTCTCCAGTTGAACCAACTCGGGTTCCACCGTCTGCTGGCGATACACCTCCAACCGCCTTTCCGTTTCCTGGTCCAACATGAACAGATCATGGCCCTTGAGTAGCACAGTTTTCGCGGCACGGGGAGCGTGGGCAGCAATATGTTGTATTGCCTGTTCCAGATACTCGGAGGCCTTGCGGAAGGCAAAACCTTCGGCCAACTCTCTGGTTTGAGCCAGGGCCTCACCTACAGTGATCGGATGCTCCACACCCGTCGCGTCGCGCCAGGGAATGACTTTGTTCGGGTCTGTCTCCCGTTGTAAATTTGCCAGCAGGCTCTTATAGTCGCCGGTGGCGTCGGCCGTAGATTTGGCTTCGTAACGGGCGCGGGCCTGGTTGTACTCTCGTTGGGCTTCATTCAGCAAGCCTTTGAGCAGGGCTGACTGGGGGTGGCTTTCGGCCGCCTGCTGGGCCAGGAGGAAGGCGCGATTGAAGCATTGCTCCAGAATCTCGCTGGTGGGTACGCTGGCTGCCACCATTTGCCGCTCTTGTTCCCACATCGCTTTGCAGCGCGCCCGCGTTTCGTCGTAAAGCCGCTGCTCGGCCCGCTGGCGGGCTTGCTCCGGCAATTCGGCCCGCAGACGACGAGCGATTGGGTTGTTGGGATCAACCTCTGTCGCAATATCTAACAAGCGGCCGATACGCCCCTCGTCAAAGCGATCGGCGTCGGCCAGGAGAGCCTGAGCCTCGGCCAGCAAAGCATCCAGACGTGACCGCCGCTGCCGCTCTATCTCCTTCGCCTTCGTCTCCACCTCTGTTTTGAGGTCGGGAAAGGTATTGGCTGTCTGGCGCGCCTCTTTGAGCAGCCGTTCAGCCTCGCCAAACTGGTCGGCGGCGGCGGCCGTCTCGGCCGCCCGCAGTTGGTCGAGCATCCGAGACCGAATGTACTCCCCAGGGGAGATGTTGGTTGTAACGTCCATCAAACCGCTCCATAGCTCCCTACTCCCAGCCCTTTGGAGGGTGGGAGTGGGGCACGGTAAGCATGACCTGTGACTGGTTGATTACCAGGGAATGTTATCTAACTGGCTGCTGATTGCCTCCGCTTCCACCGGCGCGTCCGCCTCAGTCAAAGACGCTGGTTGCGTCGTTGTAGACACCTGAACTGGCGTAACCAGTATAGCATCATTGGCGTCTGATGTCACGACCTGGGCGGCCGGTGTAGGGGATAGTTCAACTACCTCAACCGGCGGAATCTGGGTAGGCAAGAGGGAAGGGGTGGGGATGGCCGGCGGCCGGGCCGGGGGCAACGGAACCAGGTAAGCCTCGGCCGCCACCGTCTCGACCCCCCTGGTCAAGACCTGCTGGGCCAGAGCCAGGGCGCGAGCCTGGGCCAAATCGGCGTAACGGCCGCTTTCGGCCGCCAACCCGGTGGCATAGACGGTCACCCGGCCCGCCTCATTCTGAATGGTCGCCGCGCAGACGGCCGCTTGTTCAGTCAACTGTAAAAGGCTGGTTTGGATTTCCACTGTCCTTGTACCTCCTGTACGCAATAGCCAATCGAAAGTCTCACGCGGTGTGTCAAATTTAGCGTTTCACGGCCGACTGCTGCTTCTGTGCAACCCGGATGAGGTACTCCTGGTTGAAGGCTATTATGGCGGATTCTGGCAGCAGACTGGCCAGCCAATAGATAAACCACTTAGCAAATTCTTCCTTCTCCACCGCCACGTCCAGGCAAAGGCTCTTGAGTTGTTTAGCTTCTCTCACTTTCCATTCGCCGGACAAGGCCTGGGCTACAGTTTTCCCATCCTTCTGGAGAAAGACCTTAAACCCCTCGTAATCGGCAAATAACTCCTTTCGCCGTCTCGTCTGGGTTAACAAGCGGGCTATTTGCTTGAATTGCTCTCCTTCCATTGGGGTAATGGCATTGGCGAAAGACAACAAATCACTCGTTGCCAATGCCTTTGACCCGGCCTGCCGCTTCAGGGTCACCAAGGTCGCTATTGCCAGGCGCTGGTCGGCGCTCTCTGGCCGGCTGGTCAGCCGTTCTCGCAGAACTGCTTTAGCTGTGGAAGAAGCAATCGTTACAAACGCATCAAGTAAGCCAATACTATCTTTGAACCGAATCGCGTCCACGTCGTCTGTCTGGTATAGGTCGAGCAACCGGCCTAATATGAGCTGGTCGTCGCAATTAGCCAGGTAGAGTGAGCCAGTTGCTCTCACAGACTCTTGCAAGACTTCCAGCGCGGCCGGGCCGGGCGTCTGGACGAGCGTAAACACCCGGCCAAATTCGGGCAATGCGGGCTGGTTCTTTTGGATAATGCTCAATACCTGGGCGATGGAATCCTCAGCCTGGTTGTTCAATAAGATAGGTAGATAAGACCCCAGTTCTGGCGGGCGATTCTCACCTCCCGCCGGCGGCTCAGGCTGGTCAGCGGGTGGGGCGGCCGGCGGGTTTTCGTCCATGGGGGCCGGTACATCTCCACCACCAGGCACGCTGTGGTCATCGGGCGTGGCCGGGGGCGGCGGTTGGTCAGGCCCGTTTCCCCCACCAACCAGGACTACCGGCAAAGGTTCATTCACGATCTGGACGGGCAGTGGTTCAGGTTGACGAGCTTGCGGGGCGGCCGGCTGTGCTTGCGGTGGGTGCCTGAGCTTTTTATAAACCCACTCCACCCCCACGGCAACTATCGCGCAAAGAGCAATCAAAACCACTATCCATCCTATAATCTCATAAGGTACTCTGAAAGGGCCACCATGGTCGAGGTACCAAATAGCCAGGAAAGCTGTAAACCACACGAAAAGAGCGCCAATCAAATACCATAGAACCAACAGTAGAAAGGACATCCCCAAATCAATGGACCAACGCTTTAGCCAAAATATCCATTGCACACGGTTTTGAGGTATTTTTCGTTTCCACTTGGTTTTCTTTTTATCAGTACTCCTTAAAGAACCTTCCAGCAGTAACGAAAAGAAGAGAGCCAGAGCAGGCAAAAAGCCATTCGCAAGGGGCGGTAGTAAAATGGTGCGCACGAAAGCCTGAGCTATGGTCTTGTTGCGATTCACAATAATAATGGTGGGAACTTGTGGCCTGAGCGGCTTCAATTTCTTGCCCACCAGGTAGAAGTCGAGTTCGACAGGGCCACTTTGTTCAGGCGATGCCTTGAGCCAAAGGCTTTTCGTGGCGGAGGCATGAGGGGGCAGCGCGCCAAAGGCGAGGACACTACTACCCTCAAAACTGGTTTTGCGATCCTCTTCTGATTGCATCAGCAAAACACCTTCTTCAGCTTCAATGATAAGAGTGGGCGTAATATAGCCAATCTTCGTGATAGGCTCTGTCGTCGTGATATTCTTGACACTCACCAAGACTTCATTGGCTACGAAACTAGAGATGTACTGCGGAATGCGAATCTCAATATTCAACTCATTTGTTCGCTCTGCAAGCGGACCAGACCAATAATGACCATAGTAGGCTTTCTCGAGCCGGTCATACAGGAAGACAGGCGGCGTGTAGTACAGCCAAAGGAAGATGACTGCTAGAACCACCGAATTGATCCAGAAACGCGGCCGGCGCGAGAGACCTAACTCAAGCATTTATTCCTCCTGGGACGAGTAGAAGTCTGACGACCAGCAGCGATTCTGATCTATATCACAGACAACGTTAGACCAGCCCACATCGGCCAGCCAGTCTATACTAATCTTTTCGTATTGGCATCCTTCAACCCACGCTTCGGGCAGAATAACGGTAAACTCGGCCCCGCCTTGCTCTGTGTTCTGGCGGTAAGTTAAACGCCAATGTGGCGACAGATTGACTTCAGCCTGATTATTTCCTTGCTCTCTAGGGAGACGTGAGGCAAACAAATCAGGCTCATTAGGGGGAACTGTAACCTCCTCAGTGGCATAAGGGCCCCGGCATTGGGCCTCTTCACCTTGAAATTGCCCCCGCAGCTGACTTTGGGAGTTAATGTCTAAAGCGCTCAAGGCAAAAACGTCTACCCCCAAATTGGTTCCTTCTGCATAGAATTCCTTTCTGGCATAGGCTAGGTAGAAAGTTAGTCTGATACAGTTTTGTTCAGACGCGCCCAGGCAAGCTGCTGTACTGACGGTCTCGCTGTCCTCTATCAATTCGGGTTCAAAGGCAGCCTCTACAGAAAGAGGGCGGCTCTCTGACACAATTCGGGATTGCCCCTGCATGATGACCTCGCGGACAATCTGAACCGTTACTGTGAGTTGTTGCGGACCATGAAACAAGCGATAATTGACCTCCCAGGATGTATTAGCTAAAACCTTGTCATACTCTTGAGAGTGAATGACATTCCTATCCTCGTCCTTCACTTCTAGCCTTACATTGTAGCAAGAATCAAAGTCGGACGAGGCATTGTTTACTGTAGCAAAAACCTTGAAGTTGCTGTTATTTACAACATACTGCGTTTCCAGATCCGTTTGCACGCTGTCTACAAAAAATGGAGGTGTCGTAGCTTGCCACCAGTAGAAGGCAATAAATGGCTGACCAGGTATAGGACCCTTAATAGACCACTGATGGGGTGAGCAGTGCCCGTAGGCCTTCCCGTCATCGGAATACCTAAAAACCTCTCCTGGGAACAGCCCATCGCCCATTGGCCCTAAGAGCGTTGCAGTACCATTATTATTAACCGAATTAACCTCGAAATTCGTGCCACCCAGGGTTACGAGCGTGATGTTCATTCTACTGATATCGCCTGGGGTTGACCAGGGGGCGCTTTCTTGCTCTTCTAGCCAACCCCAGCGGCTTTCAGGACTGCCCGGCCGGAGCAAAGAAGTCATCGGCTCACCGGGCGACAAGAGCGCTTTTAGAAAGGAGTTGATAGAGCCGTCGAATAGCGGACTCTCTTGGGTGGAATCGTTGTGGAGCAAGCGAAAATGGCCTTCCCTGGCGGGGACGGCAAACCAGGCATTCATATCGCTGTTGTATTCAGGAGCCCTTGGTGCCCTGGGGCAGGGCATGAGTAGAACACGAACGTGGACATTTTCAACCTCGTCGAAGATCTGCTGTACCTTTTCCTGCAGATCTGTCCGTAAGGTCTCACCATCATCTGTTTGCCTGAACTTAAATATGCCATCGGTGACAAGGACAACGACCTTTTCGGTAGAATCAGGTTCCTGTTTAAGCGCAGCCAGTGCTTCGTCTAGTGGCCTGGTAAATCCGACGTCAGAAACGAAATCTGCCAATTCGCTCTCAATGTCAACCGGCCACACGGCCCTCTGGTACTCTCTTAGTGGCCGCAAAAGCAGAGCAGGCGGCTCTGAGGTGCCTGGCGGCTGCGTCGGTGGAGGTGAAGACGATGGAAAGGCCAAAACGCCAAATTTCAATTGAATAGGCGGCAATGATGAATCGTAGTAATAATAGGCGGACATAAGCGAAATGAGAAATTGGGGAATTTGGTCACGCAACCTTAGCTGTTCGGGATCGCAATAGCTTTGCACACTCCTGGAGCGGTCGAGCAGGAAGACAACGGCCGTGTCCTTAGCTGGTGGAATCTCAGATAGCGAAGGAGACGGAGGTGGTGGCGAGGGTGGGGTTGGTGTTTCCGTAGGTTCGGTGGGGACTCTCTCGGGCGCAGAACCACCGCTAAAATCCTCGCCCGGTATTACTGCTACTGCTGGTCTTGCCACACCTGTCTCGAATCCCCCCGTTTCATCCGGCCGCTGCGGGGGATCGCTCTGCCTTACGACTCCTGGTTCTGTTACAACCATCTCCTCGTCCTCGGCCAATACAGTTGGCGGTATCTCCGTTCCGTTTTTTTTACTGCAAGCCACAATCAAAGTGGCGAGGAAAATCAAGGCTAACCAAACAAATTTTCTATTCATATCCGGCCGTCCTCAACATTCTAAAAACGTACCCAACACAGCGCGTCAGGGAAACGCGCCCTGGCAAAAAGAGTCACGCCGGCTGTTACTACCACAGCCTTTAGCACTATTTATACATTTTCCAACCCCTTTTGTTCCCAGTTCGTCGTAATTGTCCAGCGAAGGTTCGCTGAATTCGCGCTTAGTCTAGCAGCCGGTCGTTAATCAACCGTTAATAGCCCGCCAGATAGCGAACGGTCGCCCATTCATCTACGACACCAGGTGAACCAACCGGGTGACAAATTGAGCAATGTCCAAACCATTCTGCGGCACGAAACCGGCCGCCACCGCCGGGGCCGGCAGACCCACACTGGTCAGCGCCGGTTGAGCCGCTTGCATGGCGGCAACGTAGCCCCCACTATTCAGCGTCGCCTCCACAAACCGGTAGAGGCGGGGGTCAGCCAGCAACGTAGACGCACACTGCGCCCCCCCCGGCACAATGACCAATTGACGCGGCCGCACGGCCGGCAACTGCTCCAGCGACAGGTCGGGGCGCACGGTCAGGCCATGTAAGCTACTGATGAGACCAGGAGAAATGCCCACCAGCGAAACGGCCAGGCCGGCCTCACGTAGTTGATCCAGGCAGTACACGACAGGCCCTTCCTCGAAGCCGGGCGCAATAGGAATAAAAACGTGAGATTGAGAGGGTGAATAACGTGTTGGAGTGACCATAATACCAGCCAGCATAACACATTCCCGACCTTCACCCCTGTTGCCTTTCTGCCACTTTCCCGAAAATTCTGCGACTTTCTGCCTTTCTCTGCGGGAGCATTTCAATCTTGGGGAAAACCAGACGCCCCCCGGCCGACCCGACCACAGTCACCACCCCTGCCCCGCCCAACCCGGCCGCCCATTTGCCACCGCCTCTCCCACCCTCCCTAAACAGCCTGT
>JBFMFT010000247.1:0-7852 GCA_040751925.1 Chloroflexota bacterium
TGATATAGTTGGCTCGTTAGCCAAACCCCGCAGGTCTTGGAGACCTGCGGGGTTTAGATTACTAGCCCGCTGTGCGGGCTATTTCGTTCACACGGAGGCTCTCCTCATGTCTGACCTGTTATTGCAGGCTTTTGACGCCCAAGATAACCCGAACGTCCCCTCTCTACGGCCGGGCGACAACGTGACCATCCACCTGCGGATCGTTGAAGGCAAGCGCGAGCGTATTCAACTCGTGCGCGGCACGATCATCCGCCTACGCAACACCGGCAACAACGCCAATTTCACCGTCCGGCGCACGGCCGCCAATGGGGTTGGCGTCGAACGCACCTTCCTCCTCCGCTCACCCCTGATTGAGAAGGTGGAGGTTCACCGGCAGGGCCACGTCCGCCGCGCCCAGCTATACTACCTGCGCGACCGCAGTGGTAAGTCGGCTCGCCTGCGCGAAAAGCGGGCTGCGTAATAACAATGAACAATGAACAATGAACAATGGGCAATTGTTCATTGTTCATTGTCCATTGCCCGTTGCTTTTTTGTATATGCGCCGAAACCGACGCCCTCTCATCGGTTGCACAACTTATCGCAAGACGGCCGGCCAGGACCCACCGATTGAGCTATATGGGCTGATGCCGCGCTACATAGAGGCGATTGTAGCGGCCGGCGGTCTGCCCCTACTTATCCCTCTCGGCTTAGAGGAGGGGGAGTTGGCAGACGTCTTCGAGCGGGTGGATGGCCTATTGTTCCCCGGTGGGGGGGACGTGGAACCAGAACACTATCGAGGGCAGTTACACCCGACGATGTGGGGCATGGACGGCGACCGCGACCGGGTCGAATTTTATCTGGCGCGGTTAGCGATGCAGCATGAAAAGCCTCTGCTGGCTATCTGCCGGGGGATCCAGATGTTCAACGTGGCCCTGGGCGGCACACTCTGGCAAGACGTACCCAGTCAACTCGCGGGAGCGATCCGCCACAACTATTTTGAAACCCATCCGCGCAGCTATCTGGCCCACGAAGTCAGCCTGCAACCTGGCTCGTTGACGGCCGCCCACCTGGGGCAGACCACGACCTGGGTCAATAGCCTGCACCACCAGGGCGTGCGTGACTTAGCCCCTATCCTGCGTGGCGTTGGCACAGCCCCCGACGGCCTGATTGAGGCTGTCGAGGCTCCTACTCATCGGTTTGCCCTGGGCGTCCAGTGGCACCCTGAATGGCTCTACGACGGCGACAAAGCGATGTTTTCCCTATTTAGAGGACTTGTAGAAGCGGCAAGTGAAGCGTAAGCGAATTATCACGCTTCACCCTTTACTACAAGTGAACAAACGCATCCGCAGAATCGTTGGGGAGCAAGCATTTAGCGGCTTAATTGTTATAATTGGGTGGAGAATCCTGTTCTTTGACGAGGCTAGAAATGTTCCAAATGCTTCCGGCCGTTTATGAACATGGCCTTTTACCTCCTCTGATTCCCTTGAGTCTTGGCGAAAATCAGACGGTACATATTCGAGTCTGGCTGGACGAATCGGCCGACAGCGAACTAGAGCAAATACTTCAACTTTTGGCTGACACCGGACTCATAACACCCCCTCGCGGTTATTCCGACATCGAGCCGCCACTGGATGAAGAGCGTCGTGAGCTTGCCCAGCTTCTTGGCACGGGTAAGCCGCTGTCGGAGATTGTCATTGAGGAGCGCGGGGAGCTGTGAGCATCTACTTCATCGTTTGTTTGGGGTAGCTCAGTCCGAAGGTCTCTTGACGGACAATCCCAATCATCATCCTTGACGCGGATGGGGGCAGAGTGATGGAAGCTCAACGACCACTCGGTATTTTAGACTCCGGCGTGGGTGGGCTGTCGGTCCTGCGCCACGTGCGGGCCGAACTCCCCCACGAGAATCTGCTCTATTACGCGGATCAGGCCCACGTGCCTTATGGCCCGCGCCCGGCCGCCGAAATCCGCGCCTTCACCGAAACCATCACCCATTTCCTGCTGGAACAGGGAGCGAAACTCATCATCGTCGCCTGCAACGTGGCTTCGGCCGCCGCCCTCACCCATTTACGAGCCACCTTCCCCGAAACGCCGTTCGTGGGGATGGAGCCGGCCGTCAAACCTGGCGCGGCCGTCACCCGTAGCGGCAAGGTGGGCGTGCTGGCGACCTTAGGCACCCTTTCCAGCCAGCGCTACCAGGATTTGATGGCTCGTTACGCCCAGGGCGTGCAAGTCATGGCCGACCCCTGTCCGGGGCTGGTGGAGTTGATCGAGGCGGGCCGGGTGGACACGCCGGAGACGGAGCGGTTGCTACGGAGCCGTTTGGAGCCGATGCTGGCGGCCGGAGTGGATACGCTCATCCTGGGCTGCACCCATTACCCGTTTGTCATCCCCCTCATCCAGCGGGTGGCTGGGCCTGGAGTGACGATTATTGACCCGGCTCCGGCCGTGGCCCGCCAGACCCGGCGGGTGTTGGCTGAAGGCGATTTATGGACCACTTCCGCCGCCCCCGGCCGGCTGCGCCTCTATACCAGCGGCGATCCCGGCCGGCTGGCCGACCTGGCCGGCCGCTTCCTGCCCGACCTCCCCCAACCCCTTCTCATCAGCCAAAAATGTTTCACGTGAAACATTTTTCACGCTTTACGCCTCACGTTTCACAGCTAGAAATGTTTCACGCGAAACAAAATTCGCATTGCGGGAACGCTTGAATCAAGTAGAATACAGACCACAACAAAAGAACGAAGGGAAACCGCCAGGGGCATGAGCCAGCCTGGCTGGTGGTCAATAGCCTGCCTGGCGGCGTCACAGATACATGAGTCAAAATGATATTGCCCTATTTCTGGACCTGGATAACGTCGTGATTGGGGCCGCCGAAGCAAACCTGAAGTTTGACATCAACGAAATCCTCCATTACGTCCAAAAACTGACCAACGGCCGCATCGTTCTCCGCCGCGCCTACGGCGATTGGCGGCAGCACGAAGAGATGCCCCGCGAACTGGCCTCGGCTGGCTTTGAGCTGCAATCCACCGTCCGCCTCAGCCACATGAGCAAGAACCTGGCCGATATGCAGATGGTGGTGGATTCGATGGACACCCTCATAGACGGCCGCGACTTCACCACCTACGTCCTGGTCACTGGCGACCGCGACTTCATGCCATTGGTGCAAGCCCTCCGCAAACGGGGCAAATACGTCATTGGCATCGGCGTCAAACACACCGCCAGCAAAAACCTGCTGGCTCTCTGCGACCAGTTCGTCTACTACGAAGACCTGGTTAAAGCCTCCGAGCAACTGTACGAAGCCCACGTCGAAATGTACCTCCGGCAAGCCCTGGACGACCTGCTCAAGGACCAGCCGCGTGTGCCGGCCAGCCTGCTCAAACAGCAGATGCAACTCCTTAGCCGAGGGGCCTTCCTCGACTCCCAGGAGGGCCGCCAGAGCTTCCGCAAACTCCTGGCGAAATACCCCCACCTGGTGCAAATAGAGCAAGAGGAGACGACGCTATTCGTCTCGCGGCCGGCCAGCCGGACTGCCCCCGCCGCCAGGCCGGCCACCCGCCGGCTGGAAGAAGCAGAAGTCGAAAGCCTGCTGCAACGAGCGCTGGGCCAGGCCAATGGTGAAAACGGTTGGGAACGGGCCAGCCTGCTCAAACAACGGATGCAGGAATTGAGCGAAGGGGCTTTTGACGAATCATTCCAGGGCGACCGCAGTTTTCGCAAATTCCTCAAACGCTATCCCCACCGGGTCGAACTCCGCCACAAGGGGCCAACCCTCTACGTCCACCGGGTTGAGCAAAAGGAGGAGCCGGCCGTACCGGCCGCCGCCGAACCCGGCCGCCCATTGGCTGAACAGGAGGTGGAGAGCCTTCTACAAAAAGCCCTGACCGACCTGCTGCGCGACGAACCGCGCGTGCGGGCCAGCCTGCTCAAGCAACGGCTTCAGGAATTGAGCAGTGGGGCCTTCGATGAGACCCAACAAGGGGCTAACAGCTTTCACGAACTCCTGGGCCGCTACCCCCACCTATTGACCGCCCAACAAAAAGGCAGCACCCTGTACGTCACCTGGCCCCAGGCCGGCGATGAACCCCTGGAACTCCACCTGCGTTACCGCAACGTCCTGAAAAAGCGGGGGCTGCGGGTCGTGCCGGCCGACGTTCGCCTGCTTATCCTGAAAGACATTATTGCTCTCTTACAGAGCCAACCGGCCGTCACCTGGCGGCAGCTCATTGATGACCTGGCCGAACATTATCAGGGGCAGGGGCAAACGGCCGTTTCCAAGAATTACATCCAGGATGTGCTGCGGGTGGCCCGCCGGGCGCAAGTGATTCACGTCGGTAATGGCGACACCCCCCTGGCCGATTCGCCCATCCACTTAAGAATCGGTGGAGAGCGGCTTTTTCAAGATACGGTCATGCTTTGCGACGCCACCTACCTCCGCGAAATCGAAACCCTCCCCGCCCCCTTCGACCCTGAAGCGGCCGCCCTGGCCCTCTACGAAACGACCGGCCGCGCCCGCTACCTCAAGGTCGTGCGAAATCTCTATGGGGCTAACGGCCGCCTGAACGAAAGGATGAAGGATGAAGGATGAATCAGCCTTTCATCCTTCGCCCTTACTCACATTATTTCTCTATCTAACCGCGCCAAGTCAACCAGAGTGGCTCCGGACGTGGTTGCCTCTGCCCGGGCGGCCGGCGTAAAACCAGCGCGGGCAAAAAAGACGTAGTCCCGTTGCCATTCCCCTTCCAGGCGAGCCAAGACACGTGGGCTACGCTCCTCTATCAGACTACGAATAACATCCTTGCCCACTGTATCAGTACCCCATTTGCACTCGCCTAAGAGTAGCCGCCGCTGCCGCCAGTTGATCGCTACCACGTCTATCTCGCAGTCGGGCGACCAATGACGGCCGACAGCGTCAGGGATAAATGGTAAACGGCCGTGGGCTGCCTGTTGCCGCGTCCAGGTTCGGCAGAGTTCTTCAAAGGCCGTCTGACCCACGAAGGCTCTTAATCCCTCGCTGATTAGCTCCCACAGCCGGTTATGCAGGCCCTGCTCCAATAAAAGACGGTTAGGGGCTATAAAGCGGAAGTAGAAGCGCAAATAAGCGTCGGCCAAAACGTAGCGTCCTTGTGTCGTCCGTTTATTTTTGGGCAGCGTGACCGGCACTTCACGCTGAACCAAGGTCAGTTCCTGCAAGCGGACCAGGTAGGCAGTGACGTGATTCTTAGCCAGGCCCGACGTCTGGCTAATCGCCTCGAGCGTATGCGCGCCTTCGCCAATCGCTCGAATCACGGCCAGGTAATTGGTCACTTCCCGCACTTCGTCCTGTAGCAGAAAAAAAGGCTCGCTCTGAAAAATACTGGTCAGGGACAAAATCTGTTCGCGGACGTTGGCGGCTAACGAGACGCCATCGTTGAATCGCTCCAGATAGGCCGGAATACCGCCCAGAATAGCATAGACAGCCACCCGTTCCTCGGCCGTATAGCGTGGGAAGAAGTGGGCCAGGGATCGAAAGGGTAGAGGTTGGAGGGCTAGTTGGGCCGTCAGGCGGCCGTAGAGCGGGGCCTGGTATCCAAGCAGGTCTACCATCATACCTATCTGTGAGCCAGCCAATACGAGGATGACCTGCGTGGACTTGAATAAGTGATCCCAGGCGTTTTGTAGGAGAGAGGGAAGGGCCGGCTCGGCGTGCGCGGCGTAAGGGAATTCGTCGAGGAGAAGCATCAACCGCCCGCCTTTACTCAAGTTGGCTGCTTCACGCAGAGCCATTTCCCAGGTCGGGTAGGTAAAAAACGGATCGGCCGGCGTTTCGGAATGGGTATGGTTATAAAGGGCCTGGGAGAAGGAGCGCAGGAGTAGAGCGGATGATTCCCGCGCCGCTACCCAGTAGATGAAAGGTAAGCCACTCTGTCGAGCCCACTCTAACAAGAGGGTGGTCTTCCCTACGCGACGCCGGCCGTAGACAACGACGAAGTGTGCGCCTGGCCGGTTTACCAGGGTGTTTAGAGAGGTTAATTCAAGCTCACGGTTGACGAACACGATCTAGTCCTGCCTGTGTATTATAAACAGCACGGACTAATTGGTCAATCTCCTCCGCCCCACGTCGCGCGTTTCAGAGTGACTACAACCTCAAGAGAATGCGAAGCCCGTCTTCAACCCTCGTCAGAGTGGACCCCGATATTCTCCCCCGCCGCACAACGAGCCGCTCTTTGGCGATAGAACGGATCATTTCGCACATGACAAAACTCATCTTTTTGAGGCCACCTTCAGGGGGTGTGATGGGTACATGAGAGGGAATCCCCCGATAGACCGCTGTCAAGGGAATCACAATCACCAGGTCGGCCGGCCCGTGATTGAAAAGATCCTCAGACACGACGAGCATAGGGCGTCGCCCGGCCTGTTCATGCCTGCGGGACGGATCCAGGTCAGCCAACCATATCTCGCCCCGGTTAGGCCGTAACATCGGCTTCCTCGATAACCTCTAAACCATCTGCTATTAGCTGATCCTGCTCAGTCCATTCTTCGTCGGGAGACAAACCATCCATGAGGGTAGCATCCCACAAAGCACGCTCCTCATTCAGTGTGGCCGTTGCCTCACTATCTTGCTGAAGACCGGCGTAAGCCGCGTTGACCCCTTCCAGGAAACGTCGCCGCCGGTAATACTCGATGGCTCTCTCCAAAATGGCTTGCATGGAGGCGCCTTCTGACACGGCCAGTTCCCTTAGCCGCTCGCGGCCGGTCTCACTGATCTTGACGGTAACAGTTGACATAGAACAATCCTTCAGTGGTATACAATTCAGTATACTCCTGAGTGCCCTTGTTTGCCAATGTGACTTACAGGGCGATCTCTTCCCGACGGCCGAAGCCTTGACTATTATCAATGAAATAGACCCGTTCCGGCGTCAGGCGATACCAACTGACGCGGGCCAGGGCCGCCTGGATGGCGGGTTCGGCCTGGGCGATGAAGGGATATTTACGCTGGTAAAGGGCGACGGCCGCCGCCTGTTCCTCCCCTGCTAATTGGCGTACTGTGCCTTCCAGTTGAATGCCTTTGATAGAAGGCCAGTCGGCGTAATCCTCTTGTATGGTAGCGGCGACGTGGGGGTTGGCGGCCAGGTTTTGGGCGTGGCGGGTGTGGCCGGCCGAGAGAAAGATCAACTCAAAGCCATCATTCGCGTAGAACACGGCCGCCGCCCACAACCCCAGCGGCCCATGAGTCGCCAGCGTCATCACGTGGTGGGTAGCCAGATAAGCCAGGGCTTGCTCTCGTAACTGACCACCGACAGCCGACGGCTGACCGCTAGAATTCGCGTGTATCCGCGTCATCCGCGTTCCTTTCCCCCGGCCGCCCCCTGCCACCGCACAAACAAATCCTCCGCCAGCTCGATGTCCAACAAATCCAGCACGCGGTTGACCGTCTGGTTAATGAGGTCATCCACCGTTTGCGGCCGGTGATAGAAGGCCGGCATCGGCGGCGCGACAATGGCCCCCATCTCCGCCACCTGAGTCAACAGCCGCAGGTGGCCCAGGTGCAGGGGGGTCTCACGAGGGACGAGTACCAGTCGCCGCCGCTCTTTGAGAACCACGTCGGCCGCCCGCAGCAGCAGATTGTCGCTGAAGGAATGGGCAATCCCGGCCAGCGTCTTCATCGAGCAGGGAATGACGACCATACCGGCCGTGCGAAACGACCCCGACGAAATGGCAGCGGCAATATCATTAAAACGGTAAGTCACGTCGGCCAGGGCAGACACCTGAGTTGGGGTATAATCCGTTTCCAGGCTGATGGTTTGGGCGGCGGCCGTACTCATCACCAGGTGCGTCTCCACCATCGGCACATCCCGCAGCACACCCAACAGGCGAATGCCATAGATAACCCCGCTGG
>JBFMFT010000248.1:0-7799 GCA_040751925.1 Chloroflexota bacterium
AATTTCGCCAATGCGACCGCCGTCAAGGAACTCTTAGCAACCATCAGCCAACAACACGGGCCGGTAGGCGGACTGTTCCATTTGCTGCCTCTGGCCGGCCAGATGGCCGCCGAAGAGATGACCCTGGTCGCCTGGCGGAGCTACTTGGGCCGCGACGTGAAGAGCCTGTTCTATCTGCTCAAAGAGATCACCAGCCTTCATCCTTCATCCTCTACCTCCCATCCTTCGCCCTTCGTGTTGGCGGCCGGCTCTTTTGAGCGCTATCCGGGCCAGGCCGGGTTGAGCGGCCTGCTCAAGACGGCCGCTAAAGAGTGGCCTACCTGGCGCGTGCAATGCCTCGACCTGGACGACAGTGAGCCGGCCGACGTATTGGCTGGGCAAATCTGGCAAGAGTTCGCGGCCGACGAGCCATCTGTGGTCGTGCGCTACCACCAGCAACAACGCCAGGTGTGGCGGCCGTCGTCTGTCCCCATGGACCAGCAGACCGCTCAACTGTCACTGGATGGTGATTCAGTCATTTTACTCACTGGCGGGGCGCAAGGGATTACGGCCGAAATTGCCCTGGAATTGGCCCAGCACTACCGGCCCAAGTTGATCCTGGTCGGCCGTTCGCCTTTGCCGCCGGCCGAGGAAGATAGCCTGACCGCCCATTTAAGTGAGACGAAAGCAATCAAAGCCGCCCTGTTCCAACGGGCGCAACAATCGGGCCGGCCGGTGGCCCTGGCTGAAGTGGAGCGGGCAACCCAACGTCTGCTGAAAGAGCGGGAGATGCGCCGGGTGCTGGCTGAATTGCGAGCGGCCGGGGCGACCGTTCATTACTACGCGGCCGACGTGCGCGACGAGGCGGCCTTGCACGACTTGTTGGCCGAGGTTTACCGTGAGTACGGCCGGCTGGACGGGATTATTCACGGGGCCGGGGTCATCGAAGATAAGTTGATCGTAGACAAGGCGGCCGATTCCTTTGACCGCGTCTTCGACACCAAAGCGGATAGCGCGTTTCTGTTGAGCCGCCTGGTGGAGACGATGGGCGAGGCCCGGCCACCCCGTTTCCTGGCCTTCTTCTCCTCGGCCGCCGGGGTCTTTGGCAATCGCGGCCAGGCCGACTACGCCGCCGCTAACGCCCTCCTAAACCAGATGGCCGCCTACCTGGACGGCCGCTGGCCGGGGCGGGTAGTTTCTTTGGCCTGGGGGCCCTGGGCGCGAACCGGTATGGTGTCGGAGGAGCTACGCAAGCAATTCGCCGCCCAGGGTATGCCATTGGTAGAAGTAGCCGCCGGCCGCCAGGCGTTCCACCGCGAGCTGCTTTACGGCCACAAAGGCCAGCCAGAAGTTGTTTACGCGGGTGGGCTGGAGGCGGCCGCCACCTGGCAGGACGGTCATCGGAACGGCCAGGTAAGCCACGCTCTTAGCCGGCCGGTCATTCACACGGCCGCTGGCGGGCAACGATTACCGGCATCTGAGGATGCCTCACTCCACTATGTTGGGCCAGAGGTCTCGCCCAACGGTCACCGCCGCACCAATGGCAATGGTCAGCACCCTCTTCCCCTGCCCCTACTCAACGGCCATTCTGTCCACCATCAAGGCCACCAGGTCGAAGTGAGCCGCCTTTTGGACCCTCAAGTGGATCGCTATCTCCTCGATCATCAACTGGATGGACGGCCGGTTTTGCCGGCGGCGATGGCCCTGGAACTCATGGCTGAGGTGGTGCAGAAGGGCTGGCCCGACCTGGAAGTGGTTGGTGTCCGTGAGATGCAACTCTTACGGGGCGTCATCCTGGACGACGACCGGCCGCGACCGCTACGGGTAGTGGCTACAGCCCAGGCGCACGCCCCCCACGACCGGGTAGGAGCCAACGTGGACGTGCAGATCACCGCCGCCGGCCATCCCCACCTGACCCACTACCGGGCGACGGTCGAATTGGCCTCTCATTTACCCTTGCCCCCTCGTTACCGCCTGCCGGAGTCGTTGGAGTCGTTTCCCCTAAGCGCGGCCGAAGCCTACGAGCGGTGGCTGTTTCACGGCCCGCTTTTCCAGGCCATAGCCGGTATCGAGGGCATTGGCCCGGCCGACATGGTGCTGGACATCCGGCCGTCAGACCCGCAGGAGGTTTTGGCTGGCCCGGCCGCCGGCGAATGGCTGTTTGACCCGATAGTAGTAGATAGCGGCTTGCAAGCGATTATCCTATGGGCGCGGGCCACGATGAACAAGACGCCATTGGTGACGGCCGTCGGCCATTTTCGCCGCTACGCGCCTTTCAGCGGCCGATCGGTGAAGGGCCATCTACGCATCCTGAATGGTGGGGCGAACCAGACGTTGATTTTTAACATGGCTTTTGTGGACGGTCACGGCCGGCTGCTAGGGCTGGCCGAGCAGGTGACTTGCCCCTATAGCGAGGCCCTCAACCGGCTGGCAAAACAGTATTTAGTCAACAGTATTCAGTAATCAGTGTGATGTATAAACCAAACCCTGACCACGACATTGCTATCGTCGGTATGGCCTGCCTGTTCCCCGGCGCGGCCGACCTGGGGGCCTATTGGCACAACGTCGTTCACAAGGTCAACGCTATCGGCGACCCACCGGCCGAAGCCTGGGACCTGGAAGCGTTGTACGACCCGGACTCCACCGAAACAGATCGGATTTACTGCAAAAAGGGTGGCTTCATTGGCCCTTTAGCCACCTTCAACCCCGTCAAGCACGGCATCATGCCCAACGTGGTAGATGGGGCGGAACCCGACCAATGGCTGGCTCTCGACCTGGCCCGCCAGGCTCTTCAGGACGCCGGTTATCAGGACGACGTTCCCGAACGCCACCGCGCGGCCGTCATTCTCGGCCGGGGCACCTACCTCAATCGCGGCAACACCAACCACTTCCATCACGGCTCACTGGTGGCCGAGATGTTGCAAATCATTCGCCAACTCCACCCGGAGTACAAGGACGACGACCTGCAACTGATCCGCCAGGAGCTACGGCGCAACCTAGCCCCTTTCAACGCCGCCACAGCCCAGGGCTTAGTCCCCAACATCATCGCCGGCCGCATCGCCAACAAGTTTGATCTGATGGGGCCGAGCTACACAGTGGACGCCGCCTGCGCCTCGTCTTTGATTGCCCTGGATCACGCCGTGCGCGGCCTGCGCCGCCGCGAGTTTGACCTGGCCCTGGTGGGTGGGGCGCACGTGGTCAGCCACGCGCCGATGTTTATGGTCTTCTGCCAACTCAACGCTCTCTCACGCAAGGGGGTTATCCGGCCGTTCGACGCTGAAGCCGATGGCACCATATTGGGCGAAGGGCTGGGCATGGTGGTCATCAAGCGGCTAAGCGACGCCCTGCGCGACGGCCACCGCGTTTACGCCGTCATCAAGGGCGTCGGCACGGCCAGCGATGGGCATGGCTTAAGCGTCATGGCCCCCCGCCTGGAAGGGCAAGTCCTGGCTATCCGGCGGGCCTACGAACAGACCGACGTATCGCCCCGTTCTTTGGCTTTGGTGGAAGCGCACGGCACCGGCACGGCCGTCGGCGACGCCACCGAAATCCAATCACTGACGACCGTCTTCGGCCGACGGGAGGGCGGCCGGGCCACCATCGCCATCAGCGCGGTCAAATCCATGATCGGCCACCTGATGCCGGCGGCCGGTATCGCCGGGCTGATCAAGACGACCCTGGCCCTTTACCACAAAGTTCTACCGCCGACGCTGAACGTGGAGCAGCCCGACCCAGCCCTCAAGCTGGAAGAAACGCCCTTCTACATCAACACGGAAAGCCGCCCCTGGGTTCACAGCCATTCGGATACACCTCGTCGGGCCGGGGTGAATGCCTTTGGCTTTGGCGGCATCAACGCCCACGTGATCTTAGAAGAATATGACCCCGGCGACGGCGCAGCCGCCTGGACGCCGACCAGCCACCTGCGCCAATGGGACTCAGAAGTGATTGTATTGACGGCCGCTACCCGCCCGGCGTTGATTGAACGGGCCCGCCAGGTCGCCGCGTTCTGCCAACCTTCAACCTTCAACCTTCAACCTTCAACCCCTACCCTAAAAGACCTGGCCTACACCCTGAACGTGGCCCAACCCTGGGCGGCCGAACGGCTGGCCGTCGTCGCCAGTGACCTGGCTGACCTGGGGCGCAAAATGGAGCGGGCCGGCCGGCTGCTGCAAGAGCCAGACAAGAAAAAAATTTACGACGCCCAGGGCGGCCTCTATTACTTCGAGGAGAAGCTAGGCCAGACCGGCCGCCTGGCTTTTGTCTTCCCTGGCGAGGGCAGCCAATACCTGCGGATGCTGGCCGACCTGTGCCTGCACTTTCCCGAAGCCTTAGCCAGTTTCGACCAGATTGACCGGATTTACGCCCGGCACGGCCGTTCCTTCCTCGCCAGCGACGTGATCTTCCCCCAGGCTACCTTTACGCCAGAGGAGAAGAAGGCGGCCGAAACCCGCCTGTGGCAGATGGAAGGGGCGGTCGAGGCCATCTTGACGGCCAACGGCGCGCTCCTGGCCATTCTGCGCCAACTGCGGATCGAGCCGGACGCTTACCTGGGTCACAGCACCGGCGAGTATTCGGCCCTGGCCGCCAGCGGCATGATAGATTTGAGTCAGGAAGAGCGATTGGCGGCCTTCGCCCTTGAGTTGAACAAGATTCACCACTCTCTCGCCGGCGAAGATGGTGTGCCGGCCGTGACTTTGCTAGCCTGCGCGGCCGGCCAGGACACCCTGCAAGAACTCGTCGCGCAGGTGGACGGGCCGGTATACGTGGGTATGGACAATTGCCCGCACCAATGCGTCCTGATCGGCCGCCCAGAGGTGATGAACCAGTTAGTTCCCTTGCTCAACCAGCGTGGGGTCATTACGGAGCGGCTGACTTTCGACCGGCCGTACCACACCCCCCTGTTTGGTGAGTTCCGGCGGCGGTTGCAGCCCTTCGTCGAGCGTTGGTTGACCCACTCGCCAGCCACGCCGGTTTATTCCTGCACGACGGCCGGGCCATTCCCCAATGATCTGGACGCCGCCCGCCAGGTCGCCCTCGACCACTGGGTGGAACCGGTGCGCTTCCAGCAGACCATCCGGCAGATGTACGAGGATGGCGTGCGTCTCTTCGTCGAAGTGGGACCGCGTGGCAACTTGAGCGCGTTCATCGGCGACGTGCTGCGTAAGAAACCCCACCAGGCCATTCCGGCCAACGTCGTTCACCGCTCTGGTGTCACCCAATTGAACCACCTGGTCGGCTTGTTGGCGGCGCATGGTGCGCCAGTGGATCTGAGCTATCTGTATGCCCGCCGCGCCCCGCAGGTCGTAGACCTGCATGAAACGCCTCGCCCAGAGACCGGCCGCCTCAAGCTCTCCACCAATCCCCGCGCCCTGACCCTCTCTGAGCCGGCCGCCCAAGAATTGCGGAACAGGACGGCCGCCCGCACAGCCCTACCTGCCCCGGCCGCTTCCACCAATGGTCACAATTCCGATTTTGGATTTTCGATTTTGGATTTTGGACAGGCGCCTCCAATCCAAAATCCAAAATCCAAAATCCAAAATCCAGTTGATCCAGTTATGTCCGCCTACTTCCAGACCATGGAACAATTCTTGACCACCCAAAACGAGGTCATGCAGGCGTTTTTGGGGGGTAGATCGGTAGGAAGTGAGCCGTTATCAATAAACAGTGAACAGTTTTCAGAGAGCAGTGGGCCGTATGCGGTAGGCAGTGAACTGCCGCCAGTCAATGGCCACCAGCCGTCGCCAATCACGCCACACGCAATACGCACCACTCAACCCGCAACAACCAGTCACCAACAACCAGTCACCAATGACCCATTACCCGCTCCCGACGACCTGCTCCCCATTCTTCTGCGAATTGTCAGCGAGCGGACGGGCTATCCGGTTGAAGCGTTGACGGCCGACCTGGATTTAGAAGCTGAATTGGGCATTGACTCCATCAAGCGGGTGGAAATCCTGGGCGCGTTCCAGAAGCAGTACAGCCACCTGGCCCCGCCGGACAAGATGGACGCCCTGAGCAACCAGAAGACCCTGCGCCAGATGGTGAACCTGATGACGCCCAATGGTTCCAATAATGGATTGGCAGTGCAACTCCAAAATCCAAAATCCAAAATCCAAAATCCCTCCTATCCTTTCTTGCGCCAGATCACCCGCCACGTCCCTGGCGAGACGGTGGAGGCGATTTGTGGGTTGAGCCTTGCCGAAGACCTCTTCCTGCTAGATCACACAATGGGGCGTGACGTTTCGCTGGCCGATCCTGAATTGCCGGGGCTGCCGGTGATGCCCATGACCGGCCTGATGGAGATGATGGCCGAGGCGGCGGCTGTCCTCGCCCCTGGCCTGAAATTGATTGGGATGCGTAACGTCTCCGTCCATCGCTGGCTGATCGTGGATCGGGACACCGTGACGGTCAGGCTGGCCGCCCAGCGGCCGCCGGCCGCCCCTACCGTTCAAGTTAGCCTTTACGAAGACGATGGCCAGGTTGCTTTGGCCGAAGCTACCTTACACTTTGGCGAGGATTATCCGGCCGCGCCACCGACGCCCCGCCGGACATTCCGCCGCGAAGCCCCCGGCCGCTGGACGGGCGAACAACTCTACACCCATACGGCCATGTTTCACGGCCCGCGCTTCCAGGGCGTCGCCAGAATGGAACGGGTCGGCGAAGATGGGGCGGCGGCCGTCTTGCGCGTCTTGCCCCACGACCGGCTGTTGGCCTCCACACCCAAACCCCACTTTGTGATTGACCCGGTGCTGTACGACCAGGTAGGGCAGGTGGTGGGCTTTTGGGGGCTGCAAATGCTTCCACCTGGCACGGTCATGGCCCCCTATCATTTGCACGAGTTGCACATTTACGGGCCGGGTGTAGAGGCCCCGGCCGAAGTCGCCTGCCAGGCCCAGGTTGAGCCGTTGGGTGCAGGGCGTTTGCGCTCCAACCTTGATGTATTCTACCCCGACGGCCGCTTGTGGATGCGCTGGCGGGCCTGGGAAGACCAAACCTTTGAGATGCCGCCAGCCTTCTTCGACCTGGCTTTTGCCCACCGCCGAGACGCGGAGGACGCGGAGAACATTAAAGGAAGAACTCTGCGCTCTCTGCGCCTCGGTGGTGAAAAGATGCCGGCGCGGCTTGTCACGGATGCGGACTTTCCTCCAACTCTCTTCACTGCCTTTAGCGGCATCTGGCGAGAGGTATTGGCCCACGCCGTCCTCGGCCGCCGCGAACGGCAGCAGTGGCGCGGATTACAAACACCGCCTTCCCGCCGGATGGCCTGGCTACTGGCCCGCCTGGCCGTCAAAGAACTGCTTTGTGACCATCTGCAACGCGAACTCGATCTGACCCTGCGCCTGGCGGACGTAGAGATTCTGCCCGACGAACACGGCCGCCCGATTGCGAATGGCGCCTGGGCCGACGGCCGTTTCACCCTGCCGGCCGTCTCCCTGGCCCACACGGACGGGGCGGCCGTCGCCGCTATCCACCCCACCGCTCCGGCGATTGGGGTTGACCTGGAACGGCGTCGCCCGTTCCCGGCCGACGCCACGCCGGTAGCCTTTACGCCTGACGAAGTAGAATTCATCCAGAAGCAGGGGAACGACGACGAGTGGCTCTGGCGCGGCTGGTGCGCCAAAGAAGCGGTGGCGAAGGCGTTGGGGCGGGGCCTGGTTGGCGGCCCCCGCGCTTTGGTCATTCGCTCGGTGGCCGCCGAAACGGGCGAAGTAGAAGTAGGGCTAACGGCCGAACTGGCGGCTCAACTGGAATTGGCGGCCGGAACTACACTAGTCGCCCACACGACGGCCGACGATGAGTTTGTGGCGGCCGCGTGTCCA
>JBFMFT010000249.1:0-7797 GCA_040751925.1 Chloroflexota bacterium
CACTTGCCACCTGCCACCTGCTACTTTCTCTGTCCATGGACGAGCAACCACCGATCACCATCACGACCGAAGACATTCAGGAAGCCAACCGCCTGAGTCTCCATTGCCCCATCTGCGCCGACGGCGTGGAAAAGAACGTGGTGGAGGGGGCGATGATTCCCGTCCTCTGCGCCCAGTGCCAGACCCTTTACCACAAGGCTTGCTGGGAACGCAACGGCGGTAAATGCGCTATCTTGGGCTGTGGGCACACCCAGTACATCGTCTACGGCACGCTGACCGAACCACTGCTCAAGGTCACGCACGCCGACGTAGCTAAAGAACCCCTCCGGCCGCCCACACCCCCGGCCGTCACCAAGCAGCTCAAAGAGGCGGAGCAACGGCGGGCCAGAGAGCAACGGCCGTCCTTCTGGGCCACCCTGTTCCAAAACCTGCTGCGGGCTATCCGAGGCACGCGCTAAGAAGGTCTGTAGGGCAAACTTGCAGTTTGCCCCCGCGCAAGCTAAAAGCGTGCGCTACAATTGCGAGTATGGCGGTAAGAACTTACGTCGTAGACAAAGACTCCCCCTTCCTGGGCGAAGCCTGCGCTTTGTGCAAGCAACCCTTCGCCCCTGGCGACGAAGTAGCCATCTGCCCGGAAGACGCCACCCGCCACCACAGCCTGTGCTGGCGAGCCAACGGCAACAAGTGTACGGCTTACGGCTGCACCGGCAGTGGGATTCTATTGCCAGCGACCAGAGGCGGCCGGCGGGCTGCGTCCGGCCGCCCCACCTCCTCCGGCCGCACCCGCGTCGTCGAAGGCGTGCGGTCGAAGGTCAAGGTCTCGCCGGCCACCGGCGTTCACATTGCCCAAACCTGCCTGCTTCTGGCCATCGCCATCGCCATCATCCTGATCGCCGTCGGCTGCTTCGGCCTGTGGGCCATCGCCGACTTCATTATGAATGAGATATTGGGCTGGCGCTACCGTGCCCCCCAGGATGGAGCAGCCATTTTGGATTTTGGCTATTGGCTTTTGGCCCTCCGATTCTGGCTTTAAGGCAGGGACTACCGTGAAAAACCCGTTTCTCCGCACTCTGCTGACCTTCGTCCTCTCGGCCGCCCTCGTCTGGTTCTTCACCCTCGGCCGCCAGGGCCTCCATCCCATCCACCTGTGGAATCGCGCCCTGGCCGACGCTGCTTACGTTCTGCTGTGCCTGATTCTGGTCATCGGGCCGCTGGCCCAATTCGCGCCATCCGTGTCTGCACTGCTTCCCTGGCGGCGCGAACTAGGGGTGGGTTTTACGGCCCTGGCGATAGCTCACGTTCTGGTCTACGCCCAGGGCGACTTCGGCCGCTTCTTCGTCGGCCAGGAGCAGCACCAATCCTTCCTGCTGCACAACGCCTTTGCCGCCGCCAACTGGATTGGCTTGCTGGCCCTCATCTATGCCATCGTCCTGGCCCTCACCTCCAATGACGCCTCTCAACGCCTGCTCGGCCGGGGCTGGAAATTCTTGCAGCAGCAGAGCTACACCCTCTTTATCCTGACCCTCCTGCACGCTGGTCTGCTGCTCTACCTGTTCATCCGCGAGGGCTTTGGCCTGTTCCGGCCGCTCTTCTGGTTGGGTGGGCTGGCGACCGTCAGCCTACAACTGGTCGGCTACACCCACACTGTCTACCGGCAGGCTCAACGTCGGTCTCGCCACCAGCCCAGGACTTAGAGGCCGCCGGCCTCAATGGAGTGAGAGCCATAGGCGAAGGTCATCAGGTGGAGGGCGGCCGTCAGCAGGGCCAGAAAGCCAACACTTCTGGCAATTGGTTAGTCCTCGTACTCGGGGGGGACGGGTTCGCCCAGATAGCCGATGGCTTCCAGGCCATCTACCGTGTAGACGCCGTCGCCAATGATCCGCCAGACCCGTGTGCCGGCCGTATCCACCACGTAGTCGCCTTCCAAACGGCCGGTTGGCTGCCCATCCAACGTATACAGGACAGTGCCTTGTAAGTAAGCGAAAATTTCGCCTTTTCTGTCAATTAAGCCGCGCATAGGACACCTCCAAGTGTCTGGCAGAGGACGAAAGGCCGTCTTCAGTCCTCCGTCCTATGGTATCGTATACTCAGCCCGCACATCCCCACCGGCGTCCAGCAGCCGAACCACCTCTCCCTTCTGCCAGACGGCGGTGGTCAAATCCCAATAGAGGTCGGCCGGGCCGTCCTCCCCAGGGCTACTATGCACCAGGATCGCCGCCCCATCACCAAACAGGATAACCTGGCCGAAGGTATAGACACTCCCATCCTCGTCGGCCAACTGCCAGCCCTGTAGGGCAATGGGTTGGCTGCCCTTATTGGCGATGGAGACGGCCTCGCCGGTCAGGTCGCCGACGCTCACTACTTCAACTACTTCTATCAACGCGTCGTCACCCTGGGCGACAGCGGCCGTCGCGATGGGCGTAGGTAATTGCGTCTCGGCCGTCGGTGGGGGGGTAGGCGTAGGGATTCCGCCAATGGGGATAATCAATTCCTGGTCTACCTGGAGAACGTTAGGGTCGGCCAGGCCATTGACAGTCATAATGTCTTCCACCGGCACGTCAAAGGTAACGCTGATGCTGCCCAGGGTGTCGCCAGCCTTGACGCGGTAAGTGGTTGGTCCTTCGGCCGGGGCTTCGGCCGTTTCCACTGGTGTCGTCGCCGGTTGGCCTGGGTTGGCAATAGGCACTGTTGGTTGGGCGGCCGGGGTGAGGGCAATAGCGGTGGGAGCGGCCGGCTGCCGGTTATCCCACCAATAGAGGACGGCCAGCACAGCCAGGGCTGAGACGACCACGTTGAGGAAGATGAAAGGGATCATACGCCGGACAGACATTGCGCGCTCCAGGTAGCCCGATTGTATAGAATCCTGGGCCAATCTCCAAGATTCTCGCCCATTTACGGCAAATAGGGGACAATAGAAAAATGGCTCAATCATTGAAAATACTCTTTCTGAGCGCGGAGGTAGCTCCGTTTGCCAAGACAGGTGGTTTGGGGGACGTGGGTGGCTCACTGCCTAAAGCCCTGGCCCACAAGGGCCACGACGTAAGGGTGGTCATGCCGGCTTATCGCAGTATTGAAGAAGGGCGGGTGAGCGGCCGTTACAGCCTCGAAGCTCTGTCACCCGGCTTGTACGTGCCAACGGGGATGGGGTTGTTACCGGCCGGGGTCTTCCAGGGCCAGTTGCCCGGTAGTGACGTACCGATTTATTTCATCGCCGAGCGCAACCTGTTTGACCGGCCGCAAATCTACGGCTACCGCGACGATCCCTACCGCTTCGCCTTCTTCAGCCGGGCGGCCCTGGACTTGACGGCGGCTCTGGACTGGCGGCCGGACATCGTTCACGCCCACGATTGGCACACCGCTCCGGCGATGCTGTGGCTGGCGACGGCCGGGCAGGGTGACGAACGCTACCGGGGCATCCCCAGCCTCTTCACCATCCACAACCTGGCCCACCAGGGGCGTTCGAGTTGGGACATCCTGGATTACTTAGGGGTGGCGACCCACCGGCTAACCGAGGAGGGCTATGGCGAGGTCAACTTCATGGCGCGGGGTATTTATCACGCCACCTTGCTCAACACCGTCAGCCCCACCTACGCCCGCGAAATAATGACCCCGGAGGGAGGCTTTGGCCTGGATGGGCTGCTGCGCTATCGCCACTTCGACCTGCACGGCATCCTCAACGGGTTGGACTACGAGGTGTGGAATCCAACCACTGATCGGCGACTAGCCAGCCACTTCGACGCCGACCACTTGGAGAATCGTCTCTATAACAAGCGCGCCCTCCAGTCGCGGGCCAATTTGCCCCAGCGTGACGACGTGCCTTTGCTGGCGATGATTACTCGCCTGGATGGGCAAAAGGGATTGGACATCACCGGCCACGTCATTCACCTGCTGCTGAACAGCTACGCCGGTGAAGCCCAATTCGTGTTGCTGGGTACGGGCGCGCCGGAGTACGAGACGATGTTTGCCAACCTGGCGAACTATCACCGGACGAAGATGACGGCTTTCCTGGATTTCATGCCCGATCTGGCTCCACTCATCTACGGGGGCAGCGATATGTTCCTCATGCCCTCCCTCTTTGAGCCATGTGGCCTGGGCCAACTGGTGGCGATGCGCTATGGCAGTGTGCCGATTGTGCGGGCCACCGGCGGCCTGGCTGACACGGTGCAGGATGGGGTGACGGGCGTTAGCTTTTACCAGCACACGGCCGACGACTTCTGGCGAGCTATCCAGCGGGCCACGTTCGTTTACAATACCGACCGGCCGACCTGGCGGCGCATCCAGCAGAACGGGATGACGGCCGACTTCTCCTGGCAACGGTCGGCGGCCGGCTACCAACAGTTGTACGAGTGGGCCATTGCCCGCGCGCGGGGCTGGTAGCCGACCAGAAACCAGGTTTTTTCAGGGAAAAACCTGGTTTCTACAGGGAGCCTGAACAGTTACCAGGATTTGACATTTGTCTGGCACTATGGCAGAATCAGGGCTGTTGTGGCCCCCGTAGCTCAGAGGATAGAGTGTTGGCCTCCGAAGCCAAAGGCCCGGGTTCGACTCCCGGCGGGGGCATCCGAAATCATCAATAGCCAGGCTGGTCATGGTTCTAAACCAACTTCTTCAATCGGACGACGTTTTGCCCCTCGTTGCTGAGTATTACCTGGTACCGGACAGATTCAGCGTCCAGCAGTTTTTAGATACTCATCCCCAATTGGGCAGCTTTCTTTTAGAAGCCCGACCTGTTATAGAACAAATCTTTGGCCCGTTCCCCCAGGTTGTTTTGGAAGTGGAAACTGATCCAGAGATCCCCGGTTGGATGCAACTGGTGGCTTATATAAGAACAGCTTTACCTGTCATTGAGGCCGTGGAACGTCTCAGGCAACTCGACGAAGCATGGTTCCTCGACCAGCTACCAAGATTGGGTTTAAGTTTTAACTTTAGCCTGGAATGCGTGTGAGTTTCAACTGGTCATCTTATGCCGACCTGGCCTACTGGTTGCTCGATAATGCCGCTGTTACGCACAACGTGGAGGCAGCTTGCCGCTCGGCCGTCAGTCGAGCTTATTACGCAGCTTATCACGCTGCTGTAGAAACTGCCCAGGCCAAAGACAATTTTATACCTGCCCAGACGTCAGATGATCATCGGGAGATCATAGAACACTTTCTCTATTCGCTCGATCCAACATACCAGCGCATTGGCGCTGAACTTCAACGTTTGAGACGCGACCGCAACAAGGCAGACTATGATGACGTATTGAGGGAGCGCCCTGGTACTATGGCAACCCGCTCGTTATACACCGCTAAGACGTTGCTAGTCACGCTTACTTCCTTGTAGATTCTCTCTCCACAGCCACACGGCCGCTACAGCCAACCCCAGCCAGGTAGCTCCGCTCACGACCACACCGATTCGCCAGCCTGGGGAGTTGAAGCGCATCTCTAGCCGGTGCGTGCCTGGCTCCAGGTAGACAGCCCGAAAGGCGTAATCAGCCCGCAGGATGGGAACTTCCACCCCATCAACGGCCGCTTGCCAATGGGGATAGTACAAGTCGGTCAGCAAAAAGTAGGCCGGCCGCTCCGTAGTCACGTCAAAAGCGGCGTAGTTTAGGTCATAGCGGATAATGTCAATGCGCTGGCGGCCGGGCGTTTCGTGGAGGGGCTGGCCTTCCTCCAGGACTAGCGTGCGGCCGGGGTCGAACCCCTCCTGGTGAATAGCGGCGAAAGCCGCCTCGTGGTCGGCCACCATCTCGGTCTCGTACAAGAGCATGACTCTAGGCAGGGCGCGGGTATTCAAGTACACGTCTACGGCCGGATCGCCATTGAAGACAGGAATGAGAAAGTTGGTATCCCCCGGCGGCGCGTTCTTGTCGCCAATGACGTATTTCACCCCCAGCAAATTGTAGGTTGGCGAGCCGCGATAACCGACTGACCCAATGTAAGCCGTATAGATAGATAATTGCAGGGGGTTGTAGACACCCCCGGCCGAATATAGCCCCAACGTCTGGGCCGCGCTGGCCTGCCAGGCCCCGGCCGCTTCGTCAATCCGGTGGACACCTGGGTCGGCCTGCAAGAAGTCAATGGCCGCCTGGTTAGCGTAGCCTCTGGTGGGGTCATGGGGTTCAATTTCCACCCGGCTACCCAGGCTGATCAAGTCAACGGCTACCAGGCCGACGGCCAGCCAACTAAAGGAGTGGGCGGACAGCCAGCCGCGCAGACGGCCGCCCACCGCCAACCAGGCCAGCCCAGCCAGTCCGACGAAAACCCCAATAGCCCCAACCATCTGGGGGTATCTATCCGGCCGGGCCAGGCTAACGGCCAGGTAGAGCAGGGCCAGGGTGAGGGCCACGACGACGACGGCCGTCCCCCACCACAGCCGCCACAATTGCCTCTGGCTACCCGTGAGACGGCCCAATTCGTCAAGCCCCATTGCCGCTAAAGCAGCTAGGCAGAAATCGGTCAGGCCCACGTAGCGGGCCGGCACTTGAAAGGGAAGGGGGACAGCTCGGTAAAGCCAGCCGTATAGAGGAGTGTAGCCGCCCATGGCCAGCAGGAGAAAGAGGAATCCGGCCAGGGCCAGAAAGACGGGGAAGCGGGACGGCCGGCGGGCCAGGGCGACGGCCGCCAGCAGCCAGGGCAGCACCCCGGCGTAGCCCACCTCGACCCTCGGCCAATCGCCCCAGAAGTTGGCCGCTCCCCGGCCGAAAAACCCCGGCGCGAACAACCCCACCAGCCCTATGGAGGGCAGCGAATAGTTGGCCGATTGCTGGTAATCAAAATTGGCCCGCAGCGTGTAGGGATTGAGTTCTAACGAGGGGAACAGCGAAAGAGCGGCCACGCCGACGGCCACTCCACCCACGACGGTGAATACAGCAATGACCAAACCTGCCCGGCCGGCGACCAGCCAGAAAAGGGCATAGAGAGTTAGACAAACCACCAGGAGGAAGGTCATCTGCCCGTGACCGGCCAGCGCACTAATCCCTAACGTCGCGCCGCTGGTCAACGCCCAGGCCAATCGTCTATGGCGAACAGTAGCGATCAGAGCCCGGTGGAACGCGCCGAAGGTCAGGGGTAACCAGGCCATGACGGCCATCAGGTTCAGGTTGCCCAGGTGGGTCACAAACAGGTCAGAGAACATGAAGGTGATTCCACCCAGGACGGCCGCCGGCCGGCCGAGGGGTTGTTCCGGCCGCCACCAGCGGAGGCAGGCGTACATAGCCGCCCCGGCCCAAAAGACGTGCCAGATGACCAGACCCTCTACCGCCCGGTAAGAAAAGCCGGGCTTCAGCAGGAAAAGGAGTAGGTTGAAGGGGTAAAACACGCCCGACTGGTTATCGGCGACCAGGGGCGCGCCAGCGTATTGGTGAGGGTTCCACAGGGGAATTTCACCGGCCCACAGGCGGCCGGCGATGAAGCGGTACATGGGGTAGATAAAGGAGACCAAATCCCCACCCCCACGTGGCAGCCACATCCCCCCAAATAGGACCGGCCAGAAGAAGATGACAACGGCCAGAGCCAGAATGACCAGCGCGGCTAATTCACTTAACCAGGTTCGCCTCATAAAACGTATTTACTCGGCCGATCCCACCCTCACCCTAGCCCTCTCCCTCTGAGGGAGAGGGAACAAACGCCTCCCCTCGCCCTGATAGGGAGAGGGGGTAGGGGGTGAGGGTAAGTAGTTACGAAATAAGGGGTCTAGGTTACACCAGCTTTGTGAGAACTGGTTATCATTACTACACCCACTGTCTCTCATCAACGATGCCCGGCCCCCCGGCCGCCAACGTCCCGGCCGCCACAAACTCCACCTGGTCTACCC
>JBFMFT010000025.1:0-22080 GCA_040751925.1 Chloroflexota bacterium
CCACAAAGACTCAATTTGGCCGAATCAGTGCCCAAAATCATCCATAAATGGCTATCAATTCTCTGAAATAGCCTCCAATCGAATAGAAACGCCTTCTGTTTGAACGTTTTCGTTCAAAAATAAGGTGACAGCCTGGAATACGCTGTGCGCGGCGGCCGGGTCAGCTCTCTGCGCGGCACCGTCGCCAATTTGCTCAACATCAAGCCCATCATGCAGGTCAAAGACGGCCTGATCGTCGAAGCAGGCAAGGTTCGCACCCGCCGCAAGGCCCTGGATTTTATGATCGAGTTCGTCAAAGAGCGGGTGGGCGACCAGCCGGTTAAGCTGGCCGTTTTGCACGCTGGGGCCCCGGCCGACGGCGAGGCGCTCTTAGAGAAAGCCCGCGCCGAGTTCAAGGCTACCGAATCGCTCCTGGTAGACCTGGCGGTAGCGGTGGCGATCAACCTGGGGCCAGGGGCGTTAGGGGTCGTGGCTGTCCCCTAAGCCGAGGTATCAACGGCCGTTCACCGGCCGCCCGCCCGCCGGCTGGCGTATGACAGGGGAAACATCCGGCGTTTGGTAAACGCCGGATGTTGGCTCGCCAAAACGAAGGGGCAGCCTGACCTGGAAGGTGCTACCTACTCCCTCCTGGCTGGTGACGGAGACCTCTCCCTGGTGGGCCTGGACAATGCTCTGCACAATCGCCAGCCCCAGGCCCGTGCCAACCGCCTTATCCTGGTGCTTGCGAACGCGCCGGAAGCGGTCAAAGATGAAAGGTAGCTCTTCGGCCGGAATCCCATAGCCCGTATCAGATACCTCGATCAGCGCCGAGTCATCCCTTGCCTGCGCCCGGACGGAGACTGCGCCGCCGTCGGGTGTATATTTGATGGCGTTGGCAACCAGGTTCGTCAAAACCTGCTGTAAACGCCGGCGGTCGCCACTCATCAGAAGCGGCGAGGGTGACACACTTTGCTTGAGCAGGATGCTCTTGGCCTGGGCGTGAGTCTGCAAAGAGGCCATCACCTCCCCCACCAGGCGGCCCAGGTCAAACTCCTCCGCCTCCACCACGAAGGCCCCCGACTGGAGAAACTCAATGTCCAGCAAGTTCCCCACCATCTCCGACAGGCTTTTCTCCGATTCCTGAATGGCTGTTAATAGGAATTGCCATTCGTCGCGGCCGGCGGCCGTCTGCTCCTCCAAGATACCGGAGGAGAGGCGGATATTATTGAGAGGGGCGCGCATCTCGTGGGCCAGGATAGCCAGAAAGGCGTCTTTATCGCGGTGCAAAGTTGCCAATTCCTCGTTGGCCTTGACCAGTTCCCGCGTGCGCCGGGCTATCGTCCGCTCCAACTCCACCTTTTGTCGCTCGTGGCCCCTGGCGTACAGGTGAAAGGCGTAGGCGGCCAGGAGGACGGGCAGGAAGAAGATGCTGGCCCCCAGCCAGTCAAATTCGCGCAAGGCCAGGGCCAGCAACCCACCGCCCAGGCTCATGACCAGCAAATGGAGCGGCAAGGCCCAAAAGCCGCCGCTGCGCCCGGCCGCCTGGGGGTCATTTCGCCCATGGGCAACGAGCAGCCACAACCAACTGCGGGTTTGGTGGCCGATGACGGCCGCCGCCAACCAGGGAATCACTCGGCCGGCCAGCGAACTCGCGCCCCACAGCGTTTCTGCGCCACTGTAGACCAGGGCAGCCAGCACCATCGCCACGCTGCTCACCAGCGCATCGAGCAAAAAGGGGCGACGGCCGGCCGCCTCCTCACGTGACCGGCTCACCCACAGGCCAATGTAGGCGGCCAGGGCCACCACGACGGCCGCTAGAAAGCCCTGAAATGGTGAATTGAGAGAGGGATTGGCGACCGCCGCGTAAGGGTCGGCCGCCAGCAGCGTCGTCCCCCGGTAGACCAGGGCGACCAGGCCCAGCAGGCAGATCAGGATAAACGGCTGGACCGAGTTGGGCAGGTGGATCAAGCCGGCTGCAATGAGCAGCAGCCCAACCACACTGATTAACGCCAGGTAGAGGTTCAGTAAATCCATGCCGCCAGCCTTCCACCTTCCAGTATGCCCCAAGCCAGTTGGCAACTCTATAGGAAATTGTATCTGTCTCAGACCTGACAGGTTTCTAAAACCGGTCAGGTCTCACGCTGTTTGACGGAGAGAAGGGCCATCGGGTAGAATCCCCGCCTAGTGAAACCCCGTAGGTCTCGGAGACCTACGGGGTTTAAGCGAGTAATGTATGCGAATTGTAGTAGACGCGATGGGTAGCGACGCCTACCCGGTCCCTGACGTAGAAGGGGCGGTGATGGCCGCCCGTGAATTTGGCGACGAAATGATCCTGGTGGGTGACGAACCGCGTATCCAGGCGGAATTGGCAAAGCACAACCCGGTCGGTCTGCCCATCCACGTTCACCACGCCAGCCAGGTGATCGAAATGAGCGACAAGCCTAGCGCGGCCGCCCGCGCCAAGAAGGATTCCTCCATGCACGTGGGGATGGGACTGGTGCGCGATGGGCAGGCCGACGCCTACGTGACGGCCGGCAACACTGGCGGGGTGTATATCGTCGCCACTCTCCATACCCTGGGCCGGATTCAGGGGGTGAAACGGCCGGCCCTCTCTGTCATCTTCCCCATCGCCAATCGCCCGATTGTACTGGACATTGGGGCCAACGCCGACTGCAAACCGGAATACCTGGCGCAATTTGGGCTGATGGGGGCCATCTACGCCCGCCTGGCCCTGGGCGTGGCGAATCCTCGCGTAGCTCTACTCTCCAATGGCGAAGAGGAGGGCAAGGGCAATGAGTTGATCCACGCCACCATACCCCTGCTGGCCCAAAGCGGACTGAACTTCATCGGCAACGTCGAGCCAAAAGAGTTCGTCAAAGGTGCGGCCGACGTGGTGGTGACCGATGGCTTCACTGGCAATATGCTGGTCAAAACGTCGGAAGCCATTTCCAGCTATATGTCTAACCTCATTCGCCAGGAGATCATGACCTCACCGATAACCCAATTAGGCGGCAAGCTGGCCAAGCCGGCCTTCGGCCGCGCCCGCAAGGCGATGGACCCCTTCGAGGTGGGCGGCGCGCCACTTTTGGGGGTTAATGGGGTTGTCATTATTGCTCACGGCCGTTCCAACGCCTACGCCATCAAACAAGCCGTCGGCAAGGCCCGGCGGGCTGTCGAACAAGACGTGGTGGGGGCGATCCGGCGGGGAATTAGCGATCAATAAGCCTGTGGTAACTATTCAGGCTCTCTGGAGAAACCAGGTTTTTGGCGAGTAATCAAGACTACCTAGCAGGAAAAAACCTGGTTTCTGGCTGAATAGTTACTCACAGGCTGACTCAGAAGAAACACGTTGACACGTGTTGGAGATAGACTCCTCAAACCTGTTTCAACAGGTTGGCCACCGATAGACACCCAATTCATTGGGTGGCGTCCAAAGGATTATTTACATGGCAGAATTTTCCGACTATCGCGGCCGTCCGCGTGTCGTCATCACCGGCCTGGGAATGCTCAGTCCCGTTGGCAACACCACCGAGGAAAGCTGGCGCAGCGCACTCACCGGCCGCACGGGTATTGGCCCCATCACCCAATTCGACGCCAGCGACTTACCCTGCCGCATCGCTGGGGAAGTCAAAGAGTTCAACCCGGCCAACTACATGGATTTCAAGGAAGCCCGCCGGATGTCGCGTTGCTCCCAATTGGCTGTTGCCGCCGCCCGCCTGGCCCTGGCCGACGCCGGCTTGCCCGAACACGTCCCCGACCCTGAGCGGACGGGTGTTGTGGTGGGGGCCGGCATGGGCGGCTTCGAGCGGGCCGACGAGAATATGACCGCTTACCGGACAAAAGGCTTCGGCCGCGTCAGCCCCTTTGCCCTGGCGAGTTCCTTGCCCAATATGCCCAGCCACCACGTTAGCCTGTTGGCCCAGACGATGGGGCCCATCAGCACCGTCGTAGCCGCCTGCGCCACCGGCACGCAGGCCATCGGCGAGGCGGCCGAATTTCTGCGGCGGGGGGTGGCTGACCGGATTATCGCTGGTGGCGTAGAAGGGTTGATTCACGCCGGGGCGGTGGCTGGCTTTGCTGCTATGCGCGCCCTCTCCACCGCCTTCAATGACCGGCCGGACAAAGCCTGCCGGCCGTTCGACAAAGACCGCGATGGCTTCATCCTCGGCGAAGGGGCAGGCATCGTCATCCTGGAACGGTTAGACCAGGCCCTGGCTCGTGGGGCGCGCATCTACGCCGAATTGCTGGGCCACGCCTCGTCGTCCGACGCTTATCACGTGGCTGCCCCTGATCCAGAGGGGGCCGGGGCTATCCGGGCCATGCGCTGGTCGCTTCAGGACGCTGGGGTACGCCTGGAAGACGTGGACTACATCAACGCGCATGGCACTTCAACCCCTGTCAATGACGCGGTGGAAACCCTCTCCATCAAGAAACTCTTTGGCGAACACGCCTATAATATCCCCGTCAGCAGCACCAAGTCGGTCACCGGCCACTGCATGGGGGCGGCCGGGGCCCTGGAAGCTATCTTCTGCGCCCTCACCCTCTACCACGGCGTCATTCCCCCGACCTGGAATTACGAGACGCCTGACCCCGTGTGTGACCTGGATTACGTGCCGAATGAGCCGCGCCCGGCCGATGTGCGCGTGACCATGTCCAACTCCTTTGGCCTGGGTGGGCAGAACGCCTGTCTGGTGTTGGGCAAATTCGACAGGCGTGATGCGTAATCCGCAACGTATTACGGATTACCCATTACTTTTCCCATGACCACCGAACACCCCCTCTCCCTGGCCCTGACTTTCGACGACGTGCTGCTGCTGCCCGGCTATTCGGAAGTCTTACCGGCCGGGGTGGACGTGCAAAGCTGGCCGACCGCCAATCTGCGCCTGAACATCCCCATCCTCTCGGCGGCGATGGATACCGTAACTGAAGCGGCGATGGCGATAGGGCTGGCCCGCCTGGGTGGATTGGGGGTCGTCCACCGCAACCTGACGCCTGAGGCTCAGGCTGAAGAAGTGGTCAAGGTCAAACAGGCGACGGCCGCTGGTTATCCCCAGGCTGTTGCCGATCAGTCTGGTCGCTTGTTGTGTGCGGCCGCTATTGGCGTTGGGGAAAAAGGATTGGCCCGCCTGGAAAAACTGGTGGCGGCCGAGGTGGACGTGATTGTGCTGGACACCGCGCACGGCCACAGCGCGTCCGTCCGGCAGACCATCAGCGAGGCCAAACGCCGTTATCCTCACTTACCCATCATGGGCGGCAACGTGGCGACGGCGGCCGGCGCCCGCGATCTCATCCAGGCCGGGGCGGACGCGGTGAAGGTGGGCGTGGGGGCGGGGAGCATCTGCACCACCCGCATCGTAGCTGGGGTGGGTGTGCCTCAATTGACGGCCGTCCTCGAATGTGCCGCCGTCTGCCACCAGCAAGGCGTGGCCTGTATTGCCGACGGTGGCATCCGCACCAGTGGTGACATCGTGAAGGCTCTGGCGGCCGGGGCGGACGCGGTCATGCTCGGTTCTCTCCTGGCCGGCTTGGACGAATGTCCGGGTGAAATGGTGGAGCGCGACGGCCGGAAGTACAAACGCTACCGGGGGATGGGCAGCGCGGCGGCTATGGGCGGTTATGCGGCCGACCGCTATGGTAGCGGCGCGTCTCTGGCCGAAAGTGAGTTTCTGGGCGAGCGCAGCCAGAAAGCGGCGGCCGAAGGGGTGGAAGCCCTCGTTCCTTATCGGGGACAGTTGGCCGGCGTGATCCAACCATTGGTCGGCGGCCTGCGGGCTGGCCTGGGCTACGTGGGGGCGGCCGACCTGGCCGAACTGCAAGCCAAAGCCCACTTCATCCGCATTACCAACGCCGGCCTGATCGAAAGCCATCCCCACAGCGTCCTTCTGGAGGGCTGAAGGCGGAAGGATGAAGGCGGAAGTGCAGCCTTCAACCTGCCAGGTAGTAGCCATTTCCCACATCCAGGATATAATAGAGGTGTGCCGGTAACGGCGATCTCACGTCGAGGGTAAAAGGAAATATGGCCAAAGGAAGCATCGAACTGACGGATGAACAACGACTTAAGAATGCCCTGATTTTGGCGCGTATCGAGGAAGAGAGGAGACGTTTGTACGAGGAAACTCGCGCCTTGCAGCAACAGTGGAAGAGTAAAGTCAGTCGCAAGCGTCGCCGCAGCCGGCCGTGCCAGGAAATCCTCGCCACCGAATAGCTTCAGCCACCGACCCGGCCGGGTTGGTCACACACCTCCGCTAAACCGACAATTGATAAGCGACGGCCGCCCCAGGCGGTCAACTTTGGCCCGGCCGCGTTCTACCCAAACGCGCCCCTACTGGCATGGACAGCGCTGCGGAGTGATTAACGTGCCTGCTGGGGACCTCCTCACCTAACAGGTTTAGGGAACGCCCCTCGCCCTCGGAGGGAGAGGGTAAGCAGATACTCAAAAGAAAAAGGTAACTACCCACCAGAAACCAGGTTTTTCCCTGGCAGAGCGTGACTATTGGCGACAAAAACCTGGTTTCTTCAGAGAGCCTGAATAGTTACAGAAAAAGATGAGAGGTTTGTAGCTTTCTTCTGCTTTATTGCACCCCAAGGGAGGCCATGCTATAGTACAAAGGAGTGACCACCCAGCAATGATTGTAGGGTGATGACCGTCTCTCTGTCCAGTTCTATCCATCATCGTCGTCCACAATCGAAAGGAGGTGTCCTATGAAGCAGTTCAATCACGTGGCGATTATCGTGTCGGTGATCCTGCATCAAGTGTTAGGCTTTCTTTGGTACACGGTCGCGCCCTGGGTACCCACTCGACTGACTGCCCTGGGACGGCCGCTCACCGAGGCCAGTATGGTTGACCCGGTGGCCCTGGGTCAAGACATCGTGGGTTGGATTCTAGCGAGCTACGTCATCGCCTGGCTCATCCAGAAGACCCATACCACCTCGGCCGGGCAGGGGGTGGCGTTGGGCTTCATGTTGTGGTTGGGGCTGGCTGTGCCCACCCTGGCTCCCCACTACGCCTTCGCCCACATACCACCCATTGTCACCGCGATTGACCTGGGCAACGTTCTGGTGGCGGCGCTGATAACCGGCGCGCTCCTGGCCGCCTGGCGTAAGAAGTAAACCGGAAGTAAACTGTTAGATTCCGAAAAACCCCGTAGGTTTCAGAAACCTACGGGGTTTTTAGAGGAAAAAAGATGAGAGGTTTGTGAGAGCCATTGAGCCTGGGGAGCCAATCCGATAGAATTGATACTCTTTTTTTGTGCGTGATCGGTAACGACTATGTGGCTGCCTGTCCTGGCAGTCAGTGGAGGTGCGTCAACCGTGAAACGACTGCGCGTATATGGGCGTCTCCTGAGCCATCTTCGCCCCTACTGGCGGCCGGTACTTCTGGCTTATACTTCGGTCATCGCCGCGGCCGGGCTGAACCTGCTCGTTCCCCAGATTCTCAAGCAGGCCATTGACGAGGGGCTGGCGGCCGGTCAAGCCGCCGCCCTGTTCCGGGCCGGTGGCCTTATCCTGGGGCTGGCTGTCCTGCGGGGGCTGGCTGCCTTCGGCCAGTTCTACTATGGCGAGTGGTTGACCCACCGCTTCGCCTACGACTTTCGCAACCGCTTCTACGACAGCGTCCAAAATCTCTCCTTTGCCTTCCACGCCAACGCCCACACCGGCGACCTGATGAGCCGGGCCACCAGCGACATCGGCGAATCTGAACGCTTTGTGGGGGTGGGGCTGATGGATCTCTTCTCGACGGTGGCGATGCTGGTTGGGGTGACGGTGGCTATGTTTCTGGAAAACCCGGCTCTGGCCTTGCTAGCCCTCCTCCCCATGCCCGTTTTGATCGTCGCCACCGTGCGCTTCGGCCGCCGGGTCGGCGGGATGTTCAAGTCGCTACAGGCGCAAATGGGCGTTCTCTCCACAACCATGCAAGAGAGCCTGACGGGTATCCGCGTCGTCCAGGCTTTTGCCCGCGAGCCGCACGAACTCCAGAAATTCGACCGCGACAACGCCGAATGGTTCGGCCGCCGGTCCGACGTAATCCGCGCCTGGGCCAGCAATTGGCCCTTCTTCACCTTCCTGGTGGCCGCCAGCATCTTCCTGTTGCTGTGGTTTGGTGGGCCGCGCGCCCTGGCCGGTGAAGTCACCGTCGGCTCCCTCTTTGCCCTCATCTCCTACGTTCTCAGGCTCAACGCGCCGGTGCAGCGCTTGGGCTTCCTGGTCAATCTGGCGGCCACGGCCGGGGCCAGCGCCGGCCGCGTCTTTGAGATCATTGACACCCCCAACGAAATCGCCGACAAGCCGGCGGCTATTGCCCTGGACAGTGTGCGGGGCGAGGTGGAGTTTGACCGGGTGAGCTTTGCCTACGAAAGCGAAGCCGGCCACGTGCTGCGCGAGGTCAGCTTCCGCGCCGCCCCTGGGCAGACTATCGCCCTGATGGGGCCGACCGGCTCCGGCAAGTCCACCATTACCAACCTGATTCCCCGCTTCTACGACCCGACCAGCGGCCGGGTACTGGTGGATGGCCTGGACGTGCGCGACGCGCAGGTGAAAAGCCTGCGCCGGCACATTGGCATTGTCCTGCAAGACCCTTTCTTATTCAGCCAGAGTATTGCCGAGAACATTGCCTACGGCCGGCCCGAGGCCAGCCAGGAGGAAATCGAAGCGGCGGCCCAGGCTGCCTGCGCCCACGACTTCATTGTGTCCTTCCCCCAGGGCTACCAGACGCGGGTGGGCGAGCGGGGCGTGACCCTGAGCGGCGGCCAGAAGCAGCGCATCGCCATTGCCCGCGCCCTCCTCACGAACCCGCGCATCCTCATCCTGGACGACTCGACCAGCAGCGTGGACACGGAGACGGAACACCTGATCCAGCAGGCGTTGGCCGAATTGATGAAGGGGCGCACGACCTTCGTCATCGCTCAACGGCTGCTGACTCTGAAGAACGCCGATTGTATCCTGGTGCTGGATCACGGCCGTATCGTTGAACGCGGCAGTCACAGCCAACTGCTGGCCCACGACGGCCTCTACCGGCAGATTTACGATTTGCAGTTAAGAGACCAGGAAGAATTCGTCACCCTACCCGGAGGGAACTAAGGGAACTAAAGGAACTGAGGGAACTGCCAGACAAGTTCCCTCAGTTCCCCCAAGTTCCCTCGGTTCCCCTTCTTACAGGAGTTCTATGCTTAAACAACCATCGCTCAAGTCCGACGGCCGCGCCGACGACCGCTGGCTGCGCCCCCGGCCGAGCCTGGAAGAGCAGGAGCGGTTGAGCCGGGAAGAGAAGATCAAAGACCTGCTGCCCGAAGAGGAAGACCTCTTGGGCAAGGCTTACGACGCCCGGCTGGTGCGGCGGGTGGGCCACTACCTGCGGCCGTACCAGTCCCGCCTGCTGACGGCCCTGGTTTTGATGGTCGTGACTTCGCTGCTGAGTGTGGCCGGCCCCTGGATCATTGGTCAGGCCATTGACAACGGCATCCGCAGCGGCAGCCTGGAGCGATTGCGCCTGTGGACGGTCATCTTCCTGGCGGTAGCCTTAAGCGAGTGGTGGACGAATCGCGGCCGGGTCTACATCATGGCCTACGTGGGGACGAAAGTCGTGGCCGACGTGCGGAGCGAGCTGTTCCGCCACCTGCACCAGTTGTCGCTCAACTTCTACAACAACTACAGCGTCGGCCGCCTGATGAGCCGCCTGATCAGCGACGTAGAGGTGTTACAGGAGTTTATCACCTGGTCTATCACCGGCCTGTTTCGGGCCAGCTTCACCCTGATTGGTATTGTGGTGGCGATGCTCACCCTCAACTGGCGGCTGGCCCTGGTTAGCTTTGCCGTCCTGCCGGTGATGGTGATGCTGACCAATTATTGGCGGGTGCGGGTGCGCCAGGCTTACCGGGCCACCCGCCAACGCCTCTCCCTCATCAATGGCTACCTGAACGAATCCATCTCTGGCATCCGCGTCACCAAGAGCTTCACCCGTGAGGTGGTCAACTTCCGCCACTTCGACGACCTGAACCGCTCCTACTTCGAGGCTAACGTGGCCGCCACCCGCCTGTCGGCCACCTTTTTCCCTGGGGTGGATTTTCTAGGCTCTTTAGCCACCGCTCTGGTCGTCGGCGTAGGGGGCTGGCTGGTGATGGGTGAGACGTTGACGGCCGGCACCCTGGTCGCTTTCGTCCTCTACGTGGATCGCTTCTTCGAGCCAATCCGCGAACTGGCCCGCCGCTACAACACCTTCCAATCTACGATGACCGCCAGCGAGCGCATCTTTACCCTGATGGATACCGAACCAGACCTGACTGACGCGCCGGACGCCCGGCCGCTGCCACCCATCGCTGGCCGCGTCCACTTCGATCACGTCCACTTTCGCTACAAGGATGGGGAGCCAGTCTTACGCAACGTTCATCTGGCGGCCGAACCGGGGCAGCGCATCGCTCTCGTGGGCGAAACGGGGGCGGGCAAGAGTACCATCATCCGCTTGCTGGCCCGCTTCTTTGACGTGAGCGAGGGAGCGGTTACAATTGATGGCACGGACGTCCGCGACGTGACGCGGGCCAGTTTGCGCTCTCAAATGGGCATCGTCCTGCAAGACACTTTTCTGTTTTCGGGGACGATTGCCGACAATATCCGCTACGGCCGCCTGGCGGCCACTGACGAGGAAATAGAAGCGGCGGCGACGGCCGTCGGCGCACACGACTTCATCAGTCGCTTGCCCCAGGGCTACCAGACCGAAGTCGGCGAAAATGGTGTCAACCTGAGCGTAGGCCAGCGGCAAATTCTCTCCTTCGCCCGCGCCCTGTTAGCCAACCCCCGCCTGCTCATTCTGGACGAAGCGACCAGCAGTGTGGACACGACGACGGAGAAGCAAATTCAGCAGGCGTTGGACGTTCTGATGCGCGGCCGCACCACTTTCGTCATCGCCCACCGCTTGAGTACCATTGTCAATGCGGATAAAATTGTGGTGCTGGATAACGGCCGCATCGTGGAGATGGGTACTCACCACGAACTATTGGCCCGGAACGGCCGCTACTACAAACTCTACACCATGCAATGGGCCCACGTCGCTTCTTCACCGGAAACACTATGATAGAAACAACTTTCTGGACACGCGATCGGTTCCCCGTCGTTTATGAGGGCAGCACGGCGATTGCCGTCTTAGTAGACATGACCTCTTTTTCTCAGCTAGAGCTGATCCTCGATAATCTGCTCAACCGGGAAGAGGAGCCGGAGGATGCGATTCTGGGCGCTTCGTCCTTGTTGCATAACCTGGTCATGCAGGCCCGCACAGAGTTACCCTCAACTGATTGGGAGCGTGAACTTGCCGAACTATAACGTTGAAGATCAGCCTGCACCAACGATCCACCTGCTCTTACTGTATGCCAAATCAGACAGGGATGACATTACACAGCTAGAGTTAAAATGGTTAATGGAGGAGATAGAGAATAAGGACTAAGTTAGAAAAGAAAAACCCACAGACAACCTGTGGGTCAAGAAGCCGTAGATCACGTTGGCCAACGTGACCTGCCACAAAAAAGGAGTATCCATGAAAACAAAGTCCTGGTTAAGAGTTTCCGTCCTGTTTTTCGCTCTCATCCTCATCTTTATCGCCACGACCAGCAGCCTGGCGGCGAAACCGGCCGCCGACGCCGGCCGCCCGGCCGAGGAGTTCGTGGCCCGCGTCTATTACAATGAGATGGCTGACATTCAGAAGTTAATGACCTACGACGTATACGAGTACAACAACCTGCAAGAGAAATACGTCCTGGTGGCTATGAACACGGCCATCCTGCAAAAGCTCCGGTTGGAAGGCTGGCGCGTTAGCATAGATTGGGCTGTCACTGATCAATTGCGGGCCAGCCAGCGCAACATCAACACCTTTAGCGGCGGCTACCGCACGACGGCCGAGGTCTACAGCGACCTGACCACCATCAACACCACCTATCCGGGTCTGACGGAGATCATGGACTACGGCGATAGCTACTGCAAAGGGCTGGGCGGCTGTACCACCCCCGGCGGGCAATTCACGGCCGGCCACGACCTGAAGGCCATGCGCGTCACCAATGAAGCCATCGCCGGCCCCAAACCCGTCTTTTTCTTCATGGCGAACATCCACGCCCGCGAAATCACCACCCCCGAACTAGCCATGCGCTTCATTAACTGGCTCACTGAGGGCTACGGGGTAGACGCTGATGCTACCTGGCTGGTGGACTACCACGAAATCTGGGTTGTCCCCGTCGTCAATCCTGACGGCCACTGGATCGTGGAGCTAGGCCCCTATTACCAGCGCAAGAACGCCAACCCCAGCAATGGTTGTAGCACCTTCTGGCCGCCGACCAGCAGTTCCCAATACGGCATTGACCTCAACCGCAACCACAGCTTTATGTGGAACACCGGCGGCACCAGCACCAATCCCTGTGACCAGACCTACCTGGGGCCATCGGCCGCCTCCGAACCCGAAGTCTCCCAACTGCAAAGCCAGGTTCTCTCCCTGATTGCCGACCAGCGCGGCCCCGGCATCAACGACCCCGCTCCCCAGGACACCACCGGCATCCTGATCACCCTGCACAGCTACAGCGAACTGGTCTTGTGGCCCTGGGGCAATACCACCAACCCTGCGCCTAACAAGGCCGGCCTGGAGGCCATCGGCGATAAGTTTGCCACCTACAACGGCTACACTTCCTGCCAGCCCTCCGTCTGCCTCTACCTGACCAGCGGTACCAGCGACGACTGGGCCTATGGCGAGTTGGGCATCCCCTCGTATACCTTTGAGGTCGGCACGGCCTTTATGCCCGCTTACTCGACGGTGGACAACGTGCAGTGGCCGGAGAACAAGCCGGCCTTCATCTACGCCGCCAAAATTGCCCGTACCCCCTATATGCTGGTCAATGGCCCCGACGCCCTCAGCCTGACCGCTAGTGTGAGTGGGACGACCCTGACCGTGAATGGCAGCATCAACGACAGCAACAATGGCAACCAGCCGGTGGCGGCGGCCGTCTACTACGTGGACCCCCCCCCCTGGGCCGGCGGCGTGCCGGGCAATCTCAACCCCACCGATGGTACGTTCAACACCTCTGTCGAAAGTGTAAACGGTACGATTGACGTGAGTGGGTTGAGCAACGGCCAGCATATCCTGTTCGTCCAGGGGCAGGACAACCTGGGCAACTGGGGGCCGTTCTCGGCCGTCTTCTTCCAGGTCGGCGCCACCCCCGGCAACACCGGCTACAAAAGTCCAACGGCTAACAGCGCGGTGACCAGCAGCGCGGGCGACAACAACGGCTTCCAGACCAACCCCACCAACGCCTACAGTGACGATGGCCTCTTTGCTGTGGACACCAACAGCGGCAATGGCACCAGCACCTCCTGCACCAGCACCCGCAAAGATAAGCACCTCTACTTCAACTACACAGTGGGTGTGGCCGGTGGCCTGGCGATTGACGGGATCGAAGTGCGGCTGGATGGCAAGGTAGACAGTACCAGTGGCGCGCCCAAGTTTTGCGTCCAGTTATCGTGGGACGGCGGGGCGACCTGGACGACAGCGAAAACTACGGCCAATCTGACCACCAGTGAGGCTACCTACACCCTGGGCAGCGCAACGGATACCTGGGGACGCACCTGGAACGCGGCCGACTTCCTCAACGGCAACTTCCGCGTCCGCATTATCCCCATCGCCAGCAACACCAGCCGCGACTTCTCGCTGGATTGGGTGGCGGTGCGGGTGAGTTATCATTAGTTTTCTGCCAGTCTCAAACCCCGTAGGTCTAAGAGACCTACGGGGTTTAGTAAACTATCCGTGTCAAACATTTGTAGCAAGGAGATGAGTAGCATGATCGTTCAGCAGTGTTTACAAAAATTGAGTGTATTGGCCCGGCCGCTTACGGCCGGCCGCCGCAAGCCCCTGGTGGCCCTGGCTCTGGCTTTGCCCCTTCTCGTGTTGGCCCTGGCCCCGGTCGCCGCCCGCGTGAATGAACGGGCTGGTGGGCCAAATATCATCACCATCGCCAGCAACGTGGATGAGCCGACCTCCATCACCCACGCCGGCGACGGCTCCGGCCGCATCTTCATTACCCTGCGCGATGGCGACATTCGCATCTGGGACGGCGTCCAACTCCTGCCCACCCCCTTCCTGGACATTGACCCCCTGGTTGGCTCTGGCAATAGCGAACAAGGTCTCTTGAGTGTGGCCTTCCACCCTAACTACGAGACCAACGGCTTCTTCTACGTCAACTACACCGACACCACCGGCGGTGACACCGTTGTGGCCCGTTACAGCGTCTCGGCCGGTGATCCCAACGTAGCTGACCCCAACTCGGCCCTCATCTACTTCGAGATTGACCAGCCTTACGTCAACCACAACGGCGGTCAACTCCAGTTTGGGCCAGATGGCTACCTATATATTGGCATGGGTGACGGCGGTTCGGCCGGCGACCCCCAGAACCGGGCGCAAAACATGGGCGTCTTGCTGGGCAAAATGCTCCGCATTGACGTGAATGACGTGGTGGGCAACCAGCCCGACTGCGGCGGCGGCTCGAATTACACCATCCCGGCCGACAACCCCTTCAACGATGGCCCCGGCGGCGACTGCGACGAAATCTATATGCTGGGGCTACGCAATCCCTGGCGTTTCAGCTTCGACAGCGCGACCGGCGACCTGTACATTGGCGACGTGGGGCAGGACACCTGGGAAGAAGTGGATCGGCAGCCGGCTTCCAGCAGTGGTGGCGAGAACTGGGGCTGGCGCTGCTACGAGGGCAACCACGCCTACAACACCACCGGCTGTGGGCCGCAGAGTGATTACGACGCTCCCATCGTCGAGTACCAGCACGCCAGCGGCCGTTGCTCCATCACCGGCGGCTACGTCTATCACGGCTCGGCCCTACCTCAGTATAATGGAGCTTACTGGTACGCTGACTATTGCAGTGGGGAAATCTTCGTCGCCGCCTTCCAGGGCGGCCAATGGCGCACCCGCCGGCTGGTCAACACCAACTTCTTGATCACCACCTTTGGTGAAGACCAAAACGGCGAACTATGTTTCAACGACTACAGCGCAACCGGCGAGGTCTACTGCATCTACCCGTAGACTTTGCCCTCAACACTCCGCTTAGACGGGGAGTGAGGCATCCCCAGATGCCGGTTCTGCCCAGAGCCGCATCTGGGGATGTTTGCCGCTCATAGTCGGTCTCGGTGTGAGGAACAAATAGAACTTGGGCCAGGGTCGGCCATAGTTCCAGGAGCATCTCTTCCATCGTCTCGAAATCCTCATAGTGGCCCTCGGCCAGATCGCGTTCGGCCGCCTGCTCACCCGTTTGCCATTCGGCCGTCCAAAACCAGTCCTGTTCATCAGGCAACAGTTCTTCAAGAAACAAAGCCAAAGTCGCGCTTTCCTCTGGCGAAAGTTTTACTTCCAAAGTCTGGCCGCTCGTGCTGGCTAATCGCGCCCGTCGCGCCAGGGATTTCACCTGATAGATAGTTGTGGATGGGTACATATCTCGAACCTCCCGATTCATAATGCTCGCAATTCTAGCACAACTTCGCTCATCATTCTTCCTCCAGGTCCCACTCATAAACGTTATAAAGCTCGGAGGGCTGCGTCGGGTCGAGGTGAAAATGGCGCACGGCCGTCACCGCCGCCACCTTCACGTGCAGAAACAGGGGAATGACCGGCAGGTTATCGGCAAAGAGGCGCAGGGCGGCTCGATGCTGGGCCGCGTACTCGGCCGACCCCACCGGCGCGGCCAGGGCGGCCTGGCAGGCCGCGTCGTACTCGGCGTTGCTCCAGCCTGTTTCATTGTTGCCCTCCCAACCGTTGGCCGGACTGGGAATGGCTGAGGTCAGGTACAAACCGCAGTCCGGCGACGAACCAATCAACCAGGGGAATAGAGCCAGGTCAAAGCGGCGGCCGAACAGCGGCCCGCGCGGGTCAAACCACTCCTCGGCCGGCAAAGCCCGCACTTCTACCTCTATGCCACAGGCCCGCAAATCCTGGCGAACCATTTCCGCCACCTGCTGGCGCAGGGGGCTATCTTGATTCACCCCCAACCACACCTGGAAAGGCGCGTTGGTGGCCGGGTCAGCCCGCAGCCCATCCCCATTATTGTCGCGGTAGCCGGCCGCCTCCAACAACTCATTGGCCCGCGCCGGGTCATAGGGCCAGGTTGTCAAGTCGGCCGGATAGAGTGGGTGCTCGGGTGGCAGGTAAACGTCTAGCACAGGAGCCAGCCCATAGGTGACCGCCTCGACGATAGCCTGGCGATTCAGGCAGAGGGCAAAGGCCTGGCGCACTCGCTCGTCGGCAAACCAAGCTGGCCGCGTCGCCGCGTACTCCTCGACTGGAGCGATGTTAAAGTCCAGATGCTCAAACACCAGTCCACTGGCAAAAGCCGGTGAAACCAGACCATCCTGCTGGCCCTCCCACAACAAAGGGGCCTGGGCTAACCCCAGACCGTCCTGGGTAGCCACCTGGCAAGCCCCGGCCAGCAATTGGGCCACTACCTGTTCAGCGTTGGGTAAGAAACGAAAGAACAGGCGATCCAGACGAGGCAACCCCTCGGCTGCCCGGTAATAGTACGGGTTGCGTTCCAGGCGGATATGGTCGCCGGCTACCCATTCGGCGATGACAAAAGGGCCGTTGCTCAAGGGCTGGCGCGTCGTCTCGGCCGCCGTCAAGAGTTCGATCGCTGTCCGGCCGCCCAGTTGGTGGCGGGGGAGGGGTGACCACACGTTCGTAAAATAAGTGGGGTCGCGCCAGCCGGGCAACCCTCGCCACTCCGTCGTCCAATCGTCTAAGGCGACGTAAGCGGCCGTGCGCTCAATAGCTTGCTTGTTCCCCGGCGTATCCGCGTCGGCGGCCAGGCTAAAGCTATAGACCGAATCGGCGGCCGTCACTGGCACTCCATCCGACCAGGCCATCGGCCGCAACTGGAAACGGACGACCATCTGGGTCATTTCCACTGGCGTACGGCCGTCGAAGGCCACTTCCTGGCCGACGGCATCGAAGACGCGCAGCCCTTCCACCAGGCGGGCCACGTGACCGGCCGCGCTCACTACGCGGTCGCCGGCGACGGCCGTCACCCGTTGTAACTCCGCATCACCATCTTCCAATGTGGGCAGCTTCACCAGACCTTGCGCCTGGTAGCTGTAGGAGAGGGTGGTGTACAGGCTTTCATAGACGGCGTGCTGAACAGCCTGGGTGGCTATCTCGGCCGCGCCAAAAAGGGGGTCGCCGTAGCGATAAAGGGATTCCGGCTCGTGGGTCATGCAGACGGTCAATTCTTTGGGCGGCTCTGGCGTGGCGGTCGGGGTCGGTCCGGCCGTCACCGCGACAGCCTGCTCAACTACCCGCGTCACCTCCACCGGCGCGACGGCCGGCGGCGATGCCTCCGTCACGAAGGGAGTCACGGCCGGTGTCATTTCGGCCGGCGGCTGGGATCGGCAAGCCACCAAAAAACCGGACAAAAGAGTAATGGTTGCCAGAGTCGAGGGTCGTACTAGCATCCCAGTTGGCTCACCAGGAGGTCGGTTTCTTGGACGACTGTTGCGCTGGTCTTCAACGCCTCTTTACGCATGGTCTGAATCGCGGCAATGGCCTGGGCAATCCTTTCTTGCTCTTCCTTTGGGGGAACAGGTATCAGAACCCTGGACAAATCCTCGACCGAAATAGAGGGAATGGCATGGCCGGTCATCAGTCGCCTGACTTGCCGCAAGTAGTAGCCGGTACGCATATAGGCCAGCAAGAAGAGGGGAGCCACGCCACCAACGTTCCGCAGTACTGCAAAACCGTTGGAACAGATAGCCCCGTCTTCGTCTTCTGTAATGAGGGCGGTGGCCTGGCGAACGGTGCCGGTGCTGGCCCCAGACACGGCCGTAATAATGTCACCCGCCCGCACCCGGTAGGTAGCTCTGGATGGGGCCTCGTGCGCTCTGATGCTCTGTTGGGAGACGACCTGCATGGTGCGAGCGTCTACATCCGAAATAGCAATGTACCTTATCTCGCTGTCACTAACCTGCCTGAAATCGTCCGTTTCGGTAAGAATGTTGGCTACGTCGCCTAAAGGCTTGGCCCCAATTGAGCGGAGATGCTCAATGAGTTTTTGATCATCCGGCCGGTAATGTTCAGCATCCAGCCGGGAGTTGAGAAGCGTCTCCGGCACTTCGTAGATTCTTTCGCTGTCCTGGTGAAACCCGCCATTCCGAAAAGCCCGAAAACAGTTGGCGATTTCTTCTACGTCATCATCAATGATAGAGAGACCGGCCGGGGTCTTCACCAACTTACCCGCTTTGTCACGGCGATAAAGTGGCTGGCCCTTCACGTCATAGCCGATCTTCTGCATACGAGCCATGAAGCAAGGGCGGTGGTCGCTGGCAGGCAATTTCTGGAGCAATAGGAGCGACGTCTTGATACCTGTTCCGTAGGGAACGAAGGCTTCTTGCGGAATGGATACAACGCCCAAAACTTTCGCCTGTGAACGTATCCATTGCCGAATATGGCTATTAGAAACATTTTGCAGCAATCCATCAGGGAGAACAATCGCCATTCGGCCGCCTGGGCGCAACAGCTTCAAGCATTTCTCGATAAAAAGAATGTCCGGCGATTGCCCGGCCAAGACCATTTTCGTCGCCTCCCACCCATCGCCAGGCAACTTATTCCATCGCCTGGCTAGAATGTATGACTTGAGAATGTTTTGGTCTTCTACTTTCCCTTTACTGCCAAAGGGTGGATTGGTCAGGATTACGTCAAATGCGCCATTGAGTTTCTCGTTCTCAAGCAGCGCATTGCCACAGGTGATTTCCGCGCCTGTTCCACCCTCAAAGGCCAGCCGTAACATGGCGGACAAGGCCACGTCAGGGTTAAACTCAATACCAGTAAGATTGTCTTGAATGTAGGTGGCTTTGTCAGGGCCAGGGTGTGTTCGTTGGATGTAGGCTATTGCCTCAAAAAGAAACCCGCCGCTGCCACAGGCCGGGTCAATGATTCTTTCGTCGGGCTTAGGAGCTATCATCTCTACAGCCAGCCTGACAATCGGATGGGGAGTAAAAAACTCGCCCCGATCTCCCCTTTGGTGGCGATAGACAAAGGCCTGGAAGGCTTCACCCTTTACGTCGCCGGGTGTTTTGCTCAAGCTGATGTACTGCAATCGCCCAATGACGTAGGCCAGCGTCAGGGATTTCAACTTGAGTCCATCGTCCGTAAAAAGGGCGCGATAGGTGTTGCGGACGGCCTCAAATAATTGGCTTATCCGCTCCGCAAACGGGCCAGGGTCATTCGCGAGTATACGCCGATACTCGCTTGAGGTCAGGCCAAATTGCAGGTTTCCGTTGACCGAGTTTTGCTCGTCGTACAACTTCATAGCCAGCAACTTCACCATCTCATGGAAAATCTTGTCTTTCAGAAAGCCTTCATTGGCATAGATGTAATTGTGGCACTCGTCAAAAACGGCCGAGAGGTTGTGCGATGGTTGTAACTCGTGCAGACGGGGCAGGCGATCAGGAAATAGACTAGCATCTGTAAACAGCAACCGCTGTTCCTTGACTTTCTTGCTGGGGAGTCGAGCGTAAGATTCCATAGACTTTTCCTAATCCGTCTCGCTCAATATGACGTACCTGTTGTCAATCTGCATATCCTCTTCATTGACACTATCTTCGGGGTTGAGCGTTTCATAGACTTCGCTGAAGTCTTCGTACCATTCTTCCGTAATGCTCAAGGATTGGCGACCTCGTCCATCAGTAAAGACAAAGCCCATGATGTAGTTCTGCTGCAAGTGGTTCGGGTCATCCCCAGAAGATTCAAGATGCTGTGGATTGGCAAAGAGAAATTTATGTTCGGGATACCTGAGAAAAACGTCAATGGAGATGACGTTGAATTCATCCTTGCGCGGCGTGGCCTGTGTTCTTTCACTGGCCCCCGACGTGCCGGAAACAAAGTGTGTTTCCAGAACTTTCACTCTGGAGGAGATGTATTCTAAACGAGCATCTATCATGGTGCTTATCTGCTCTCGCGTGAAATGCCTGAGAGCAGATATGGCTCTTGATTTGGCCGTATCCCGGCCGGGTCGGTTTTTCAGATACCGCTGCACTTCTTCATACTCGTAAAGGTCTTGAGCATATTCATTCTGAAACCTGGGAAGGTTAGCGGCGATCCAAGCAACAATCTGCGTCTCAGCGTCTTCCTCGGGATCAACCCAGGCAATTTTGTCGGCGTGAGTAACCAGAAATCGCTTCAGCTTGTCATAGTTGTACAGCTTATGCCACTTTTCGGAATTGGACTTTACGCCCTTCGATTCCATGACGTACCAGAGGTTTGTGGAAGGCTCTCTAAAGTAAAAGTCTCCATGATGGTTTGGGTGCTTTCTGCCCTCCCATTTTTCTCTGATCCGCTTGACCTCAAGCCCATATTCTTCTTCGAGCTTCTTTTTCAGAAGCAGTTCGGTAATAGAACCACCCACGTACCCTTGAGCATTGGGGCTGCGTTGCAGGGCTTCCAGAAATATCTCCAAGTTAGTCTTGAAGACCCTCTGGACAAAACGGGTTAGTCTCTCAAGAATGGTCATACCTGAGATTATACCAAACAACCCGGCCGGGCGGCCGAATAGTCAGACAGACAACCCCTCATCAAGAGCCGCTAAGTCCACCGCCAACCCTTGACGAGCGGCCAGTTCGGCCGCAGCCGCTTCGCTAAAGCCCGCCCTGGCAAAAATAGCGTAGTGAAAAGACCAATCTTCGCCGTCCGGTAACTCCTGGCGCACCTTTGGCCCTTTCTGCTCAATGAGTTCTCGCACCACCGGCCGGTTGACTGGCTCTTCCCCCCACTTACACTCGCCCAGCAGAATATCCCGGCTTTGGTGGTTGATAGCCACCACGTCCACCTGCACCCAGCGGCTCCAATGACTGCCCACCGCTTCCGGGGTAAACGGCAGGTTGCCGGCGCGGGCTTGAGCCACCGCCCACTGCCGGGCCAGCGTTTCAAAGGACAGGCCAACAAAGGCCCGCAGTTCACTTTTGATGTGAGCAGTTGTTTCTTCCGGGGACATGAGCGAACTGAGATGGGGAAACAGGAAGCGAAAATAGAAACGGAAGAAGGGATCGCTCAGGTGATAACGCCCATGCTTGGACGTGCGCTGTTGGGCGGTGGTCAGCGTCACTGGCAGGCGGCGTTCCACCAGGCGTAGCTCTTGCAGTCTGTTCAGGTGGAAGGTGAGGCTGGAGGAACCGATCAGGCAATCGTCGCTAATTTCCTTTAGCGTATGATGCCCTTTGCTGATAGCCCGCAGGATGGCCTGGTAGGTAGAAAGGTCGCGCAATTCGTCGTGGAGCAACAATTCCGGTTCGGCCAGGAAGACGTTGCCCGGCTCCAGAATGACTTGCCGGATATTCCGAACAAGACTGAGGTCGCTGTCTAACCAGCGCAGGTAAGCGGGAATACCCCCCACCACCGCATAAAGGGCTACCCGTTCTTCGGCCGACCAGCCAGGGAAAAATTCGCGCAAACTGGAAAACGGGAGGGGCTGCAAATGCCACTGGCCGGTAAAGCGGCCGAACAGGGGCGACTGATGCTGCATGATCGCTTCCATGGTTGTCACCTGCGAGCCGCACAGAACCAGAATCACCCTGGACGTTTGCAAGTGATGATCCCAGGCGTGCTGCAAGGCTGAGAGCAAGGCCGGGTCGGCGGCCGAAGCGTAAGAGAGTTCGTCCAGGATGAGAATTTGCTTGTCAGGTTTTTCAGCCAGGCGTGGCCCTAACCAGCGCCACAAGCTCGGCCAGCTATCAAAGGCGGTGGCCTGCTCTTCCGGCATGTCCAACATAGCGGCCATGAAGCTGCGTCGTTGCAAGGCGGCCGGTTCTTTGTCGGCCGCCCAATACGTGAAGGGCAGGTTGCTGGCCTGGGCCCAATGTTTCAAGAGTTCGGTCTTACCCACCCGGCGACGGCCGTACAACAGGGCCATCTGGGCTGGGCCTGGCTGCCTGCGGGTGAGCAGCCGGTTCAGAAAGGTCAGTTCCTCGCGCCGATCAATGAACATACTTGCTACAAAAATGATAGCCAAAACAATGATAGTTTGGACAATAATACGTTAATTAAGTAAATATGGCAAACACCCGACGTTTGGCAAACGTCGGATGTTCTTCTAC
>JBFMFT010000250.1:0-7774 GCA_040751925.1 Chloroflexota bacterium
CTCCTGGCGCGGGTCAGGGCCATGCTAGACGAATTAGCCGCCGGGCAAGTCACCTCCGACGTGTTGCCGCCAGAGCATTGGGCGCACTCGTATTGTCCCTATTTGGAGATTTGTGAGCCAGGCCAAAAAGCGATGGCCTGGCAAGCTACCCAACCCAAGAGCCTGCCCGACACTGTGCTGGCCGACATCATTGCCAAACGCATCGTAGCCAAGAAGGGAGCGGAAACCATGACCGGCAAAAAGAAGCCGGCCGGCGGCCGCTCCCTCTTGGAACTAGCCCAAGACCTCCAATGGCAGTAGGGGCGAGGCAACGCGGGGGCTATCTGTCTCTCCGAGTAGTATCCTCTCCGCGTGGCCTCGCCCCTACCAGCTATTACCACACGCGGAAGCCCGGCGCGTTCAGGCGCACCTGCGAGATCATGGTGATCAACATCGGCCCGTAGGCAACGATGATGAGAACCAGGGCCACCGCCAGCCACGGCCGCCAGGCATCCAGCCAGGCCGGCGACGGATGCGGGTCCAACGGCTCGGCCACTGGCATCTCCACCGGCTGGGTGAGCTTGCGGGAGAAGAAGACCGTGCCAACCACGTTGAGATAGAACAGAATACCGCTAACCAGCAGGATGAGCGCGCCGACGGCCGCCTCAATCAAGAATAGCTGCCACTCCGCGTCGGCGTAGGGGGCCACACCCAGCATGGTGCGCCGGGGGATACCAAAGCGGAGACCCATGACGTGCATGGCGTTGGACATGAAGATCATGCCGATAAACCACGTCCAGGCTTGCCACACGGCCGCCTTGCGATTCCACAGTTCCTTGCCGGTGAGTTTGGGCAGCAACCAGTAAAGAATACCAAAGAAGGAGAGGGTGACGGCCGTGCCGACCGTCAGGTGGAAGTGGCCGGGGACCCAGATCGTGTTGTGGACGACCAGATTCATGTTGTAAGAGGCATTGGTCAGGCCACTGATGCCGCCAAAGGCAAAGAGAATCATCGCCAGGTTTTGCGCGGCGTAGGAGGGGTCGCCCCAGGGCAGCTTGCGAATCCAACCCAACAACCCTGTGCCGCCCCGCGCCCGGCCGCCAAGCTCCAACGAGGCGATGACGGTGAAGGCCGTCAACATACTGGGGAAGAAGACGCCGTAGGTGAAGATGGCGTGGAAGTATTTCCAACCAACCGGCACCCCGGGGTCCATGTACTGGTGGTGAAAGCCAACCGGCGTGGAGAGGATGAGGAACAGCCAGAAGGCCAGCCGCGCCAACGGTTCGCTAAACATCTTGCCGCCGGCCTGCTTGGGCACCATGCCATACCAGGAGACGTAAGCCGGCAGCAGCCAGAAGTAGACGATGGGGTGGCCGGTGAACCAGAAAAGAGTGCGGGCCAGTTGGGGGTCTGTCCCTTCCACCAGGCCCAGCGACCAGGGGATGACCAGCCACAGCATTTCGACGGCGATGCCAAAGGTGGCGATTTGCCACATGACCATCGTGATCAAAGAGGCCAGGGCGATGAAGGGGGTACGCTCGCCTGGATGCTCCTTGCGCCACGCGCCATAGGTAAAGTACATACTCCAGCCGACCATCCACGAGCCAACGACTACCAGGGTCAGGCCGATGTAGTAGAAGGGTGAAGCCTTGAGGGGCGGGTAGAAGGTGAAGAGGACGGTGGCCTGATTCAGCAGGACGGGTACGGCGGCCATCACCGTGCCCAGCCCCATGACCACCAGCGCGGCGATGCTCAGACGAGGGTAGCGCATCGGCCGTCCCAGGCTGTGTACAGTGGCAAAGGTAAAGAAGCCGGTGATGAAGAAAGTCGTCCACACCAGGGCATTCAGCACCCCGTGAATGGTAAGCCCCTGATAATAGGACTGCACGCCAATCGGCCGCAAGAGCGAATACAGATTCACGCCAACGTGTTCGAGTTTCTGAAAGGGGCCAATGAGGCCGCCAATAGCCAGGGCGGCCAGGGCAATGCCCATGTGCCAGGCCGTTAGTTTATGCTCCAACTTATACATTTTTGCCCTCCTATGGTTCGACAATGAGCCGGCCGAACATGGCCTGGTGTCCTATGCCACAGTATTCCTGGCAAACGAAGTTATACGTGCCAGGCTCGTCGAAAGCGCGGGACAGGGAAGAAACCTGGCCTGGAATGATCATCATGTTGATGTTCGTCTTTTCCAGCCGGAAGCCGTGCTGCACGTCTTTACTGGTCAGGTAGAAGGTCAGCGTAGAACCGGCCGGAATACGAATCTCGTTCGGCGTAAACTGCCAGGTTTGGGCCAGGATATAGACTTCGTAGCGACCCGGCCCCAGTTCGCGCAGCCCCGGCTCACCAAAGGGCGACACCCCCGGCGTAGCCACCGTGCGCGGGTCTACCTGCTGCACAGGGCCAGGCAATTGAATACCCGTAGCGAAGGCGGCCACCGTCAGAGCAGAGAAGAACAAGACCAGGATGACCGCGCTCACCACGATCCAAATTTTCTCGTAGCGGTCTATCTCGATCATCGTGTCACCCCCTGGGCGAGCATGGTCATGTAAGCCGCTCCCCACAGCAGAAAGATAAAGAACACGTACAAAACCAGGATAGCTATTGTGCCATGTGGGGTCTTGTACTTATCTTTGTCCATGAAGCACCTCCTATGTTGTCTAAGGGAGACAGCTAATAGGCAAGGGATGTCCCCTCGCCCTGCCCTATCTCCTCATTACTCTCGAAGCAAGTAACGCAAGTCGGCCGCTATCTCCTCACTGGCCGTGTTGAATGGATAAACCACCCGCAGGTAGCCGGCCTTATCCACCACCATCACCGAAGCGGTATGGTCGATCAGGTAGCGGCCGGCCGGTGACTCGGCCGATTTCTGGTAGTAAATGCCAAAGGGTGTGGCGGCGGCCAAAATCTCCCCGGCCGTGCCGGTCAAGCCAATGAAGGCGGGATCGAAATGGGCCAGGTAGCCCGCCAATACCTCTGGGCTATCCCGTTCCGGGTCCACCGTCACCAGGAAGACCTGGGTCTGTTCACGTTCGGCCGGGCTAAGTTCGCGCCGGGTGCGGGCCAGGGCGGCCAGGGTGGCTGGACAAACGTCCGGGCAGTAGGTGTAGCCAAAGTAGAGCAAGACCACCCGGCCGCGATAGTCCTGCAAGTGAACACGGCGGCCATCGTGGGCCAGCAACTCGAAATCGGCCGCCGGCTCCGTGGGCTGCAAAACCGTGCCATGTAGGGTGGAAGCCCCGTCAGCCGGAAGGCGCAACGCGCCCCACCCCAGGAGCAATCCCAGGCTCAAGCCACCAAAGGCCAGTACGACCAACCGGAACCTAGCTCTCGTCATCGCGGGTAACACAAAAAGAGGTGAGCGGCTTCGTAGGCCAGCCGGCCGACTCCCTGGCTGTGCCGCGCTTCCTGCTGGAGCAGGCGCAAGTCACGCATAATAGCCAGAGGGTCGGGCGCGGCCGTGCGATAGATGGCCCGCATAATTCCCCAGCCATCTACTAATACAAAGCGCGGCTCGAAATCCACTGCGTAGTCCAGTTCATCGGCCCTATCGCCTTGATTGTAATACACCTCAAAGCCATTACCAACCACGTAGCGAGTGCGATCAACGTCACCTGAAAGCACCCTCCAGTCTATCAGGGCATCCTCGGCCGGCTCATAAGGTCCGACCCACTCACTTAACTCGGCCGGTGTGTCTCGCTCTGGATCGAGCGAAATCGTCACCAGGCTCACCGCCACGTCGCCAGTCGGCGATTGCTCAAGCTGCTGGCGCAGGGTGGCAAGCGTCTCCATCGGGAGGGGACAGTCGTCCAGGCAATGGCTGTAACTGAAGCTGTAGAGAGTCAATTTGCCACGAAAGTCCTCGCTGGTGACGAGGCGGCCGTCCGGGTCAGTAAAGGCATAACCGGGGGCCAGGGTGATGCGGGGCAAGACAGTGATCGGCCGCAGAAGGCTGAAACCTAGAACGGTGACGACGAGCAGGAAAAGGGGAAGATAAAAGAACTTACGCAGCACTACTCAGATTCAGGTGAATGACGGCCGGTTCTGGATGCAGGTAGGGCATATCACCACGTGGGCGAGGCCGTTGGCGGAGGGAACGGGCTTCGATAACCAGCTTATCCAGCGTCGCCTCACGCAACTGCTGAACGACCAGGCGTTGCAGCCCTCCCCAGAAATCGTGGGCCGGGCAGATTACGTCGCGGGGACACTCACGCGGCCGAACCAGGCAAACGTTCAGACAGATAGGCCCTTCGACAGCCTCTAAAATCTGCTGCATGGTAATCTTCGCCGGCGGCCGGGCCAGGGCCAGTCCACCGGCCGGGCCAGCAAACGTTTTTAGCAAGCCAGCCGCCACCAGGTCGGCCGTAATCTGGTGCAGAAAAGGCTTGGGAACGCCCGTCCGTTCAGACAACTCACCGGCCGTCAATCGCTGGTCCTCCTCGCCCAGGCCCAATTCCAGCATCATTCGAACCGCGTAATCAGCCCGCCGGCTAACTTGAAACATCACGGCTTGCCATACTCATATATAGTTGACCAAGTTAGTCAACTATATGGTGGGTGGCGAGGCAAAATCAGTAACGAATGTCACCATTATTAGGTGACATTCGTCACTTTTTCTATACCCAGTACATCGAAATGAGGAGTAAGCATCCCCGGGTGCGGCTCGGCACGTGGGCGTGCCTCACTCCTCGAGCATTTCGATCCACTGATACTGGCTGTGGCCGGTCGCTCAACGCGCTAACTCTGGTCAGAATGAAACTTTAAGACCATTGCCAGTACAACATTGTCAATCCACTCTGACCGTGTTAAATTCAGCCAGAATATGACCCATCTGGACATACTGGTGGCGAAGATCAAGGCGGGGCAACTGACCGTTCTTTACGGGCGCGATGCGCCGCCCGCCCTGACCAATCTCCCTTCCGGCCGTGAAGTGGCAGGTGGGCTGTCCGGCGACCAACATTCGACTTCGTTGGTCGAGACTGCCAGCCGCCTGCTTCAACATGAATATACTGGCTACCTGCGAGCCAAGCTGACGGCCGGGTCGCCCGGCCCACTCCACCAGGCGTTGGCCGCCCTGCCCATCTCCTTGTGGCTCACCGCCGCCTACGACGACCGGCTGGAACAAGCTCTGACCGCCGCCGGCCGCCCGCCCAACGCCCTCGTCGAAGATGACGACCTGGCTCTGCGCGACTTTGGCCAGCCCAACCTGGTCTACCTGAGCGGCCGCCTGGGTTCGTTAGTCCCCCTCATCGTCACCGAAGAGCAGCACCGCGAGGCCCCTGACGACGACCGGCTCCGGCTTTTCGAGCAGACCAGCGAATGGCTGGCCGACCAGACGCTCCTCCTCGTCGGCTGCGACCCCAGTTCGGGCAGCGACTTCGAGCGGTGGATATACGGCCGCCTGCTGGGCCAACTAGGCGCGCCGGCCGCCGACGCCTACTTGCTGTGGCCCAACGCCGCCCCGGCCGACGTGACCCGTTGGCAGGGACACGGTGTTACGCTCATTGATAGCGAGCCAATTACCTTCCTGTCGGGCCTGACAAATGTGGCTGCCCCGCTACCGGCCGACCGCGCCATAGAGCGGCTGATGGGCCTACTGACCTTGCTGCGCGGCGCGCCAACAGCCACCCAGGCGACCGCGCTGGTACAGGCCATTCCAGAGGCGGTCCGCCTGGACTGGGTACGCCTGACCATTCGCCTGAAACTGGTCCAGGCTGCCGGCCAACCGCCCCAACTCCAGGCAGCGTTAGCAATGGAGACCGAACCCGACGTAACCCATTGCCCGGCCGACTTCCGGCCGACCGGCATCAGCCTGCAACGACTTCGCAATTGGGCAGCCAGGGCTGAACAAGGCCGGCAGTCCGGCGTCGAATTGCCCCAGGGCAGCCCAGTGGAAAAACGGGGAATCGAATTCTTTGAGGCCATCGTAGCAGCCGGCTCACCAGAACGTGATTGCTACGAGGAGGCATTGCTTTTTGACCAGACCGGCTTCACTCATTCCCTAAACATTGTTATCGAACCGGAAGATACCCGCCTGTCGCCCATCCCCTGGGAACTGCTGCACGACGGCCGGGTGGGGAACGGCCGCGTGCGGGGGCGCGGCTTCCTGGCCCTCAAGTACCCCGTCTACCGTCGCCTGGCCGGAACGTCTAGCCCAGCCCAGGTGAGCGGCCGCCTCGAAAAAGCCCTGGTCGTCGCCGCCGACTACACCCAACGACTCAAGAACCTGGATGCTGAAGTAGACTGGCTGGTGGAAACCTTGACGCAGGCCGGTGTGGGCCAGGTGGACGTGCGCCGGCCGACCCACGAGGACATCAGCCGGCCGGAGGAGATCAAAGCCCTCCTACGCGATGGCGGCTACCAACTCTTTCACTTCACCGGCCACGGGCTGTTCGACGAGAGCGACCCCGCGCAGAGCAAACTAGCCCTTGGCCGCGCCGGTGAGCGCAACAAGGCCCTGACCGCCACCGCCCTGGCCGAAGTGGCCCGCGAAGGCCAGTTAGTCCTGGTCTTCCTGAGCGCGTGCGACGTAGGTTTGACCGCCGAGGAGACGGCCGGCCGACCCTGGCTGGAAGCAGGCATCGTAGACGCCCTAACCAGGGCCGGCGTGCCGGCGACGGTGGGGATGCGCTGGATCATTGGCGAGCAGAACGGCCGCACCCTCACCGAACGCTTCTACACCGAGTTGTTGAAGGGGCGGCCGGTTGAGCAGGCCCTCCTCTTCGCCCGCCAGGACGTGGAGAACCAAGCTGACTGGGCCAACCCCATCCTGACCAAGCGGCACGGCGTTCTATCCCTCTAACACGCTGGTACTCACCGCATTGATAATCACGTCCACGTTGCCCAGCAGGGGAGCGTGCTTGGCGATACCCAACGCCTTCACCCCCTGACCGATAAAGTGGCTCTGGCAACGGCCGCACACCTGGTAGACCGCCCCCTTCTTGATGAACTTGGCCGTCACCAACTGGCCCTCCCCCGGCCGGTGCGGACAGTCATGTTGGCTGGCTTCATTCACGATGTCGCACAACCCATTCGCCAGCGGGTCACAAACCGGCTTCTTGACCTCCGGCACCGCGTCCGCCTGATCCTTCACCTTCTTCGTATCCAATAGCGTGGCGATACGCGCCTGGAGCGGCTCACCCTGGTTGACGATGGCCCAAAACTCCTGCCAATGGGTATCCGTTCCCACGTACTGGACCGCCAGGTTGCGCGGGTCGAGGAGCAGGTCAAATCGCTCCACGTCTGGCACTTCCTCCCGCTTGTGCCAGGGAAAAAGGAGGGGCGCGTTCAGGGCTTGCCCGGCAATTTCCAGCAATTGCCGTTGGCGCAGACCCTTTTGCACCCGCTCCGCCTCCGGCCGCCAGGCAACCCGGTCGCCGGCCGGCACAAAACGCAGCAACTCCTCTACGCTAAAGCCCAGGTGGACCCAATAGAACCACAATCGCAAGACCAGGTGATAATCGTCCACAAAGCGGAACAACTCCACCGAGCAGAGCCGGTAGTCGTGCAGAGGCAAAGCCAGGTCGCCGCCGAGTTGGGCCAGCAAGTCGCCGCCGTGCCAGACCTCCACCTGCCCCCGATCCTGGCCGTTGGCCTGACGGAGATAGCGCACCTGCAACTGCTCCACAAAAGCGGCCGTCGCCTGATCCAACGGCTTGTACGTCACCGGCAGCGTCGGCCACCAGCGCGACACGTACAACGGCACACTCCCCTCGCCCCCCTGGGCAGAGGGGAACTCGTGGGACAAGCCGCCGGCTTGTCTCAATCCCCCCTCGCCCCCCTGGGGAGAGGGGTT
>JBFMFT010000251.1:0-7761 GCA_040751925.1 Chloroflexota bacterium
TGGCGCCGCCCTGGCCGGCGGCCGTCGCCAGGTCGCTGCCCAGACCGGCCGGCCGGGAGACCCGATCCGGCACGTGGGCCAGATGGCGAATAGGCAGGGGGAGGTCGGCCGGGGCGGTGGGCGGCGTAAAAGCCGGGGGTAAGTTGACCACCTGGGGAGAGGCCATTTCGCCGCCTGCTCCCCAGGCCACCAGGTTCAACTGGCGGACAGCCCCGCCCGGTGTCAACCGCTCGACGATCCAACTGGCGTAGAGGAAACCTTCATCCAGGCTCAAGATTGGCCCGGCCACGATCTCGTTAGAACCGTCGGCCGTCATCGTTAGCCCGCCGATGACCTGGCTTTCACCCCATTCAGCGGCCGGCGAGTCCAGGCGGGCGTAGCGGACTTCGCGCCGGGCGGTCGAAATGCGCTCCGTCCAGACCAGGTGTATCCGCCCCTGGCGGTCTATCTGGAAGTCGGCGTTGATCACGTCAGTCTGAGGGTTGAGGTAGTGAATGGATAGCAGGTCATCGTCCAGCCAACCCGTCGCCAGCCCCTCGGCCGTCGTCCACAGCAAAAAGAGGTCGCCGGTGGGCAGATAGGCCGCTTTGTACCAGCCAGCCCCCAGGTCCGCTCCCACCACCGTCCAGGGCCGACTGGTCAATGGCTGGCCGGCCGGGGTCAGGGCCAGCAATCGGGTAACGAATCCCCCTTCGGCCGCTTCTGACCACAGCAGACTCAAGGTGAGTGAATCGTTGGCAGGGGATACCAGCAATTGCACATTTTGAGGGCCCTGCGTGGCCGGCGGCAGATCCAGGTCGGCCAGGATAGAACCGTCGGCCGCTAACGTGAGCAGGTGGAGGTATTCAGAATGGGTGGCGGCCGGGCGGGTGGGCCAGGCCAGGGCCACCCATTCGCCGTCAGGGGCGACGGCCAGGGCAACGGGTTGGGAGCGGGCCGATAGACCCACGCGGCCGGCCCGTCCCCAATCAGGGTTTACAGAAGTGGTGTGGACGCGCTCCTGGCAGCCAGTCAGGGCCAGGAGTAGGACAATCTGAAAGATTGTCCTACACTTTGTAGCACGCCACATAATGGCCGCCACCCTTGTCTTCCAGGGGGGGGTGGGGATTATCCGCGCAGAACTGGTCGGCGATAGGGCAGCGGGCGTAGAAGCGGCAGACAGGTGGGGGGTCAATCGGCGCGCTGATCGCCCCCTTAATTTCTACCAGTTCTCGCTTGTAGCGGGGATCGGGTACGGGTACGGCCGAAATCAAGGCCCTGGTGTACGGATGCAGGGGATTCGCCAGCAATTCCTCCGTCTCCGCCTGCTCCACAATTTTGCCCAGGTACATCACCGCAATCTTCTCGCACATATAGCGGGCCACCGCCAGGTCATGGGTGATGTAGAGGTAGCTCACCCCAAATTCCTGGGCCAACTCCATCATCAGGTTCATTACACCTGTGCGAATAGATACGTCCAGCATGGAGGTTGGCTCGTCGGCGGCGATAAAGACCGGATCCACGATGAGGGCGCGGGCGATAGCTACCCGCTGCCGCTGGCCGCCCGACAGTTCGTGGGGGAAGCGGAACAAGAAGCTGGAAGCCGGCGTCAACCCCACCCGTTCCAAGAGGCGGGCTACCTTTTCTTCCCGTTCGGGGATGGAGCCAATGCTTTGCACCCGCAAGGGTTCGGAAACGGTATCGAAAATCGTCCGGCGCGGGTTCAAGGATTCATAAGGGTCCTGGAAGATCATTTGTACCCGTTTGCGGAAGCTCTTCATGGAGTAGCCTTTGCGGTGGGCAATGTCGGCCAGGTTGCCGTTCTCGTCTTGAATGAGGATGCGGCCGCCCGTCGGCTCGTATAATCTTACCAGCAGCTTACCCGTCGTCGTCTTGCCGCAGCCCGATTCCCCCACCAGGCTCAACGAATGACCCGCCTGAATCTCCAGGTTCACATCGTCTACCGCGTGGATGAAGCTGTTGCTCTTACGCAGCAAACTTCCTCCCACCGGAAATAGCTTCTTCAGTCCTTCGACCTTAACCAGTGTTTCTCGTCCGTTATGATTGCTCACGACCGTACCCCTTCCTTTAGTAGGGGCGAGGCAATGCGGGTAGCTGTTTGTCTCTCCGAGCGGCATCCTCTCCGCATTGCCTGGCCCTTACACTTGCCCTACCGTTTTGCCTCCATCGGATGCCAACAGGCGACAAAGTGCCCTCCCCCCTTGTCCTCGAACGGCGGTTGCGTCTCCCGGCATAGTTCAGTGGCCCTGGGGCAGCGCGGGTGGAAGCGGCAGCCAGACGGTGGGTGCAGCAGGTCGGGTGGTTCACCCGGCAGGGTGGTCAGGGCGTGCTTTTCCCCCTTGATGCTGGGGAAGGCCGACATGAGAGCAAAGGTATAGGGGTGCATCGGCCGCTCAAAAATGTTAGCTGACTCGGCCAGTTCGGCCATCCGGCCGGCGTACATCACCCCAATCTGGTCGCTGACCTCAGCAATCACGGCGATGTCATGGGAGATGTAAATCATCGCCATTCCCAGCTTGTCCTGGATCTGCCGCAACTCGCGCAAGATGCGGTCTTGCACAATCACGTCCAGGGCCGTCGTTGGCTCGTCGGCGATGATCACGTCCGGGTTGCAGGCCAGAGCCATGGCGATAATCGCCCTCTGGCGCATCCCCCCGCTAAATTCATGCGGGTAGCGATCCATGAGCTTGGGGTCTAAGCCCACCAGGTTAAAGAGTTGGGCCACTCGTTCGCGAGCCTGCTCGCGGGAGACAATGTTCCAATGCAAGTCCAGGGCCTCGATGATCTGGTCGCCCACCCGGTAGACCGGATTGAGGGCGTTCATGGCCGCCTGGAAGACCATGGCCACCCGTTGCCAGCGAAATTTGAGCATCTCCTCGTGCGATAGCGACAAAATATCGGTGTCGCCGATGAAAATATGCCCACTCTTAACGTGGGCGTTGTCGGGCAGCAGCCGCATCAGGGAGAAAGCGACTGAGGTTTTGCCGCAGCCGGACTCTCCCACCAACCCCAGCGACTTGCCCGGCTCCAGGTCGAAGGAGACGCCGTCTACGGCCGACACATCACCCTTGCGGGTGGTATAGTGCATGGTTAAATCTTGTACAGAAAGAATAGGAATAGCCATGTGCTACCTTATCAAGCTGAACACCTAACGATATGCCGTGTGGCAAGTAGCAGGTGGCAGGTAAAACTTGCCACCTGCCACCTGCTACTTGCTACCTTTTCCGCAACCTCGGATTGATCACCTCGTCCAACGCCCGGCCGACCAGGTAGAAGGCCGAGCAGAGAAGGGAGATGGAGAGTCCGGCCGGGAACATCAGATACCAGTATTCCCAGCCGGTCAGCAAGTAACCGGCCGCCTGGGTGGTGGAGATCATAATCCCCCAACTGATACGGATGTTCAGCAGGCCAAAGAAGGACAACACCGCCTCGGAGAAGATGGCGTTGGTCACATTGATCATCATATAGAGGAAGGCCAACGGCAGCAAGTTAGGGACGAGGTGGACAAAGATAATGTGCCAGTCGCTCCCCCCGGCCACGCGGGCGGCGTCCACGTAAGCCTTCACCTTGAGCGTCAGGGCCTGGGCCTTGATGGTGATGTTCGTCCCCCCCAAGCCCGACAAAATGCCCAGGACAATAGCCAGGTGTATCAACTGGAAATCAAAGAGCGCACTGAGAACGATGAGGATGGGAATAAAGGGCAGCATGAGCAGCACGTCGGCCAGGCGCATAATAATTGTGTCGGCTATCCCTCCGTAGTAGGCGGCAATGGCCCCCGTCGTGGTGGCGATAAAGACCGTCACCAGGGCCGCCCCAATCCCCAACCCAAACTCAGAAGACGTACTGTACATGAGTTGGCTGAGAATATCGCGGCCGAGCGGGTCTGTGCCAAGCAAATGCGTCCACCATTGCTGCAACCCTGGATCAACGATGATGATCTCTTCATCCTGAATCCAACTAGGAGGGGAGGGGTGGGTAATAATGTTGCGGTCAAAGCCAGTCACCGGGTCGTAGGTCGCCTCATCCCAGATGGTTCGCATCAGGATAGGATGCAAGGCCCCCAAAATGGCGTAGAAAACAATGATGCCCAACCCCACCAGGCCAACTGGATTCTCGCGGAACATGGCCCAGCTTTCGCGGAGGGCCTTGCGGGTGAGCCGCCAACGCACACGCCAGGTCGGTTCGTGGGGGGCAACCACCGCGCCCCCCGGCGGATAAGTTACGGTACTCATAGTTGGTACTCCTCTGCTGCTTACTTAGTGTTGGACAGTGAAGCGTGAAACGTGAAACGTGAGTGCCACATTTCACGTTTCACATTTCACGTTACCCGTAGCGAATGCGTGGGTCGAGGAAGGCGTAAGTGATGTCGGCCACCAGATGGGCCAGCAGAGCCAGGACGCCGATGAAGCTAAACGTCCCCATGACCAGAGGAATATCTTCGGCCAGGGTTGCGGTCAGGAGCGTTGTACCCATGCCCGGCCAGGAGAAGATTCTCTCTGTGATGATGCCGCCGCTAATGACGAAGGGTAGGCCGATGATGAGGCCGGTAAAGACCGGCAGGAGGGCGTTGCGGGCGGCGTGGCGGTCGCGGACGACGTTCTCCGGCAATCCCTTGGCTCTGGCTGTCTGAATGTAATCCTCGCGCAAGGTGTCTAGCATGGTCGTCCGCATGGTCAGCATGGTGCCGCCAAAGCCAACCAGAGTGAGGACGAGAACGGGCAAGGCCATGTGCCGAATGATGTCCGTCGCCAGTGGAGAAAAGCCGGTTAGTATCCAATAGGCAACCAGGCCAGCTATCACTATCAATGTGCCGAGGGCCAGAAAGCGCCGCCTCTGATAAGCACTAAGCCGGCGCGTGGCAAGGAGAAGGGCCACCCACAGAACGAGGGCGATGGTCGCGCTGACAATCAGGCGGTTGAAAATGTAGTTGGCCTTGGAGAAATTCTCGGCCAGTCCCGGCAGTTGAATATCCGACCATAGTTCAGGGGTTATGAACGAACCCAGAGGCAGCCATCCTAGCTGGACAGCAAAGATAAAGAGCATGATCAGCCCAAACCAGGGCGTAAAGATGGTAAACAGCACGACCCCGGTAATGGTCGTGCCATACTCATAGACCCCGCCACGCTGCCAGGCTAACACCCGGCCGGCGTGGAAACCCACCACAAATTGAACGATAGTGGCGGCCATGAAGAGAACCAGGGTGCGGGGGATGCGCTCGATGAGGATTTCCGTCACCGGCCGGGGATACTCTGAAAAAGAGATGCCCAGGTCGCCGGTGTAGAAGTTCCGCATCCAACGGCCGAACTGCACGAGGGGTGGGTCATCCAACCCCAAAGCGACGCGCGTGCGCTCGCGCACCTCCGGTGGAATCTTGGGGTTGGAAAACATCCGGTTGGTCACGTCACCCGGCATTTGGTTGAGAAGCAGGAACATCAAGACCTGAAAGATAAGCAGGGTAATAATAATCTGGCCGACCCGCGTCAGGATATACTTTCTCATATTCCCCTTCCTGCGCGCAAGCGTTGTGCTTGCGCTGTGACTGAAACAAAATGGGGGGAAGTGACTTTGCCACTTACCCCCCATAATTATAGTGAGAAACTCGGTTTCTCAAAGCAGAAACCGAGTTTCTAAACGTTAGCGGATGGCCTTGACCATGGTCTGCTGCGTGCCAGTCAGACCGTTCAGGTTCTCCAGATATTGGTACTGCACCGTCGCCCCGTTGTAGGCGTCAACCTGCGGAGGTGTGAACAGGTAGACGTAGGGCAAGTCGGTCGCCAGCAACTCCTGGATTTGCCAGTTCAAGTCGCGGGCTGTCTCCAGGTCGGTGGCCGCCAGGAATTGGTCGCATAGGGCGTCCAGGTCGGCGTTGGAGTAGTTGAGAACGTTGAAGCCAGCCCCCGTCTGGAAGAAGGAGCAAACGTGATCGGGGTAGGGGGTCAAGCTCCAGCCGAGAATGAACAAGTCCCACTCACCACCACCGGCAAAGACGATGTTGATGATGTTGTTGAAGTTGGTCAACTCGGTGCTGATCGGCATACCCAGGTCTTGCATCCACTGTTCCAGCAACACGCCAGTCGTGGCCCGTAGCGGGTCGTAGCCAGCGCTGGGGGCCAACAGCTTCATCTCCGGGAAAGCAGTGCCGTCGGGCAGCAAGAGGGCGCTACCGCGCTGGGGCGAACCACCGCGGGCTTCATTCCAACTCGGCTCGGTCTCCCAGCTAAAACCAGCTTCTTTGAGCAGGCGAATGGCTTCGAACAGACGCTCCTGAGCGGACATACCCTGGCAGAAGATGGTTACGTCGGGGTTGTACCAGTAGGCGTTGCCGGCCGGGACGGGGGTGTAGACGGGCAGGGCCGCCCCTTGCAACACGCGCCCGGTCAGGAAGTCCTTGTCAATGACGCAGTTGATAGCCTGGCGCACGGCCGCATTATCCAACGGTGGCTTGCTGAAGTTGAAGCCCAGGAAGCGGAAGCCGTTGGCCGGGTTGTCCACAATCTGAATGTCGGGATTCTGCTGCAACTGCTCTACTTGACCTCGTTGGAGTTGCAAGCCATAGAGCAAGTCGGCCTCACCGCTTTGCAGGGCCAGGATAGCCGCGTCCTGGTCGAAGATGGAGTAGATGACGTTGTTGAAGTAGGGGCCATCCACCACTTCCAAAGCCACGTCGCCTTCGGCCGCGCCGTAGGCCACGAACTCAGAGCCATCGGCCGATACGCTCTTGACTGCGCCGTTGGCGTACAGGGTAGTGGTTTCACCCTTGAACGAGTAGTTGGCGTTGCGGACGTTCTCAGCGAAGGCCCCGGCCTCCCACTGGCCGAAGGTGTAACCACCGGCGCTGGGCATAGCCGACCCATCGAGTTGGTAGAGGGCCTGGCGGATTTCTTCGACGGCCGTCTGATAAGCCACGTACTCTTCACTTTCCAGGTAAGCGGCGTATTCTTCGCTTTCGGGGTCGTCGTTGGGCGGGGTGGGGGCGGTCAAAGCCGTGCGCTGCTCCAGGAGCGGGTTCACCGTCTCGGCCCAGAAGTGTTCGGGCAGAACGGACGCCAGCAGCGTGCCAAACTGGTAGACAGCCAGGCCAGGGGCCTGCTTGAAGGTAAACTTGACCGTGTAATCATCCACCGCTTCCACGCTCTGGATATAGGTCGCATCGTACTGGGAAGCCCAGTTGCCGCCCAATTCCAGAGTCAGCACCACGTTGGCCGTGAAGGCCACGTCGTGGGCCGTTATTGGCTCGCCATCGCTCCACACGACGTTCTGCTTCATTGGCACTGTGCTGGTCCATACCTCCCCTTCCTGGGTCAGTTCGCTGGGGAAATCGGCCGCCAACGAGGGAATCCAGTCCAGGCGGCTGGGGCTGTAGGTGTAGAGGCTGGGGGCGTAACCATTGAGGACGTATTGGTTCCATACGCTGGCGTCGGGGTCGCCGTAGGCCCAATAGTTGGTGGTGGTGATGTCGGAAATCATGGCGATCCGCAGGGTCTCACCTTCACCGGCCGTCGGGGGCGGCGGGGCCGTTGGCTCAACCACCACTTCCACCACACGGGTCACTTCGACCTGCTCACCGGCTTCGGTCACGACCTGGGTGACCACCACTTCCTGGGGTACCTCGACCACGCGGGTCACTTCAATCGTCTGCGGCTGGCAAGCAGCCAGAGCCAGGACGAGAAGGGCCAGCGCAGCCACAAAGAACAACATTTTGCGATTCATTGGTATCTCCTCCTAAATAGGGATAGGTTTGTATACGGGTTGCCATAGGAA
>JBFMFT010000252.1:0-7758 GCA_040751925.1 Chloroflexota bacterium
CGGCCGCTTTAGCCCCCACCCACCACTTTGAGGCCCTCAAGCACGTGACCCGCTACGCCAGCGGCCTGGGTATTTTCCTGGTCACGATTCAGGCAACGGCCGGCCATCTGCCCACCACGAACACTCAGCACTCGTCACTCATGACTCAACTTCTGTGGGCCGTCTGCCTGGGGGCCGGGTTAAGCGCGCTGGTTGGCTTGGGCGAAGCGGCCGGATTGCCTGGCCTGTCTTCCTTCCTGACGCTATTCAAGGTTGGCCCAACGCAGGTAGGCCATGAACTGCGCCTGGGGGCGACTTTCCAGTACGCCACTATTGCCGCCATGTTTTTTGAGATGACCCTACCGTTGGCCCTGACTTTGGCCGCCGCCAGCCAAACCCGACCGAAACGCTTCCTGGCTGTGGGTATAGGTGGATTGTGTATCGTGGCGGCCGTACTGACCCTAACCCGCACCAGTCTGGTTGTGATGCCGGTTGTATTGGGTCTGGCCATGGTTCTGAGTAGGCGGCCGGGCGGCCGGCCATTGCGCCGGCCGGCGGCGACCTTGCTCCTGGTGTTTGGGGGCGCTGTAGTGCTTGTGACCACCGGCAGCCCCACCTTTCGCGTCCGCCTGATGACCGAGAATGACCAGGCGTGGTATCAGGCGGTTTACGTGGCCCCAGCCAGCGTCTCGGGAAGCACGGGCGAGGTACTCTCAATACCCATTACCGTTCGCAACACAGGGCAAGTGACCTGGATGGCGGCCGGTGAGCAGGCCTTTGCCTTGAGCTATCGCTGGCTGACGGCCGACGGCCGCCGGGTCTACCAGACGCCATTGGCAACGAAGACCATGGCGAACGACCTGGCCCCAGGCCAGACGGCGACCTGGGTGGTGGAGACGCAGCTAGAGTGGCCGGCCGGTGAGTACCGGCTGGCCTGGGATATGCGGCGGGCCGATGGCTTGCCCCTGCGCTGGCGCGGCGTGCCGGAAGCGGAGACGGTGATCCAGGTTGGGCCCGGGGGTGGGGCGGCCGCCCTACCCCCGACCATTGAACGGGGCGAGCCGGTTAGTGATATTGAAACGGTTTCGCGGCGCGAGTTGTGGTGGGCGGCCTGGCAGATGTTCGTGGATCGGCCGCTCCTGGGGCATGGGCCGGATAACTTTCGTTACTTGTACGGCGAGTATCTTACCCATTCTGAGGGAGACACCCGCCTGAACGCCAATAACCTGTACCTGGAATGGCTGGCTGACGTGGGGCTGATCGGTACGGCCGCCTTTGGTTGGCTGGTGTGGGTGGTGGTTCGGCCGTTGTTCAGTCTTATTCCTGAGCCGGTCGTCAGCCGCCGGCCACCGGCCGCCCTGCTCGTAGCCGGACTGGGTGGCAGTCTGTTTGCTTTTCTCCTACACGGGCTGTTAGACGCTTTCCTGAATTTTACGCCTATTTACCTCTTGTTCTGGATGGTGTTGGGCTTGACGGTCGCTATGGTGAACACGGATTGGCAGAATTAACGGATTGCTACCAGGGGAAGGCGCAAAGGATCTTTCTCTTGGCGTCTTTGCGCCTTTGTGTGAGATTTCTTATTGCCGATAACTCTATTGGAAACTATTCAGCAAGAAACCAGGTTTTTCCCTGGCGGAGCGTGATTGTTGGCAATAAAAAACCTGGTTTCTTCAGAGAGCCTGTATAGCACTATCCTTGCACTTTTTGGGATGCGCCACTGTAGAGACGTTCCGCCGGAACGTCTCTACGCCAGAGGCGAATGTAAAAAGTGCAAACATAATGTATAGTTACCTCTATTGTTAATCAACACCTGAAACAGTGCATAGGTTCTGTCCTGGCCTATCCACGCCAGGCCGGCGTTTTCTTGTAGCCAGTGGTAGTTCAGACCGGGCGATTGGTTGGGCCATTGGCTCTCGACGTTGGCTACGTCCAGGAGAAGGTAGGTCGGCCGCCCGTCCACCAGCACGTTTTCCAGGCTGGCCGGGTCTTGATAGAACAACTCTATCGTTTCCAAGTGACTATAATGTTGGAAGGTCAGGGTAAGGCCAAAGGTAAGCAAGCGGGCTCCGGCCGGTGTTTGCCCCTCCACCCACTGCACCGTCGCCAGGTCCGCTTCTTTGCGCTCGATGAAGGAGCGGGTCAATTGCAGGCCGTTCCCGCCCATGTAGAGCAATCCGGCCGCCAGGTAGAGAACAGCCAGCCAGCGCAGGCGGCCGGGCAACCAGTGATAGAGCCATTGCCAGCCGACGGCCGCCAGAATAGCCAGCGGTGGCAGATAAGCCAGGGTGAAGCGAAAATTCTGCCAGGGCGCGCCGGCGTGAAAGAGGTAGATGACGCCAGCCCAGGCCAGGATTAAGAAGACCGAGGACGGAGGACGGAGGATGACCGTTTTCGTCTTTCGCCCTTCGTCGTTCGTCGTTTGCAGAACTGCCCAAAGGCCGACTCCAATGAAGGGGGCGAGGAGGGCTGTGAAATAGTAGCGGTGGGCTGGGGCGAGGGCGTAGTAGAGACCGTTGGGCCAGGCGTAACGAAGATAACCGTCGGCCGTCACAAACTCTCGCCGTAGAGCGTTCAGGGGATGCCAGGAGTAGACTTGTAAATCGCCGGTGAAGGGCGGATTAACCACCTGGGCATTGAGCAGTCCAGCGACGGCCGGCCCCCACAAGGGCGAAAGAATCAATAATGCTACCAACGCCGCGCCCGCGCCGTGCCAGAGAGGGACCCGGCCGCCGCGCCGGACCAACAGCCATAACGCATAAAGAGTGCAGGGTATGGCTACCAGCGCGTAAGCCCAGCGGGTGAGAACGGCTGCCGCCATGGCCCCGGCCGCCAACAACAACCAGGCGCCCCTGGTCGGTGAGCGGCCGTAGCGTATCAAGGTCCAAACACCCAACGTGGCGGCGGCGAGGGCGGCCGTGTCAGCCATGACTACCACGCTGGATTGCCATAGTTGACCGTTTAGCGCGACCAGCAGGCCAGCAGGTAGGGCAAGTTTCCAACTTGCCATTGGCAATCCGGTGGATTGCGCTACGGGTGGCAATCCGGCGGATTGCGCTACGGGTGGCAATCCGGCGGATTGCGCTACGGGTGGCAATCCGGCGGATTGCTCTACAAAGAGGTCATGGGCCAGCCAGGCCGTCAATACGACGACGAGGGCTCCGGCGGCTAGACTGACCAACTGCCCGGCCAGCGGCCCTGCTCCTGTGAGCAGGTTCACCAGGACGATCAGGAGCGGATAACCGGGTGGCCAGAAGAAAGGGGGCGGCGGCCGTCCGGCGGCCAGATTTTCGCGTAGTGATGCGATGGCGTAGTCGTAATAGGCAAAGGCATCTTGCCCATATAGCCCATCAAACGGCCAAATCAGTAGAGGCAACCCATGCAGGGTAAAAGCCAGACCAAACAGAAGGGGTGTTATGAAATGAAGATAACGGTTCACGCTCTTGGGCAAAACCTGACAGGTTTTAAGCAACCTGGCCGGTCGCAAATCAGGCTACCCAACCCCACAAGAAAAACTGGCCGCTGAAGTAGAGGTAGAGAGCCAGGGAAGGGTAGAGGATGAGACGGTGCAGCCAGGGTCGCCGGCCGCCGGCCGCGCCCATCAGCATAAAAGTTGGGAAGAAGATCAGGGTGTAGCGAGAGAAGGAATAGAAGGGCTTGAGTTCAGACGTCGGCAGCAAAATAAACAGAAGCATGACGGCCATGTATAAGCCATAAGTCACACCCAGGCGGCGGAAAGCCAGCCAGGTTGTGACCAACAGCAGTGCGACGCAGAATAAGTCGAATAGTAGGGTAAACTGGCTGCGGGTGGCGTTGCCAGTAAACAAGAGACTCACAACCCTGACAATGTCCAGGCCCGGCCAACCGGCCGTCTGATGCCAATAGTGCCGATACACGTCACCGATGGGTGGCAGCCCGGCCGCCGCCCGCCAGGTTAGAAAGCCGGCCAGACCCAGAACGGGCAGAAGGGGTGGGAGGAGGGTAAGTGAATTTTGGATTTTGGATTTTGGATTTTGGATTCCACTTGCCACTTGCCACCTGCCACCTGCCATCTGCCACTTGCCACTTGCCACTTGCCACGCCAGGGGCGCGACCAATCCAACGCCAGTTAGCCGGGTCAACGTTGCCAGCAGCCCCAGGAGGCCGGCCAGCCACGGCCGGCCGAGCCGGGCGGCCCACAGTGCGCCGAGGGCTAACAGGAGAAATAACGACTCAGAATAGGCAGCTAACAGGAAGAAGCCGGTGGGAAAGAGGGCCAGGTAAAGGGCAGCGCGGGAAGCGGCCAGTGATCCCAGTTCGACCTCTGTCAGACGGTATAAAAGGATCACTGCGCCTAGAAGGGCCAGGCTAGAAACGGCCAGACCCACGAGCAGGTGGAGGGTAGTAATTGGCAGGTCGCAGGTGGCAAGTGGCACGTGGCAGGTCGGATCCAAAATCCAAAATCCAAAATCCAAAATTCGCATAGACAATGGGTACAGGGGCGGAAAGACCGAATCCGCTACGGCCGCGTAGCCTTCGTTGGCAATGCGAAGATAGTGCAGGGTATCAAAGCGTTGCCAGGGGGCGAGCAGATAACTGCCTGGCCCGTTGGTTAGGGGTGGGATACCCAGGTACGGCCGCAAAGTCTCGTCCGGTTCGGCCGGCAGCGGCCGTAGGGCCAGCACCACGACAGCCCACACCGCCAGCAGTACACGTAGAAGGACGGCGAGTAATATAGCCTGGCGCACGGCCGGGTCGGTGAGCAGAGAACGCGAAGGAGACATTGGTAATGGGTGGTTGACTATTGGTAATTGGAAGATGAACACCCGCAAATTACCATTTACCGATTACCACCGACCGCCCCGGCCGCCAATAGGCCGAAGAGCATAGCCCCTCGCCAACCGGCCGATAGCCATAGCGAGTTATCGAACAGGCCAATCACTACCATTGCCAGCCAGGGGGAGAGAAGTAGCGCAAGCCGCAGGCTTGCCCGTGGTAGGTGGCTGGCAGGTGACAACTTCCACCTTAATCTTCTCGGCGGCCCCCGTGTCTCAGTGGTGAAGTTCAATAAGCATCTCCAAAATCCAAAATCCAAAATCCAAAATCGGAAAGGGGTTAGAACGAGCCACAACCACAAGAATAGACCAGGGAGACCCAATTCGGCCGCTACCAGCAGAGGGACGTTATGCACCGTTTCGGCGGTCGGGTTCAGAGGGAGGGCGGCCGTCAAATAATTGCCTGCTCCTACCCCTTGCCAGGGCTGCCGGGCAATGAGCGCCAGGGCCAATCGCATATCCTCCATGCGCTGGCTGATAGACTCGCTTTCCCCTGGAGTGTCCAGGGCAAGGAAGCGGCCGGCGGCCAGATCGCCGAACAGGAGGAGTAGGAGGGCGGCCGGAAGAACCATCAAGAGGGTTTTGGATTTTGGATTTTGGATTTTGGAACGGTCTGCCGAAAACCAAAAGCCAAAATCTAACATGGCGCCTATAGCAAAGCCCAGCCAGGCAGCTCGTGAAAAGGTGACGAATAGCCCCAAGAGGCCACTGGTGATAACAACTGTCAGCCAGGCTCGTCGCCGGCCATTCGACCAGCCATAGGCGGCTAAAAGCCAGAGGAGGAGAACGGCCAGCATTGCTCCCAAAACGTTGGGATGGGCGGTCAGGCCATAGCCGCGCAGCCAGGGCCGGCCGCGCGCCCACAGAACACTGGCCCCGCTGATGGCCGGGTCTAGCTCCAGTTCACCCCAAAAGGCCAGCCCCAGGTCGCGTTGGAGCAGAAATTGAAGGACGGCCGCGCCACTTTGCACAGCCACAATCAGGCTGATGGTTGGCAGAAGTAATCCTTGCTTTTCGTATAGCGATAATAAGAAAACAAACCAAAACAAAAGTAGGCCGGTCAGTTGGGTGAGGGTACGCCAATCGGTCGCCCAATCCAGACTACTCAGAGTGAGCAGGCTCAAGCCAGCTAGAGGAACGATTGCCTGACCCGGCCGCTTATTCCAGAAGTCTTGAAGCGAGCCGCACTTTCTTGAAGGTAGCGCGCTTGAAGAGGGAACAGAGTTGCCAGACGCCACCCATCTATTTCGCGTAGCGAGAAAGAGATAAACACAACCAGCCAACCACAAAAACACAACCAGGAACGGAAGCAAGCTCAATAAACCAATAGCGGCCGGGCGGCCGGCCAGCATGGGCGATAGCCAGATGGGCCACCAGGTAAACGGCCCGACCCGCCAGGAAGGACTCATCAGAGCCAGGCCGACGAAGACCACGAAAGTCAGGCGCGATACGGTGAGCAGGCGGCGGGTAACAAGTGGCAAGCCTGAAGTCCTTACACCCAATAAACAATGCGTGGCACACAGCAGGCGGCCATTAACCAGCCTCCAGCAATTCCTCATAAAGTTGGAAGAAGGTCTCCATGGCCACAGGTAGGCTAAACCGCTCCTCAATCGTTTGGCGGGCCTGCTGGCGCAACTCTTCTAGCCGCGTGCTATCGGCGAGAAGTTCCACGACCTGAGCGGCCAGCCCTTCGGCCGTTACCTGGGGCGGCCGGGCAGCAACCTCCCGCAAGATGCCCACTGGCGTACCTAGAGCCGGTACACCGCAAGCCATTGCCTCTAATACAGCCATGCCCTGTGACTCGTGGCGCGAACTTTGCAGGTAAAGGCAAGCGTCTTGATAGACATGAGGAGTAGCCGGGTAGGGAACACGGCCGCGCCAATCAATCTCAGTGGCAATTTGCAGTTCGTGGGCCAGCGCAACCAGGCTACTGTGTAATGGCCCATCGCCGACCAGCCGAAGTTGCACGCTTGGTATCTCTTCCTTGACCCGTTTTAGGACGTGAAGCAAGAGGGCCTGGTTCTTGACCCCAATTAGAGAAGCGACCTGCAACAAGACGGATCGGCCGCCGGGGGTGGGTTGCGGCCGAAAGCGGCTGGTATCTACACCCAGCGGGGCCAGGCGCAATTTATCAGGGGCTACGCCATGCGCCAACGCCAGCTCGCGTTGGTAAGGTGAACCGGCCGTCACCAGGTCGGCCCGCCGTAAGGCCTGGCGGACAACCAGGCGGCGAAAGAACGAACCTTGGGTACCATAACCGATGTCGGGCAGATAGGTTAGTTCGCCGCCGCCCAGACTGAGCAGAACCGGCCGTCGCAGCCCGGCCGCCGCCAGGCCGGCCGTTAGCCCTGACTCGTCGGCCCAGAAGGCGTGCAGAAGGTCAAAGGGAGTGCGCCGATGTTGGCGTAGAATAGCCTGCCAGGTCTGCTGCCAGATGAGCAGGGAGGCTAGGCCAAAACGCCGGCCGCCACCAGTCGCCCAGTGGGTAAAGTGGAGGCAGCCGCCTGGGGAATAACCGGTCGTTGGCTCCACGTCAAAATGATAGACCCCCCTGGGTGGGTGGCGCAAGCTGAAGACCGTGACCTGGTGCTGTTGGGCCAGGGCGCAGGTAAAGGTCTGCACGGCCGGAATGGCCCAATCGTCAGGTGTGACGCTAAATCCAGGTACAATCAGCGCAATTCGCATAAAACCATTGTTCGCCAGTCACGCTACAATCCCTTACAATATCCTATCCTAATCTGGAAACTGTACCATGTCCAATGATTGGACGATTCGAGCTTATGCGCCGGGTGATGAAGCACAACTGGTTGAACTGTTTGCCAGGACTTTCGGCCGGCCGATCAGCGAGACCCATTGGCGATGGAAAGCGAAGGGATTTGCGGCCCCCTTTGAAAGCGCCTGGGTGGCAGCGGCCGGCGGCCGGATCGTCGGCCACTACGCCACCATGCCCGCCCGCCTTTGCCTGGTT
>JBFMFT010000253.1:0-7690 GCA_040751925.1 Chloroflexota bacterium
CAGACTCTGGCCTCCGGCTCGGACGACAATACTGTTATCCTGTGGCATACCAACACTGGCAATCGGCTGCGTAGTCTGCCGGGCCATACGGCGGCCGTGTTAAGTGTCGCCTTTGCCAATGATGGACGCACTCTGGCCTCGGCCGCTAAAGATAACAGCATTATCCTATGGGACGTGGAGAATGGAGAGCCGCTTCGCACTCTGACCGGCCACACGGATTGGGTCACGAGCGTAGCTTTTTCGCCTACCGACCCCATCCTGGCTTCGGGGTCTTATGAGGGTAGCGTCTTCCTGTGGGATACAGTCAGCGGCACGCTCCTAAACACCCTGCCCGGATTCACGGCCGTCGTTTCCAGTGTTGCTTTTTCACCGGACGGAACGACGCTGGCTGTTGGCGACTTTCATAACAAGGTTACGTTATGGAGCGTAGCTACAGGTGAACTGGTACGGACAATGGAGGGACATACGGGTAGCGTAACCAGCGTGACCTTCTCTCCCGACGGCCGCACCCTGGCTTCCGCTTCGGCCGATGGTACAATTATCCTGTGGGCAGTAACGCCGTAAGAGTATGATACCTAACCCCTTCTTTCACGGTAATCCTGTGTCTCCACCGCGTTGGGTAGATCGGCAGCGTGAACTGCGGCGGTTGGTGGGGCGTATTGTCAGCCAGGGGCAGTCCACAGCCGTCGTCGGCGACCCCCGTTCTGGCAAGACCTCCCTCTTGATGTACCTGGCTGACCGCGAGATGCGCGTCCGGCTCTATGGCCTGGCCGCGCCCCACCTCGTTTTCACCTTCATGGACGCCCAGACTTTCACCGGGCAGTTCAGCCAGGCCCAGTTTTGGGAAGTAGCTTTGCGTCCCCTCTACGAGCAGGTCGTTGCCCCCAACCCCGGCTCGCCGCTGGCCCAGGCCTACCAGGTTTGCCAGCAAAACGCCTTCGGCGCCTTCGTCCTGGAACGCCTGCTGACCCAAATCGCGGCTACCGACTGGCGGGTGGTACTCCTCCTGGACGAGTTCGACGCTTTGCTACACCACCCCATCTTGAACAGTGCCGAGTTCTTCGGCAGCCTGCGCTCGCTAGTCTCGCGCAGCCGCGGGGCCTTGGCCCTGGTGCTGGCCGGCCGCCAATCTCTGGCTGACCTGAACAAAACCACCCAGGACTTTAGCCGCACCGGTTCACCCTATTTTAATTTCCTCGATGAACTGGTGCTGGGGCCGTTTGCGGAGAAAGCCATTACCGAATTGTTAAATAAGGCGGGCGACCGCTTCACGGCCGACGACCGCCAATTCATCACCAGCGCGGCCGGTGGTCATCCTTACCTCCTGCAAGCAGCGGCTTCGGCCCTGTGGGACGCCGGCGAAGTTGAGCCTGATTCTACACAACGGCGGCGGCTGGCGGGCGAGGAAGTGGCCCGGCAGGCCGCCACGGTCATAGACCGCACCTGGGCCTTGTGGTCGCCGGCCACCCGCCGGGCCTTTGCCCTGGTCGGTCTGGCCCAGGTTCCCCACTTGTTGGGTCAACGGGCCTTTGACATGAAACGCCTGCTGCAAGAGCTACCCGACCTGGGACCAGAGCTGCGGATGCTGGAAAAGCAGGGCTACCTGACCCAGGACGCAACCCTGCCGGCCGGTTGGCGAGTCCGCCCCCTGGCCTTCCTGTGGTGGCTCATGGACGAACTGGTACGCCTGGTGCGGGAGGAAAAGCCGTTGGAGGTCTGGTTGCGCGAGCAGGAATTTGACGGGCTGCTCAAGCGGGGGGAAAAGGAGCAGTTGGGGCGGGCGGTGCGGGCGGCCGGAGGGCTGCTCAAGGAAGGAGCGACCACGTTGATCAAGGCCGCGGCCGAAGCGACCGGCAAGGGAATGACCAATTAGGAATGATGAATGGCGTTCATTGCCTGCGTTGATCATTCATCATCCCAAACGCCACTACCATCCCGCTATTAAACCCACAAAATCCCGCTGACCCAGCGGGATGTTCACCGCCTCTGGTCGTGGCCGCTCCTCCCACCGTCGTATTCTCCTCGCCGCGTCCATCCTCGTGCCATTCTTACAGGAGTGGCTCGCCCGGCCAACTAAACAACCCGGCCGGGGCCGTGTTCGGAGCCAAAATACGCAGCGCGCCAGGGAGCAGGTTACACGAAAAGGGCGTTTTACCCGACGGGTCGCCGTCCTTGTGGACGGGGATGGGCGGCCGGGTGTGGATAGTCACTTGCCGGCCGCTCACCATCTGAATCTCTGGGTGGTTCAAGTGGCGGCCGAGGGCCACGTCCACCAGGTATTGGAAGATACGCAAAGTCTCGCGGCCGCGAAAGAACCACACCTCAAACAACCCATCGTCCAGAACCGCCTGGGGATTCAACATCAACTCACCCCCCGCAAACAACCGGCAATTGCTGATCGTCACCATCAGGTAGTCGTCCTCGTAGAGACGGCCGTCCACCTCCACACTGGCCCACATGCCAGGGAACAAAACGATAGAGGGCAGCCCCTCGCCCACGTAACCCAGCGGGCCCAGCATCTTGGCGAACTTAGAGCGCGGCTCGATGCGCTCCACCAGGAAGCTATCTACCCCCACGCTGGCCCACAGCAGCCAGTGGCGGCCGGTTTCAGCTTTGCCCACGTCCATCCGCTGGACGCGGCCGGCCGCCAGCGCCTTCGAGGCTTCCAACAAGCCATCAGGGTTGAGAGGGCCGGGGCGGGGCAGGCGCAACTCTTTGGCGAAGGAGTTACCCGTGCCGGTGGGCAAGGGGGCCATGATCGTCTCACTACCGACCAGGCCGCTGGCGACTTCGCCCAGGGTACCGTCGCCGCCGCTGGCGAGGACCAGGCGATGGCCGGCCGCCGCCGCGCTCTGGGCCAATTCGACCGCGTGGCCGGCCCGTTGGGTGGGCTGGATGGTCACGCGCCAGCCCTGCCGTTGCCAGAAGCGGCCGACCTCCTCCACCGTCGCCTTCAGGTTGGTCGGCCCGGCCAGGGGGTTGTAGATGATGGTAGCGTCAAGCATGTGTATAGTGATGAGTGATGAGTGATGAGTGATGAGGTATTGTAACACTCATCACTCATCGCTCATCACTCACAACTGAGCCAGTAGTCACGGAGTTGGCCGGCCAGGGTGCTGGCCGAGGCGGCCGAGGTGTCCAGGGCCAGGTGGGGTTCGGTGACCGGTTCCAGGAGGCCGGCCATCCATTGGTAAATCGGCCAATCGGCCCGCGACCAATCCTCCGGGCGGCGACGGCCGTCCACTCGCTGCGCCAGGCGTTGGCGAGTTACTTCTTCGCTGGCCTGGACGTAACAGATAGCGACGGCCGCCCCCTGCCGCCTGGCTACGTCTAATAGCCGTTGGCGACGAGCGGCCAGGTAGTTGGAGGCGTCGAAGATGACCCGTTGGCCCAGGGCCAGCCGGCCGCTCACCAACTGGTAGCACACCTGGTAAACGAGAGCCATTTCGTCGGCGGTGAAAGCCGGCGGGTGGAAAAGCTGCCAGCGCACCCAGTCGGTGCTGATGACCACACAAGGTAGCAAACTCTGTAGAGCCGCCACCAGCGCGGTTTTGCCCGCGCCGGGCAGCCCCACCATTATCAGCAGGCTGCCGCCCGGCCGGATGGGTGGCGCGGCCGACAATAATGAATCGATTACCCTGACCCGTCCCTCAATGTCCATGCCAACTGAATTATAACGAGAAAACCTGACGGTTCGCACGGAAAACATCCGACGTTTGCTGAAACGTCGGATGTTTTCTCGCCTTTCCGCTTGACAGCGATAATCTGTTATAATAGCTTGCATGTCCCAGGACAGTTCTGAGGCCAGTTTGCACGAATCATCGCCAATTGACCCCAATTTCCTCCAACAGCAAATTGAGGCGGCTATCGTGCGGACGGTCGCTTACGTGGACGTGTTCGACTACCCTCTGACCCTGAACGAAGTTCACCGCTACCTGGTAGAAACGGCCGCTCCCCTCGCCACCGTCCAGGCCATCCTGAGCAACGGCCGCCTCATTCCCCATCGCTTGAGCCAGCACCAGGGCTATTTTGCCCTGCCCGGCCGCGAAGAGTTGATCGCCGTCCGCCAGCGACGGGCCGGCGTGGCCCAGATGATGTGGCCGGCCGCCTTGCGCTACGGCCGGGTCATTCATACCTTACCCTTTGTGCGGATGGTCGCCATCACGGGTTCCCTCGCCGTAGACAACGTGGAGCCGGAAGCGGATGTGGATTACCTGATTGTGACCCAACCCGGCCGCCTGTGGTTGTGCCGGGCGTTGGTCATCCTGCTGGTGCGGGTGGCTGCCCGCCAGGGTTTCCAGCTATGCCCTAACTACTTCGTGTCTGAGCGTAGCCTGCTCTTCCAGGAACAAAACCTTTACGCGGCCCGCGAACTGACCCAGATGGTACCCATTGCCGGTCTGTCCCTCTATTACCAGATGCGCCAGTTGAATAGCTGGACGGCCGCCTTTCTGCCCAACGCCGACGACCTGCCCCGCCAACTGAACGGCAGCCCGAAAGAGCCAGCCCTCTCCCCCGGCCGGCGGTCTTTGCGGGCCTTCGCCGAGTTCTTGCTGCGCTCGCCGGCCGGCGGCCGGCTGGAAAAATGGGAAATGGAGCGCAAAATCCGCAAATTCAGTCGCCGCTACGGTAATCAGGGCGATGGGGTCGCCGCTTTTGGCCCCGATTGGTGCAAGGGCCACTTCCACGATCACGGCCGTTGGGTACTGGACGCCTTCAGCGGCCGCTTGCGGCAGTTAGAAGAACGTGAAGCGTAAAACGTGAAACGTGAAGGGATCACGCTTCACGTTTCACGTTTCACGTTGTCAGTTCACAGGACAAACCCATGTCAGACGACACCACTCTCTTCGGCCAATCCTACTATTTGCGTTTTGACCCCAAGCTATGGCAAGCCATGATGCCCTACCCACCCCTGGGTAGCTTGCTGGCCGCCGCCTACGTGCGCCAGATGGGCTACCCGGTGGCTCTATTTGACGCCATGTTGGCCGAATCGGAGGCGGAATGGGTCAGGGCGTTGGAGCAGAACCGGCCGCGCTTCGCCGTCTTGTACGAGGATAGCTTCAACTACCTGAGCAAGATGTGTCTCTTACGGATGCGCGAAGCAGCCTTTACCATGGCCCAGGCGGCTAAGGAGCGCGGCTGTATCGTCATCGTTTCCGGCTCAGACGCCACCGACCACGCGGCCGATTACTTCCAACACGGCGTAGATTACATCTTGCTGGGCGAGGGCGAGGTCACCCTGGGCGAACTACTGGATACGTTGAGCGGCAGGCAGGCGCGTGACCTGTCCAGCATCGTCGGCCTGGCCTGGTTAGAGGAGGGCCAGGTGAAGCGGACGGCCCGCCGGCCGTTCGTCAAAGACCTGGACGAATTTCCCTTCCCCGCCTGGGACCTGGTGGACATTCCCCGCTACCAGAGGATTTGGCATGAGCGGCACGGCTATTACTCAATGAATATGGTGACGACGCGGGGCTGCCCGTATCGCTGCAACTGGTGCGCCAAGCCCATCTACGGCCGCCGCTACAACACGCGCAGCCCCGAAAACGTAGCGGCCGAGTTGAAGTGGCTCAAAGAAACCTACCACCCCGACCATATTTGGTTCGCCGATGACATCCTGGGCTTGAAGCCAGGCTGGATTGAACGGTTTAGCCAACTGGCGTCCGCCCAGGACGCTGTGGTACCTTTCAAGTGTTTGCAACGGGTAGACCTCATTAACGAGCCAATCGCCCAGGCTCTCCGCCGGGCTGGTTGCCGCACCGTCTGGGTGGGCGCGGAATCGGGGTCGCAGAAGATTCTGGACGCCATGGACAAGGATACGCGGGTAGAGGACATCTATACGGCCGTGCGCCTGCTGCACGAAGTGGGGATTGAGGTGGGCTTCTTCCTCCAGTTCGGCTACCTGGGCGAGACGTGGGAGGACATTCAGTTGACCTTGAAGATGGTGCGGGAGTGCCGGCCGGACGATATTGGCATTTCCGTCTCCTATCCTCTACCCGGCACGCCGTTCTACGAGCGGGTGAAGGAGCAGCTTGGCCCCAAGACCAACTGGCAGGACTCGGACGACCTGGCGATGCTCTACAATGGGCCATATTCGCCGGACTTCTACCGGGTCTTGCACCATCGGGTTCATCACGAGTACCGGGCGCGTAAGGCCTGGCATCAACTACGGAAAGACCTGCGGCGGCCGTTGGCGTTACGGCCGCGCCACCTGCGCCTGGCCTTGAGTATTCCCCTCAACCTGGCCCGTCTGGTCAGGTCTTCCACCAAACTGCGTCAACTGGCCCGCCTCCGCCACGACGACCCCATCCCCCTGCAATTGTCGCGGGGATTAGGGGATTAGGGGATTGAAGATAGAAAAAATCCCCTAATCCCCGCTCAAACACCACTCATGGACATCCTACTCTCGCACGGCTACTTCATCGCTGAAGACGCCCACGAACAGAAGATCATGAAGCCCTACCCGCCGTTGGGCTTGCTGTATATCTCCTCGCACCTGAAGGCCAGGGGCTTCGACGTGGCTCTGTACGACAGCACGTTCAATAGCCTGGCCGACTTTGCCGAATACGTGCGACGGGAACGGCCGGGACTGGTCGGCCTCTACGTCAACCTGATGACCAAGCACAACGTCTTGCGGATGATGCGGCTCTGCCGGGAGGTGGGGGCGACGGTTATCCTGGGCGGCCCGGAGCCGGTCAATTACGCCGAAGAATACCTGGCGCGAGGGGCGGATATGGTTGTCGTTGGCGAAGGTGAATTAACTTTAGAGGAGTTGATTCCCCACCTGGCCCGCTACGGCCGCCGCCAGTTGGAACAAGTGGCCGGCATCGTTTTCCGCAATGGGGAGGGTCAGGTAGTGCGGGCAGCGGCCCGGCCGCAAATCAAAGACCTCTTCGCCCAACCCTGGCCCGACCGCGAAGCGATTGACACCCAGCGTTACCTGGATACCTGGAAAGCCCATCATGGCCTGAGTTCAGTTTCGCTCATTACTGCGCGTGGTTGCCCCTACGTCTGCCACTGGTGCAGCCATTCCGTCTTCGGCCATACCCATCGCCGCCGCACACCCCAGGACGTGGTGGAGGAAGTGGCCTGGATCGTCGAACGCTACCACCCCGACCAATTGTGGTACGCTGACGACGTGTTGACCATCCATCCGCGCTGGTTCCTGGAGTACGCCGCTCTCCTCCAGCAACGGAATCTGCGCGTGCCGTTCGAGTGCATCAGCCGGGCCGACCGTCTCAACGACAAGGTGATTGAGGCCCTGGCCGGGATGGGCTGCTATCGTCTGTGGATTGGCTCCGAAAGCGGCTCCCAGCGTATTCTGGATGCCATGGAGCGCAAAGCGGACGCGGCCGACGTGCGGGCCAAAACGAAGATGCTGCAAGCGAAGGGGATTGAAGTCGGTATGTTTATCATGCTCGGTTATGAAGGCGAAAAGATAGCCGACGTGGAGGCTACCGTCGCCCACCTGAAGGAAGCCAACCCCGACGTATTCTTGACCACCGTCGCCTACCCCATCAAAGGCACGAAGTATTATCAGGAAGTGGAAGAAAGGGTTTTGTCGCACCTGGACTGGGAAGCGCGTACCGACCGCGACCTGGCGGTGGCCGGCCGCTACTCCCGCCGCTTTTACGACCACGCTACCCGCTGGATGGTCAATGAGGTGGAGTGGAACCGGCTGCGCCGCGCCGGC
>JBFMFT010000254.1:0-7643 GCA_040751925.1 Chloroflexota bacterium
CGCACCCTCGCCAAGACCGAGTTGCCACTGGGCCGGGGCTTCGTCGTCAAGTCCGGCCGTACCGCCATGATCCAGGTAGCCACACCTTACGAAGACGATGACCAAATAGCCCCGGCCCTGGATACCTGGGTGACGGCGATCCAGCAACGCTATCCTACTCAAAAAGCTACCTGGTTAGCCCGACCGCCGTCGGCCGACGGCGCCAGCAAACCACCTACCGCCGGGGCCACCAGTCATAAGAGCAGCTCGATGGCCACGGATGGCTTCGACGTCGAGGCTCTGAAACAACACCTGGCAAGCCGCAACATCTTATCGGCCGACATCTTGAAGAGTATGAGTGCCGACAAAATCCTGGAAACGGCTCAAGGTTTAATGGACTTGTCGCCATTCCGTAAATCCTAGATGGACGATTACGTTGAACTCAGCATGGATGTTTTTGACGAGGTAGGGCAGGTGGCCGACGTGCGCCTGGATTTGACTGTTGGTGAACTCATCAACGAAATCTTGCGCGAGTTTAAGGACCTGCCGGGGGATAGTCCGGCCGGTTACGCCCTTTACCTCAAGGGCAAGGATATGCCGTTGGCTCAGGATAAGACCGTTAAGGAATTGGGTTTGCGGCCAGCCACGCAACTCACTTTTGGCTATGCCCGCCAAGCCGTGACGACCCGCCGGCAGCCGTTTACGGCCGTCAAACGGGCTATTTTACAGGAGACGACGACGGGCAAACGCTTTCTCCTGACCTGGCAGCCGGCCGTGATCGGGCGGCCGAGTGAGGACCCAACGCAATCGCTGATGCTGGCTGCCAACGTAGAACCCTTTCCCAATAGCCAGCGTGTCTCCCGGCGGCACGCCCAAATCACCGTTCAAGGTGGGCAATACTACCTGGAAAGTCTAAACCCTCAGAACCCTACCTACATCAACGATGAAGCGGAACCCCTCCAGCAACCACGGCTCTTACAAACAGGTGACCTCATACGCCTGGGTAGCAGCAAAATCGGGTTACGTTTTATCTTGTTATGAGAGGTTGAGTCACTTATGGAGGAAACGCCATGAGCAACGAGAAGGTACAGGCCAATTATGACGAGTTGGCGACGGTGGCGGATCGGTTTGACGAACAAGCCACAGGAATTGAGGGGCATTTGCAAAAGGTGAAACAGAGTGTAGAGGCTCTCCAACGGGGCGGCTGGGTTGGTCAGGGGGCCAATGCCTTCTTTGCCGAGATGGAGGATGAGGTCTTGCCGGCCGTGCAACGCCTGGTTGTGGCTCTGGCCGACAGTTGTAAGACCTGTAGCCAAATAAACGACACGCTCCAGACGGCGGAGGAGGAAGCAGCAGGCCCGTTCAAGAATCTGGACAGTAGCGCGAACGGTAGTGAAAAGCTGGGTTCGCTCTCGGAAAAATACGAAACAGGTGGCCGGGGCCCTGGCACGGTGTCCAGTGGGAGTGGCGACCCCGGCGGGGTTTCCTATGGCCTGTACCAGATGACCAGCCGCGGTGGCGGTACCGTCGCTAAGTTTCTACAATCGCCTGAAGGCGCGCCTTATGCGGCCGAGTTTGCGGGACTTACGCCAGGTTCCGAGGCCTTCACGCAGAAGTGGCAAGAGATCGCGGCTAGAGAACCCGGGAAATTCGGCGACGCCCAGCACGCCTACATCCAGAAAACACATTACGATCCACTGGTTAGCAAGGTCAGCAAGGAGACAGGGCTGGACGTTAGCACGAGATCTGCAGTATTGCGTGACGTGATTTGGTCTACATCCGTACAACATGGGCCAAGCACTTCTCTAGTCAATCGGGCTTTGGCCGGCCGCAACCCGGCTACTCTTTCTGACGAAGAGATTGTCAAATCTATCTACGCCGAGCGCGGCCGTACTGATGCCAATGGCAACCTGGTTTATTTCTCGAATAGTTCTAGAAGTGTCCAACAGGGTGTAGCCAATCGTTTTCGGCGGGAGCAGCAAGATGCCCTGGATAGGTTGAGCAGAGAAGTAAAGGTTGAGTGAAACTGACAAATGGCAACTTCAATCATCCAGGCTGATTACCACGAACTAGCCGACGCAGCCGGCCGATTCGACCACCAGGCGACTGAGGTTTACGAGTTAAACTTGAGGGTCCAGCGGGCTGTGGACGCTCTCCGGCAGAGTGGGTGGCTGGGCCGGGCGGCCGATCGCTTTTACGCTGAGGTTGACGAGGCACTCCTGCCAACCTTGCGCCAGCTGGTGTCAGCCCTGGACGACGCCGGCCGGGTTTCGCGCCAGGTTAGTCAGATGATTGAGCAAGCCGAGCAGGAAGCGGCCGGCCGGTTCAAGTAAAGAATCATCCTTACGGCGATTTGGCGTCCCGGTCAATCTGTCAAAGTCTGATCTGAAGAAGCGCGGCCGAAGTTTGCAGCAATTCTCAATTTGAAATTAGAGCAGCAATGTCAGGTGGCATATCATCTTCGTCAAGAGATTTAATCATAAACAACCAGAGCGCATCCCAATCAGGAAAGGCATAATAGCGGCATAACGCCCGTAAGTCATTGAAAAAGGTGACCCGCTTATGCAATGCTTGCCGTAGGAATTGATAGAGGTCATCAACCAGATGCAGCGCAGTATGTAACAGAAAGGCGAGAAGATTGAGAACCAGAAAAACCTGAGCGAGGTAGCGTGACCCATGCCCAAAATTATGCTCAACGTGGTACCCCTTTTTTTTCAATACATTGATACCCTCATTCTCAATCTTCCATCGGGTGCGACCATAGGTACAAACAGCTTCAACCCGATGCGCCTGCAAATGGTGATTGGTAACCCAACTATTGTGATAGAGGAGTTCGCCCGTGGCTTCATGACTGATTTGTAAATCACACCAATCAACCAGCAAGGCCTCCTCACCAGCCCGTAAAGGAACCTGATTGACCCATTGCCAACGCCAGATTTCACCCTGTTTCCCATTCCAGCGCCGCTCCGAGCGTTCATGCGGCGTGAGGGCATCTAACCAACGATACAGTTCAACATGGGAATCTGGTTTGCAAACAAAGATGAAGTACTGCTTCTGGGCAATGACCGCTTCACAAAAGGGCTGATTACTAAATAAATCGTCCCCCAGATAGGTAATGGAATGGGGTGTAAACAGATGTGCCCATTTCTGCAACCACCGTTTACCGGCATTGCGTTCACAATCTTGTTTCTCCGCCCCATCTTGCGGTGTAATCATTTCGGGGAAACAAGCTAAAACGTGTTCCACTCCCGGTTGTACCATCAAGGGCAACAAGGCGGCATGATAGTAATGGCTCTTGCCGGTTCGGTCTTGCCGTATGGAACAACAGGCACAGGAAATTTCTGTCGATGAATGGTACACCATCCCATCCAGGGCAATGAGGCGGGTATTGAGGCTGGTTTCGTACACTTTTAGTCCGCCTAACCGAGATAGCTGTTGCCATATCCATTCATATTGTGGCGCAAATTCCGTCGGTTGGAGTGGGTCTAATGAATTGCGGATTTGATTATCCGAGGGTACCTCCTTCACCTCGAATAATGTTTGTAGGTTCTGTTTGCCTGCTTTTTTCCCACTCGTCGCCTGATTATGGGCCAGAAATGATTGTGATTGCATAAAAAACATGCTCATGACGCTGTTGACGGCATCCGATAAGGCATATTTTGTGTTGGGGCTTGGTTTACGATGGTCTGGCAAGTCAACCCAGGCCGCTTGACTTGCCTTGAAAAATGCTTGTAAGGGAAATCTATGTACCATAAGCCATAGTAATTGCCCTGTTTGCCTTTTTTGTCAACCATTTCGCCAAATTGAGAATTGCTGCGAAGTTTGCCAAACGGTGGGGGTTTGCGTTACAATACAAGTAGAGGGCCGTTCCAGAGGTAGTTTCTTCGTAGGCGCACCTCGCCGCCAGTTTAGCGCGCTGGCTAATGGCTCCTCTAAAGGTCAGGAGGGTGACTGCGCGCTGCGGCAGCCAACTTCTCGCAAAGGGCCGGGTGGCATGAGAGGGTATCCAATGGTAGATAAAGGTGGGGGCTATGACTGAGGCGACGCTCTTTGCGCGGGCGCGTCCCCAGGTCATCCGCCTGATCGAGACCTATCCGTACCGGATCACGGCCGGCAGCCATACGGAGGTGGAACCAACAGGCACGCCCAGCGGCCGGATTGAGGTGGTTGTACCTTATGACGGCCGGGACTGCTTCTCCCAACAAGCCTTATCAGACGTCAAACAACAGGTGAAGCAAGCCAGAGGAGTGACCCGCTTGAAGGCTCGCATGGGCTATTTGGGGTTGACCAGCTACGGCCGCACCGACCTCGATGAACGCTACCACTTTAGTCTAGCCCACAACGTCATTCCACTCGACATCCCTATTCGCGGGTGGGGGTTATGGAAGGAAGACGATTTGAGACGGGACGGTCACGTTTTTCGCTGTGGATGGGATTACACTCCAGGTTTTCCCCAGAAAACACCGCTCGAACTGACCCCCCTTGTCTATGACGAAACGGTTCTAAAGGAGGAAGACTATCTCAGGGACAATCGGCGCATCGTCAAGTTGACGGATGGTGAAGTAGCCAATCGGGTGAGCGAGTTTCCCCGCTTTGAGAGGAGCCTGCTACTGGAGTTCCGGCTGCGGCTGTCTCTGCCCGTCCGCTTAGGGAGCGGCGGCAAGGCAAGTCGCCCTTATATAGACCAACTAGCTCTCACCTGGCCCGTGCCTTCTGCCAGCCGCCACTTTCACCTCTCGCTCGACGGGCAGGAGCATCCTCTGGTCTACAACGCGGAAGGCCAGCAGATCGAGTGGCGGGAGGTTAAGCTGACCCCCAGGCCCGGCCGGGTCGCCGGCAGTGATTTCGTGCGTTACGAAGCGCCAGTCATGCTCCTGCGGATCAAGCAGGCCGGTGAACTGTACCTGTACGGCGGCCCAGCCCAACCAGCAGAGCTAAAGGGCTTCATTCGGGTAATCATTCCCCGGCCGCTGTCCGGACTGCAAACTCGATTCTATAGGGCTACTGGCGAAGGCGACGCTGCCGTAAACGTGGAGCGAGTGTCCATCCTGGACTGCCAACTGAGTTTACACCTCGAGGAGTGTTTTGCGCGACGGCCGTTCTCTCCCTACCGTCGTGTCCACTTCCCCAACGTATTGCCGGAGACGCCACGCTTGGAAGACATTGTTTCATGGCTCAGGAGGCAGCGGTTCTCGTGCGATGGGCCGGTGGACGTTTCGACCAACGAGCAGATCCAGGCCAACCGCCGGCGGTATCTTATCCAGGCAACCCGGTCGGAAGGGGCTGGCGAGATGATCCTGTGGATCGTGGTTGAAGGGACAGTTATGGATACCCTTCGGGAGCGAGAGCTGCCCGGCCGCGAGACCTACGCGACATTCCGCCCGGCCGGTGACCTGGTCATTCATATACGGGGAAAGGTTGAGGGCAACCGGCAAAGGCTAACAGACGTGATCGAAGCCCTGGTGGCCGAGTTGCAGGCCCGATTTCCGCACGTGCGAACCGTTCAATAGGGCAGCGAAGTGCCGAGTTTTAACGTCTTCCCTAAAGCACCCCTCACCCGCTGTTACATCTGTGGCTCGCTGGAGGTGGTTGCGGTTTGTCACCACTGCGGCCGGGCCATGTGCCAGACCCACCGACCCACCTCCAAGTGGCTGGCCCGCTGGCTACCCCGTTTTGAGTTCAGGGGGTTGAACGTCGAGCCGGTAGACGCGGCGGCCGGTGGCGGCCATTGCCAAGATCACCGGCACGGAGCATTATCGCGCCTGTGGTTGTCTGTACCCTGGTTGGGCCTGGGAATCACCCTTCTCCTGCCGGTGACCGGAGCCGTTCTGATCCTCGGCAACAGGGGAGTTCTGCCCTTACTTGAGCTTAGGCAGAGGGCAGTCGCCCTTGCGTTGATTCTTCTGACAACCCTTGCGCCTGGGTTACTGTTGCATATCCTACGGAGGTCGCAGTTAAAGGCCGGCCGCCCACCCTTACCCATTGTGGGTCAAGGTTTGACGATTGAGGCAGAAGAGTCCATTACGGGGGCGATTGAGTTGGACAGGAACGGCCGCCATCGCGTCCGTTTGCTTGAAGCGAAGGGGCAGATAGACGTTTCACTCCAATTCGACCGGGCGGATTTTGAGCGTCTTGATAAATACCGCCGGCGGTTTGGCGGACTGGGTGTTTTATCCTTGACCGAAGTCCAGTTTAGCGCCGGTTTTCTGGCTGTGCGGGCGACCGACCTTCGGCGGCCGTTTGATTACGTGGCCGGCCAGCGCAGCCTTATTGAATTAGACGACCTGGCGGCCGGCCAAGCCTTTTTTCAGGGCAGCCAGACTTTGAGTGACAGCTTCTGGAAATACCAGGAAATGTACACGTGGGTCAAGGACCCCAGGCAGAGCCAGACGCTCCCGGTACAGATTACGCCAGTTCTGGCGCAAGGGGGCGTTAGGCGGGCCATCAAGCTGGTGGTGGAGGTCTTACCCGGCTCACCTTTTTACGAAAATCGTGGGAACATTGAACAGTTCATCCTTTGCACGCCAGACATCTTGGGGCGTGCGTTGGAAGTCTTGCCTGAGAGTGGCCTCACCAGCCCGACTTCTTACGCGGATGATTACCAACCGCCACCGAATCATCAAGTGGTAGTTTGGGAGCAAATCGAAGTGGGGCTTGAAAAGCAGTGGCCGCGTCAGGTTGCCTTCTATGTGCAGATGGCTGGCAGTGTGAGCAAGGCCACCGAAGTGTGTGGCCGATTGCGCCTGCACTTCGAGGACGCCGCCCTGGGCATCAGCGCGATGAAGCCCTTTTCTGCTTTGGGTGAGGAGCGCAGCCCCACCGTGAATAGGCGTTACACCGACGTCATCGTGGACTTCCAACTCCACCTGGCCCATTTGCCGTTCGAACGGGAAACTGGCGGGCCTGATGTCTCTGTAAGACTAGCCAGGCTGCCCGACCACCGCCTGATCGCTGAACTTGTCCACCGGATCAGTGACCAAAACGTCTACGTCAAGTCCATCGTGGAGGAACCGCCCCACGCAGACCAGGGCGACCCCCAGGTTCATAACCATCTTTGGGAGATAGCCGGGCGTAGTCACCTGGGGACTTACCCGATAGAGGTGAACTTGACGGTATCTGGCCGCGAGGTTTATCGGGGAACAGCCGTCCCAAGTTATGGAGAGACAACCATTCTGTTGCACGTTCAGGGAATTGCCTTAGATGCGTGGATGCGAAATCAGGTCTTCAGCCTGAAGGCACGCCTGCTGGCCGCCATTGGTAGCCTCGACCGCCAGCCGCCGGCTTCCCCCTCGACGCACCCTCCTTCTCAGCCAGCTAGCCCAACGCCCACGCCGGCTCGACCCCGCCCCGGCCGCCCATCCGGTATAGACTATCCGACACAACCTCCTCTGGCAGCCGAAGGGGAGGAAGAAGACCTGTGAATACTCGTGAACTACCCGGACTGGCCTGCGGCCGTTGTGGTACGACGGCCGGGGTTGAGGTGGTGTGCCATCACTGCGGCCGGCCGTTGTGCCGAAGACACCGCATCCAGGCAATGGACAGGACACTTAAGAACGAAAATGGCAAAAATGCAGATGGCAAAAAGGTGTCCGCCTATCATTGCCGAGAATGTCGAAGGAAATATCACGGCCTACTCTCCTTTCTCTACCAGTGGTGGGGAAGCG
>JBFMFT010000255.1:0-7614 GCA_040751925.1 Chloroflexota bacterium
CTGACAGGTTTCTAAAACCTGTCTCAATGAGCCAGTATCTTGCTCAAGAACAACTGGGTGCGCTGGTGTTGGGGATTGCTGAATAGCTCCTTGGGTGGGGCAATCTCCACGATCTGGCCGGCATCCATGAAGACAATGCGGCCGGCGGCCGCCCGCGCAAAACCCATCTCGTGCGTCACCACCACCATCGTCATCCCCTCCTTCGCCAGATCGAGCATCACGTCCAGCACTTCCTTAATCATCTCTGGGTCGAGCGCGCTGGTCGGCTCATCAAAGAGCATAATGCGCGGGTTCATCGCCAGGGCGCGGGCAATCGCCACCCGCTGCTGCTGCCCGCCCGATAGCTGGCTGGGGTAATTATGAGCCTTCTCGGGGATGCCTACCCGCGCCAACTGCTCCATCGCTACCCGTTCGGCTTCCTCCTTTTCTCGTTTCCGCACCACTTTCTGAGCCAGGGTGACGTTCTGCAAGACGGTCAGGTGGGGGAAGAGGTTGAACTGCTGAAAGACCATGCCCACCTCGGCGCGGATGCGGTTAATCTCACTCTTTTTGTCGGTTAGGTGCATCCCGTCTACCCAGATGTCGCCACTGGTCGGCGTCTCCAGGTGGTTGATGCTCCGCAGGAGGGTACTCTTGCCGGAACCACTGGGGCCGATGATGACCACCACCTCGCTGCGCTTCACCCGCAGGCTCACGTCTTTGAGGGCCTGCAAATGCCCAAACCGCTTGCCCACCTTCTCAATGATGATGATGTCGTCGTCCATCGTTTACCTCCGATCACGCGACATCCGGCCTTCCAGCCGGCGGACGATGCGCGTTAGCATAATCGTTATAACCAGGTACATGAAAGCGAGGATGCTGTAGGTCTGGAAGAAGAGGAAGGTGCTGGCGGCGTAGAGCTTGGCCAGTTGGGTAATATCCTGGACGCCCAGCACCGAGACCAGAGAGGAGTCCTTGACCATGGCCACGAAGTCATTGCCCAGGGCGGGGAAGATGCGCCGGATAGCCTGGGGCAGAATGATATAGCGCATGGCCTGGAAATAGCTCATGCCCATCGCGCGGGCCGCTTCCATCTGCCCCTTTTCAATAGATTGGATGCCGGCGCGGAAGATTTCGGCCTCGAAAGCCCCATAAGCAATCCCCAAGCCAAAGGTCACCCGCCACAGATTGTCAATGTCGCGGGTGCTGATCGTACTCAAGAAGGTGGTCAACCCCAGACTTTCTTCCAGCCAGGCCCCGATGGCGTTTAAGCCCTGGATGCCGAGCGGTACAGCCACAAAAGCCGTGTACATGAGCAGCACGATCATGGGGACGCCGCGAATGATCTCCACGTAGAAGGCGGCCGCATTAAAAAATAGCTTGTTCTTCGCCACCCGCCCCAATCCCACCACCAGACCAATCGTGACGGCCACTCCGTAGCCGACCAGAGCCACTAAGATTGTTGTGCCAACGCCTTTGCTAACGGCGCGGAAGATGACGTTGGTTTGCTCGTCGGTGGTAATCTGGTAGACGATGTATAGGGCAATCAGGATGGCTACCAGCAACCACCAGGGCCAATTTGAGACGCTATCCAGGCTGGGAGCGAGGCGAGAGCCACGCCGGGTTTCCAATACGGCCGATTGGTCAGTGGTCATGGGTACCCTCCAGTCACGTTTCCAACGTGACCTGTTATGGGATTTGGCACTTGAGAAAAGGTGTGAAACGTGAAACGTGAAACGTGACCAGAGGCTTCACGAGTCACGTTTCACGTTTCACGAACTCTTAACTTTCAACCGGCCGTCTCTACTCTTCGGGCGTAAACCACTTGGCGTAAAGAGCGTCCAGTGTGCCGTCGGCGGCCATAGATTCGAGGACCGCGTTGACGGCCGCCACCAGGTCACTACCCTTGCTAAAGACAAAGCCCAGGTCTTCACTGGTTAATTCGTCGCCAGTGATCTTCAACTTGTCCGGGTTAGCCCCAATGTAGCCCAGGCCGGCCACGTTGTCCATCACCGTCGCGTCAATGTCACCATTGATGAGGGCCTGGACAATAATGCCGTACTGGTCAAAAGCCACGATGCGGTCTTCGCCGACCAATTCAACGGCCGTGTCGTAGTTAGTCGTGCCTGGCTGCGCGCCCACCAACAGTTCCGTGTTGGCGGTCAGTTCCTCGGCGTTGGTGAAGCGCTCCTCGTCGGCCCGCACCAGGAGAATCTGGCCCAGGTGGATGTAGGGGATGGAGAAGTCCACGTGCTGGGCGCGTTCCTCGGTGATAGTGATGCCGTCGGCGGCAATGTCGAAGGTATCCATCGAGCCTTGACCACCCATGATCGCCACAATCGTATCCCAACTGGTTTCCACGAAGGTCGGCACGCAGTTGAGTCGCTTGCACACTTCGGCGAACAGGTCATAGTCATAGCCAATGGCCTCGCCGGTGGCCGCGTCAATGAAATTGAACGGGTTGTAGGCGTTCTCGACGGCAATGCGGACTTCGCGGCCGCCCAGGTCGGGTAGAGCAGTCGTTTCCTCGGCCGCCGCTTCCTCTTCCGGCTCGGTGGCGAACCATTTCTCGAACAGAGCGTCTAGTGTGCCGTCGGCGTCCATCTCGGCCAGGGCCGCGTTGACCTGGTCGCGCAGTTCGCTGCCCTTGGGGAAGATGAAGCCCAGTTCTTCACTGGTCAGGGGTTCGCCGATGATTTCCACCTTGTCGGGGTTGGCCCCCACGTAACCAAGACCGGCCACGTTGTCCATAATCACGGCGTCCACGTCACCGTTGATGAGGGCTTGCACGGCCAGGCCAAACTGGTCGAAGGCGCGGATACGCTCTTCACCAACCACTTCAACGGCCGTATCATAGTTGGTCGTGCCCGGTTGGGTGCCAACGAGCAGTTCTGCATTGGCCGCCAGTTCCTCAGCGCTGGCGAAGCGGTCTTCACCGATGCGGACTAGCATAACCTGGGACAACTGAATGTAGGGGTTAGAGAAGTCCACGTGCTGGGCGCGCTCCTCGGTAATGGTGATACCGTCCGCCCCCACATCAAAGGTATCGAAATTACCCTGACCGCCCATAACGGCCACCATGGCGTCCCAACTGGTCTCCACGAAAACGGGCGTGCAGTTGAGGCGGGCGCAAAGCTCCTCGAAGATGTCGTAGTCGTAGCCAACCGCTTCGCCGGTGGCCGCGTCAATAAAATTGAACGGGTTATAAGCGTTCTCGACGGCGATCCGAATTTCTTTGCCGCCCAGGTCGGGTAGACCGCCGGCCGGCTCCGGGGTTGGTTCCGCGACGGCCGTGGTTGGCTCGGCCGCCGGCTCGGTGGCGGCCGGTTCCTGGGTCGCGCCGCCGCAGGCCGCCAGGAAGACGACCACCAACAGGGATATTAACGCAAACAGGGTTCGGTGTTTCATCTTTCTCCTTTTCTCCTCGCTGTCAAAGTCAGAGTAAGAGTAAGGAGTTCGAGCCTACTCTTACTCTTACTCTTACTCTAACCCCAATCCTATCGCATGTCAAATGCCGTTGGTGTACACGCTTTCGACAGCGTATAATGCCGGTATGCTCACTGGTTGGCCTTCGTCCTATTGTTTGGAACTCAGACGTGGTTTTCACCATTAACCAAAATGCAACTGTCAGATACCCTCACGCAATTGGCCCTGGATTATCAATCGGAGGTGATCGGCCGTTCCCTTATCCTGCAAGCCGACTGTATGGAATGGCTCGGCCGGATTCCAGAGAACAGCCTCCACGCCATCGTCACCGACCCACCCTACGGCGTTAAGGAGTACGAACCAGACCAACTCGAGAAGCGAGACAACGGCAATGGTGGCGTCTGGCGCATCCCCCCCGCTTTTGATGGACACACGCGCGCGCCACTGCCCCGCTTCACAGCTCTCAACCAGAAAGAACGGGTCGTTTTGCAAGAGTTTTTTGTGGAGTGGGCGCGGTTAGTCCGGCGGGCCTTACGGCCGGGCGGCCACGTCTTTCTCGCTGGCAACGCCTTCTTGTCGCAGTTGGTCTTTGCCGCCCTGGTTACAGGTGGGTTAGAATTTCGGGGTGAATTGATCCGCCTGGTGCGTACCTTACGAGGTGGCGACCGTCCCAAGAACGCCGAGCGCGAGTTTCCAAACGTTTCTTCGTTGCCACGCGGTTGCTATGAACCCTGGGGCATCTTTCGTAGGCCCCTACCACCGGGCATGACAGTCAGCGATTGCCTGCGGACATATCAAACAGGGGGATTGAGGCGAACGCCAGAGGGTAAACCACTCAGCGACGTTATTTTGAGCGAACGAACGCCCCGACAAGAGCGGGACATCGCTGACCATCCCAGTCTGAAACCACAATCCTTCTTGCGCCAGATAGTTCGTGCAGCCCTCCCGTTAGGAGAGGGGATTCTGGCCGATCCGTTCATGGGGTCTGGCTCCACTATAGCGGCGGCCGAGGCTCTGGGTTTGTGTAGTATTGGCATCGAAAGATACAGCAACTATTACGAATTGAGCCGTGCAGCTATCCCCAAACTGGCTGCCATCCGGCTTGAAGGTGAAGGAGCTAGACAGTTATCGCTTCCCTTGTGAATCAGACGGCGTGGTATATCCAGTTAGCAGCCATCTTTTGGTAGCCAGCTTGTGCCACACTGGCTGTTATCGTTCGACGGCTATTCCCAGAACGTCCAGAAAACAACCAATCCCCTTTTTCCAGGTTGCCTCCCAGAACTTCCAAGAAGCGAAAGGGGCGGGGTCGAACCCCCTTGCTGCTATCACTGGGGCGGTTGCTGTCGAAAACAAAGACCATCAGCCAGATGTCTTCTGGATTATGCCCCTGCCAACCCTTCAAATAACGCGAGGCTTTGATCTCTATACCTTCGCTGGTGTGATGAGCAGCATCACCTGGGAAGTGGCCCAACGGGATCAGGTCGGGGTGTCCATTGTGATACAGGTTCTTGGTCAATGTAGGGCAATGTTTGGCAAGGCCAGCAATCATAAACTCACTGACGAGGCTGCTGAAATTCGCTGGCATGAGCAGGTTCTCAAAGCGGGCAATGCCTTTTTCATGTAGCTGCTGGTTGACGAAACCGAGAAAGGCTACGAAGTCACTCATAGCCAGGTAGATATGCTCGGTCGTACAGCCATACGGGAGACTGACACTGGGGTTAAATCCCTGGGGAGTTATAGGTAATGGCCTACAGGCTATGGTTTCCAGATCATTGTCCACTTTGGAGATTTGTCCCTATCAAAACCCGGCCGGCGGCGTCCGTCTTGGAATCCGCTCTTGCTCTTTGACCTGCTGGTATACGTCTAACGCCAGAGCGTATTCCTTGCGGCGGGCGGCCGCTTCCAGTAGCCGCCGGTTTTGCAGGTATTGATCCCGACGCATGAATACGTCGTTTTGCACCTGGGTTGGATTGGTCACCGACTCGAAGACGATGTTGGCCTCTGTTCCGGCCGTCTCGATCTCCACGTTGCCATAGTTAAAAATGGTGGGGAAAAAGCCCGTCCGATCTGTATTGACATTCTGAACGCTGCCCAGTTCTGCCTGCTTGCGGCTTTCGCCAAAGCCAAATGGCTTGCGGTCAATGTCCAGCACGAAGCGATCGGTCAACTGGTAGAGATCGTTGCGCCAATCCTCGAAATTCCAGATCAGCCAGCCCAGGTTCACGATGGAGACGACCAGGAAGGCCAGTGGCACGTAGCCGGGCAGGACCAGCCGCGAACGCAGAACGAGGTAAGCCGTTACCAAGAGAGCGGCAAATACGGCTTGCCCGCCAATGCGCGGCAGGAGAATAATCACGTGCTTACGGTAGGTAACTACACCGCCTTTTTCCACCCGGTAGCTGAGGGCGCGTCTCATGCCCGCCAATCCTTTCGCCGTCGAAGGGGCCGGCCGCCGGGCCGGGGGGGCGGTCGCTGGTGTGGAAGCCGGCTCTTCCACTTTGCTATAGGGTGGCGTGACCTGGAAATGGCTCTCCACGTAGCTCCGCATGGTGGCCTGGGCGCGGCTGGCGTCCAGGGAGACGGTTCGCTGGCGAACACTGTTGACTGCCTCTTGTACGCTCTTGGGATTGGTAATATAGTCAAAGCGGACAGGAGCGGCGGTGGCGGCCGTCGTGATGCGGGCTGTCCCCACGTTGGTCAGGGTGGAGAAAAGATTGGGCATCTCCACTTCTACGCTCTGCACACGCTCGACCGGCACTTTGTGAACCGTGGTGCGGAAGGCTTGCAGGTTAAATTCGTAATGGACAACGTGCTTGGTGGTGACGAGGAAGTAATCGTTGATCCAATCGAGCATGAAGAAGCCCATGATGAGGGCGAAAACGAAAGCGGAGCCCATTGGTAAGAGGATGCTCCATATCCCCAATCCCCCCGGCCCGTAGACCCCTTCTAGGAACCAGCCCCCTACGGCCGGCATGATTAAGATGCCCAGCAACGGCAAGTAGGCTTCGTAGACGCTCCGGCCGCGCAAGAAGAACATCCAGGCATTGCGCCGCGCTCGAAACTCGATCAGTTCGTCGGGCAGCAATTGAATGTCCTGGAATTTCCGCTCCCGTTGGGCCATGCGGCTGCGTTCGGCCTCCATCCGCCCCTGGTCAGATAACTGGAGGCGGGCCAATACGCCTTTGTGTCGCTCCAGAAACCGGGCGAAGTCGCTGGCCTTGATGACTAGCAGGCGCGTCTCCATCGCCGTCCGGTAGGTGGCCGGGTAGGGTTGGGTGCTAAACAGCCAACTCTCCTCAAACAGTTGGCCGGCCATGAAGTGGCGGGGGGATTGCACTTCACCCTGGGGATTGACCGCCTGGGCGGTCACTCGCCCCTCGCGGACAAGATAGGCGCGCTCGGCCGGGTCACGTTGGTAGCCGACGACGGCCCCGGCCGGGTATTGGTACTCCTCAGCAATGCGGGCCAGGTCGGCCAGTTCCTCCAGGCTCAGGTTCTTGAACAGGTCCAGGCTGGCTAAAAACTCCTGTTTAGTCATCGGCGCGATTATATATCGTGGTGTTCGGCCTCCACCAAAGTCTGCTCTAGTTCTGGTAACGAGACCAAACGCACACCCAGTTTCGTTGCTTCGGCACGGGTCGCTTCGGTGAAGCCCCCCGTGCAAAGAGAACGTATTCCACTGCCCAGCCCTCGACCACCTGGGGCATTCGCTAGCTGCGGGCGATCAGGTCGGATAATAGTTGGCGGCCGACTTGCCCGGCGCCCCATTTGGTGAGCATAATGCTACCTGGAGCCAGGCAGTGGTCACGGAGGGCATCCACGAAGCGGCCGGCGCGTGCAAAAAACTCCAGGTAAGTAGGCACACCGCCGGTGATGGCATAGATAGCCACGCGCTCGGCCGGGGAGCGGTCGCCAAATAGCTCTAACAAAGAGGCGTAGGGCAGTGGTCGCAGGCGCAATATAGGTGACGGTGCGTAGTTCTCGCTGGCGACCTATGAACTTCATCTGACCTCTGGAATGGGTGTTCAATTACATAGTCTACACAATGATTGTAGCGACAAAGTTATTTTGCGACAAGGTAGCGCATTGCCTCATTGAAAATGTTACCGAAGCATGATCGGTTGCCTCAAAATAAGTGTTACCTTTGCCGGCATGAAAAAGGAACACACCTTGAGTCAACAAAGCAAGCGAGAACTGGTCGAGGCTCTT
>JBFMFT010000256.1:0-7605 GCA_040751925.1 Chloroflexota bacterium
TTTTACTCGAACGTCTTTGGTTGGAACATTATGAAGTGGGAAGGGCCAGTAGATTATTGGCTGGTGGAGACGGGGCCGCAAGAGCAGCCAGGCATCAATGGCGGCCTCTTCCAGCGCAGCGAGCAGTTTAGCACCAGTTGCAATACCCTCGACGTGGCCGACGTAGACGTGGCCGTTGGCCGGGTCACTGCCAACGGTGGTCAGGTCGTCGCCCCCAAGATGGCCATACCGGGCGTTGGCTGGCTGGCCTATTGCCTGGATACCGAAGGCAATCTGTTTGGTGTGATGCAGGCCGATCCCTCGGCCGCCTGAAGCCGGTAAATGGTAACGGGTAATTACCAATTACCAATTACCAGTTCACTGGGCGCAAAACCCCGCCGGTCTCCGAGACGGCGGGGTTTTGTGATCTATCCAATCCGACTCCTTCTGCCAATTCCTATCATCTCTGCGCGCGGCCGTGCCAAGCGGCCTGCTGACGGTATAATCAGGAGCCAACGATGGCGTAAAGGAGATGACCATGGCCCGCAAAAAGGTGACGATCCTCGATTTACAGGCGAAAAAGGAGCAGGGGCAGCCAATTACCATGCTCACCGCCTATGATTACCCCTCGGCCGTCCTGGTGGATCGCGCCGAGATAGACGTGATTCTGGTGGGGGATTCATTGGGCATGGTGGTCATGGGCCTCACCAGTACCGTGCCGGTGACCATGGAGGAAATGCTCCACCACTGCCGGGCGGTGGCTCGTGGGGCCTCTAATCCCCTGTTGGTAGGTGATATGCCCTTCATGTCCTACCAGGCCGACACGGCCGAAGCCGTCCGCAACGCCGGCCGCTTCCTCAAAGAAGGGGCGATGGATACCGTCAAGCTGGAAGGGGGGCGCGAAGTGACCGAGACCATCCGCGCCATTGTGGACGCCGGCATCCCCGTCATGGGCCACATTGGCCTGACCCCCCAATCTGTGTCCAAACTGGGTGGTTATCGCGTGCAGGGCAAAACGGCCCTGGCCGCCCGCCGGCTGTTGGACGATGCCCTGGCCCTGCAAGCGGCCGGTTGCTACTCCCTGGTTTTGGAGGCGGTGCCTGCGCCGGTGGCGAAAGCCATCAGCCAACGGCTGCAAATTCCCACCATCGGCATTGGGGCTGGGCTAGATTGTGATGGGCAGGTCCTGGTCTTCCACGATATGTTGGGCCTGTTTGACCGTCTTAGCCCCAAGTTTGTTAAACCTTATGCCAATCTGGGCCAGGTCATCAGCCAGGCTTTCCAGGCTTTCCGTGAGGACGTGGTCAGCCGCCGCTTCCCGGCCGAGGAACACACCTATCCCATGCCCGACGCTGAATTGGCGGAGTTTTTGCGAGGATTAGGGGATTAGGGGATTTGGTTAGAGTAGAATCCCCTAATCCCCGCCTCAACCCTGGTCAGCATGAGAATCACCCTCATCGGCATTGGGGCGATGGGTTGCCTCTTTGCCGGCCGCCTCTCCCCTCTGGCCGACGTGGTGATGCTCGGCCGCTGGCCGGAGCAATTGGCCGCCCTGCGCCAGCGCGGTCTGATCCTTATCCAGCCCGACGGCCGTTCCACCCATTACGCCGTCCGCGCTACCGACAATCCGGCCGAGATAAACCCCTGTGACCTGGCTTTAATCCTGGTCAAAAGCCACCAGACTAAACGAGCGGCCAGCCAGGCCGCCCAACTGCTTACACAGAATGGGCTGGCCCTCACCCTGCAAAACGGCCTGGGCAACCTGGAAAAAGTGGCGGCGGCCGTCGGGCCAGCGCGAGCGGCTTTGGGTGTCACCACTCAGGGGGCTAATGTCCTCTCGCCAGGTGTGGTAAGGCACGCCGGCTTCGGTCCGGTCTATCTAGCGACCCAGCCAGTGACGGCCGCTCGCCTGGTCGAAGTGGCCCGTCTATTTCAGGCGGCCGGGATGGAGACGACGTTGGTGGAGCGGGTAGATGAATTGGTGTGGCGCAAACTGGCCGTCAACGCCGGTATCAATCCCCTGACCGCTCTGCTCGGTGTGCCGAACGGATTTCTCGTTGAGAATGAAACGGCCCGCCAATTGATGATCCAGGCGGCGCAAGAAGCGGCGGCCGTCGCCCGCGCCCAGGGGATTGCCTTAAGTGACGAGGAAGCGGCCGGGCAAGTATTAGCCGTCGCCCAGGCGACGGCCGCCAATCGTTCCTCCATGCTCCAGGACGTGGCGCGAGGCGCGCCAACCGAAATAGAGCCCATTTCTGGCGCGATTACCCGCCTGGGTCAGCAATACGCTATCGCTACACCCACGAACGAACTGTTTGGGCATCGCGTCAAACAATTGGAGACCGGCGCTTGGCGTTTCGGGGCCGATCCAGTTGCCAATCTCCAATGGCTACTGTCCCATCAGGAGGATTGACCATGCTCGTAACAGGAGACATCGCCGAAGTTCGGGCTGTTCGCTGGGCCAACCCTGCGTTGAGTTGGGGAGTAGTGCCGACGATGGGCTATTTGCACGAAGGTCACCTTTCATTGGCGCGGCGCGCCCGCGCCGAAAATGACCGCGTCGCCGTCACCATTTTTGTCAACCCCACCCAATTCGCCCCCACTGAGGATTTAGCCAAATACCCTCGTGACCTGGCGCGTGACCTGGCCCTGCTGGAAGGTGAAGCGGTAGACCTGGTGTTTGCGCCCACCGACGCCGTCATATACCCACCCGGCTTCCAGACCTATGTGACGGTCGAAGAAGTAGCCCGGCCGCTAGAAGGCAGCTCCCGGCCGACCCACTTTCGCGGCGTCGCCACCGTCGTCGCCAAGCTATTCAACATCCTCCAACCCACGCGGGCTTACTTCGGCCAGAAAGATGCCCAACAGACCGTCGTCGTGCGGCGGATGGCCGCCGACCTCAATTTCAATCTGGAAGTCATCATTTGCCCCACCGTGCGCGAGGCCGATGGTCTAGCTATGAGTTCGCGTAACGCCCTCCTTTCACCGGAGGATCGAGCGGCCGCCCCGGTTCTCTACCGCGCCCTCACCACCGCCCAGGCCGCCTGCCTGGCCGGCCAGCGCGACGCCCACGAGCTTCGACGTATCATGCGTGAGATGATTGCGGCCGAACCGCGCGGCCGGCTGGATTACGTCAGCGTCGCCGATCCCCTCACTCTGGTCGAATTAGACGAAGTACAAAATCGCGCCCTCCTCTCCCTGGCTGTTTTCTTCGGCAAGACCCGGCTCATTGACAACGTGCTTATTGAGACCGTACCATAATGAGTGTATCAAAGTGAGGGGTTAGCACCCCCAGGTGCGGTCCGGCACGGGCGTGCCTCCCTCTTCAAGCAATTCGATCAACCAAGAACCACCGGCTAGGGCGATTGCATACTGGCCTTTTTGGGCCGCAAAGTGGAGTGTGAATGTGGCTAAGTGCCCATTTCTGCGCTTGCCGTCCCTAAAAACGCCTTCTCTCCCAGGCAAAGTGGAGGCAAAATTCGAGTATGCAATCGCCCTACCACCGGCCGGTTGTCTTTTGCCAGGGGAGCAAGCAATGGTATCATAACGTGAAACATAAACTACGACAGATAATCACGTTTCACGCTTCACACTCTGGAGACCTTTATGGCTGACAATCACTACCCCAGCCCCGATTCCATTCACCGGCGGGTACTGGATAATGGGATCACCGTGCTGGCTTACGAGAACTTTGCCGCCGAATTGGTGGTCATCGAGGGATTGGCGCGGGCCGGCGCGCTGGCCGAGGGACGAGAGAAGGCCGGCTTGGCCGCCTTCACGGCCGAATGTCTCCTGCGCGGTACCCGACAGCGCACTTTCGAGCAAATCTACGAGGAGTTGGAGTCGGTGGGGGCTGACCTGGACTTCAGCGGCGGCCGTCACGCCACCGACTTCTCCGGCAGCGCGCTCGTGGAAGATTTCGACCTGTTATTAAAATTGCTGGCCGAATCCTTACGTTATCCCACTTTTCCGGCCGGGCAGGTCGAGCAGGTACGCGGGCAGATTCTAACCGGCCTACAGATGCGGGCCAACGACACCCGCCGCATGGCCGGCCTGGCCTTCCGCGAACTGCTTTACGGCGACCATCCCTACGGCTACAGCGCGGATGGCTACGTGGAAACCATCCGGGCCATCGGCCGCGACGAACTGGCCCAGTTTCACGCCGACTACTACGGGCCTCAAGGCATGATCATCACCGTCGTCGGGGCCGTCAAGGCTGAGGAAGCCCTGGCTCGCGTGGAGGCCGCTTTTGGCGACTGGCTTCAGGCGGAGCAGAAAACGTTGCCCACCGTGCCGCCGGCCGCCCGGCCGCCGGAACTGGCCCGGCGCGTCGTTCCCATGCCCGGCAAGACCCAAACCGACGTCGTTTTAGGACTGCCCGGCCCCCTTCGTTCCGCCCCCGACTATCAGGAAGCCAGGCTGATGAACACCATTCTCGGCGTTTTCGGCATGATGGGTCGCCTGGGCGACACGGTGCGCGAAAAGCAGGGCCTGGCCTATTACGTCCACAGCCAACTTCAAGGCGGGCTGGGACCCTCCCCCTGGACGGTCAGCACGGGCGTCGCCCCGGACAAGGTAGAGCAGGCGATTCAGAGCATCTTGCAGGAGATCGGCCGGATGCAGGACGAACTTGTACCCGAAGAAGAACTGGCCGATAGCCAGGCTTTCCTGACCGGCTCCCTGCCGGTGAGCCTGGAAACCAACGAGGGGCTGGCGAGCGTCCTGACCGACGTGGAATTGTACGAGTTGGGTCTGGACTATCTACAGCGCTACCCAGGCATGATCCAGGCCATTACACCCGCTCAGGTGCAGGCGGTCGCCCGCAAATACCTCAGCGCGTCCCAACTCGCCATCGCCATCGCCGGCCCAACGATGAATCATGAGTGACGAAGGCAGATTGTCCTTTCATCATTGATCATTCATCATTCGTATTTACTCAGCCAGCCCCACCCTCACCCTAACCCTCTCCCTCTGAGGGCGAGGGGACAGACGCCTCCCCTCGCCCTGGTAGGGAGAGGGGGTAGGGGGTGAGGGGGCGGGCTATCAATTCCTGGAAAAACTGACGGCCGCTCCGGCCGGGACTCGTTCCATTATCCCAGCCGTCACCGGCTCCGCTGCTGTCTCGGCCGGTTGGACCGGCAGTAGACCCGCCTCCTTCACGATGCGCGGCACAATCTCTTCCCAGCCGACGGCCATCAAGTGAATCCCGTTGACCCCTTGCTGGGCGCGAATGGCCTCGATGAGTTCCAGAGCAATCGTCACCCCTTCTTCTTCCGCGCCGTCGCCGGCCGCTTCCATCCGCTCCAGAATCGCCAGTGGGATGAACACGCCCGGCACTTCGTCGTTCATGTAGCGGGCCACTTTGTAGCTCTTGAGGGGAGTGACGCCGGCCAGGATGTAAACCCTGTCCAGCACGTTGCGCTTCGCCAGTTCGTTCAGCCAGATTTCCAGGCCGTCGGGGTCATAGACCAGGTTGGTCTGGAAGAACTGGGCCCCGGCGTTGATCTTCTTGTGTTCGCGGATGGCCTGGAAGCGGGGTTCGGAGGCGAAGGGGGAGGCGGCCGCCCCCAGGAACAACTTGGGTGGGTGGGGGATTTTACGGCCGTCCAGGTAATGCCCCTCATCGCGCATCCGGCGCAGAATCCACAACATCTGCACCGAGTCTATATCAATCACGTCGCTGCGGCCGAGCGGCGGCGGCCCCAGGCGTGCGCTATCCCCCGACAGACAGAGGACGTTGCGGATGCCCAACGCGCTGGCCCCCAGCACTTCGGCCTGGAGACCGGTGCGCGTGCGGTCGCGGGCGGCGATTTGCAGCACCGGCTCGGCCCCATTCTCCACCGCGATGCGGGCGCAGGCCCAACTGGACATACGGGGAGTGGCCGAAGGGGAGTCGGTGAAGTTGATAGCGGCCACGTAGGGCTTGACCATTTGGATATTGCGAACGAGCTTGCCGGTGGCGATACTAAGGGGCGGGGCGACCTCGGCCGTCACCACAAACTCGCCCGCTTTCAGCCGCCGCTCCAATTCGGAGAGTGGCTCCGTGTAGGCCGGGGCGTGGTATTCGGCGTCGCCCTGCCACCAATCGGGCTGGCGAATGGGGCGGAAGACGGAGTTCCACACGGCCGTGCGCTCCACCGGACTGCGCGAGAGCAGGCCGCCAAAGAACTTGCGTGGACCGACCTTGCCAATTTGTCGCACCACGTCGACCCAGGTCTCTGTGCCAACCTCGTCCCAGTCTAGCGGCGGCAGCACTTCCAGGAGCATTTCTTCGCGGCCCAATCGCTCCGCCCGTTCATATATCTTGTACCAGATGCAGGGGCGGGTCTGGTCAACGTAGCACCGTTCAGGGGTAGAGCCGCCGCAAGGGCCATTGCGCGCCCCTTTGGGACATTCCATCGGGCAGATGAAGGCTGTCTCCTGCAACAAACAGTTGCCGCACATCCGGCAGCCAAATAGCGGCCCTTTGACTTTGCGCTCGACGGCCGCCAGCAGCCGCCGGCCGAACGTCTCGCGCTTAAAGGCGTAGTAGGGTGGTTGCCACCTTCGTCCAGGAGTGAAACCAGGCATAAAGACCTCCTTTGGCGGGGATTAGGGGATTAGGGGATTTTTCTTGATAGTATCCCCAAATCCCCTCATCCCGGCTAGGCTACTCCCATTATCTCTTGTTGCAGATAAGAGTCGGCGTAGATCACTTTATTGAGCAGGATTTGTACCGTCTTCCAGACGGCCATCTGGTCTGGATCGTACAGGTCAACATCGGAGAGCGATAGTTCCTGGCCGTCGGCGATGCGGTCGTGCAGGGTGAGATACAGGCGGCCGAGCGGCGTGCTGTCGTCCCGTTCCTCGACGATGCGAATAGCCTCTTTCAGTTCGTCGTCAAAGGGGTCGGCAATCATCATCCGCAAGCCCACGCCCATCAGCATCACCCCATAGACGCGGTTGATGAGCGGCCGGTTCTCGCGCGGCACGGCGTTGGAGACGTTGGATAATCCGACCGAGATGGGCGGTGGGGGATCCCAGGCGTATTGCAGGGTGCGGATGGCTTCGATGAGGTGAGGGCAATACTCCTGGCAGCCAGAGACGGTCAGCACCAATGGGTCAATGATCAGGTCTTCGATGGGAAAGCCAATCTCCAGAGCGCGGGGAATGAGCTTTTCCAGGGCGATGTTCACCCGCTCGTCGGCCGCTACCGGAATCCCACTCTCGCCCATGGTCAGGGCAATCAGGCGGGTGTGGTACTCCTTCGCCAGCAGGGGAACTTGGGTCAGGCGGGTTGGTTCGGCCGAGGTGGAGTTGATGATCGGTTGGGCCTTCGTCACCTTCCGCAGACCCGCCTCAATCCCCAGGAGATTGGTCGTGTCGAAGCTCAGAGGCACGTCCACCACCTTCTCGATGGTCTGCACCATCCAGGGGAAGATTTCTTCGCCGTCCTTCTTGCGCGGCCCCAGGTTCATGTCTAACGCCTGCGCGCCATGCTCCACCTGCCGCACAGCCAACTCTTGGAAGAAGCGGGCGTCTTTCGCTTGCAAGGCATCCTTCACCTTTTGGGAAATGATGTGAATGTTTTCACCGATGATGTACATGGGGTCTCCTCTAAGACCCCGTAGGTTTCGGAAACCTACG
>JBFMFT010000257.1:0-7581 GCA_040751925.1 Chloroflexota bacterium
GGGTGGAGCTGGCGTGGGAGCAGGCGTAGTGGCCGGTTGCCTCGCCCCTGCGATTTTACGATTGTAATCCTGTAAGTGCCTGGCCCCCAGGGCGGCAAAAGCCTGGTAGCGGCGATCCATCTCGGCCGTCAGCCAGCGCAAGACGCCAATAATCCGCTCGTGTTCCACTTCGACGCGGCCGAGGAGGTGCGGCAGGCCATTGAAGCGGATCAATTCCACCTTCTTGGGATCCATCATCACCAGGCGCAATTGTTCCGGCGTGTTATTGCAAACCAGGCAGGCGACCAGGGCGTTGATACACACAGACTTGCCGGAACCGGTAGTGCCGGCGATGAGTAGGTGGGGTAACTTTGCCAGGTCGGTGGCTACCGGCGCGCCGGCCACGTCGCGCCCCATGCCCACGGCCAATGTCCCTCTGATGTGGCGAAAGGCGTCGGCGTTGAGAATGGAGCGCAGGCGCACCACACTGGTCTCGCCATTTGGCACTTCGACGCCCACGATGCCCCGGCCGGGCACCGGGGCTTCGATTCGCAAGCGAGGGGCGGCCAGGGCCAGGGCCAGGTCGCGGTGTAGGGCGGCGATTTGCCCCACTCGCACTTTATATTGGCGGGGTTGGCCGTCTGGCCCCGGCCGTTCGACGTAGCCGGGCTGCACGCCAAATTGGGTGACGGCCGGGCCGCGCCGGATTTCGGTGACGGTGGCCGCCAGGTCAAAGTCCTTCAGGGTTTGTTCGATAATCCGCTTCTTCTGCTCAATCTCCGTCTGGCTCAGTAGCGCCTCTTTCTCCTCTTCTAATAGGGTGAGGGGTGGCAAAAGGGGATTGCGGCGTTCCGGCCGGGGTGAGGCGGTCGCTTCTGGTTGGGCGGCCGGTTGGCGGATGCGCGGCGGTGGTACGGCGGCCGGCTGGGCTGGGCCGCTGCCAGAGGTGGGAATCGTTGTGCCGGCCGGCTGCTGAATATGACCAGCCCATTGCTGCAAGCGGTCGGCCGCTTGGGTCAACCAGCGCAGCACGTCCAGCCAGCGCACGCCCAACAGGATAGCGAAGCCCCATAGCAACAGCCCCCCGTAGAGGAGAGCCGTTAAGAAGGGCCCCAGGTATTCGATGAGGGGACTGGACAAAGCCCAGCCAATGATGCCACCCCCGCGTCCCTGGTAGGCTCCGGCCAGGGTGGGGCGGCCGAGCAGGTAGGAGAGGGCCAGCGCGGCCAGGGTCATCAACTCAAGGCCAATGACCTGGGACGGCCGCAGGCGGAAGCGGCGGCGGGTGCGGCGGAGAATAAGCTGCAACCCAACCAATCCTAGCAGAAAGCACAGGATGTAAGTCCCCCAGCCGGCCAACTGGTTGAGCAGGCCAGCCAGCCAATCCACTCCGGTCAAAGTTGGCAGCCCCGACAACCCCAGAAGAATGAAGAAGACCAGCAGGAGGAGCGCGCCCCCCAACAACTCCGCCCGCCAGGGGGTTAGCCGGTTAATGAGTTGCTCATCCCAGGTGGGCGGCGGCGTCCTGGGTTTGGCCGGCGCGGGTGGCTTGGTCTTAGTAGGAGGGCTTTTCGCGCTCACGATAACAGACTCCGATTCTTCCTCGACGCTCCATGAATCCTTCTTTCATAGGCCCCGATTATACCTCATTTTGGAACCACACTATCCTTGCACTTTTTGGGATGCGCCACTGTAGAGACGTTCCGCCGGAACGTCTCTACGCCAGAGGGAAATGTAAAAAGTGCAAACATCGTGTGATTGGATTTTCCCTCGATTCCCTCTATAATTTGGCCCTGGCGCGTTCTCGTGGCGCGTTCGCTCAAACCAGGTGGGGATTCGGATCGAAAATCCCCGCATCCCCTAATCCCCGCCCAACCCGAATAGAGAGGAGGTTTCATCATGTTAAAGGAATTTAGGGATTTCGTCATGCGCGGCAACGTGCTCGACCTGGCTGTAGCCGTCGTCATCGGCGCGGCCTTCGGCCAGATCATCGCGTCTCTGGTCAACGACGTGATTATGCCACCCATTGGTTTGCTCCTGGGTGGCGTGGACTTCTCCAACCTGTTTATCAACCTGTCCGGCACGGATTACGCTTCACTGGCTGAGGCTCAGGCGGCCGGGGCAGCCACCATCAACTACGGTATTTTCCTCAATACCATCATCAACTTCCTCATCGTCGCCTTTGTCATCTTCCTGATTGTGCGGAGCGCGAAGGGGATGCAGAAGCCCAAGCCGGCCGCCCCGGCCGCGCCCACCACCAAAGATTGCCCCTACTGCAAAACGACCATACCCATCGCCGCTTCCCGCTGCCCGAATTGCACCTCTCAGTTGTAACCGGAGGAATCACGAATGGCGCGAATGAACGAATGAAGCGAATGATTCATCAGGTTATTCGCGTTATTCGCCCATTCGCCTCATTCGCGATTTTCCGGCCCCCCGTGTAAGAGCAATAACCATGAAACCAAGACACCTGTACCTCATCGTGTTGGGTTTGACACTGTCACTGGTCATCTTTGCCGGCCGCCCGCCGGTGGCGGAACAAGCTGCACTGGTGAATTACGTCGAATCGTCGGCCGGGCTGGAATTACGGATGGAGGGCGGCCGCACCGAAGTCGAACTGGGTGACGCGAACGCCGACGGCCACGTGGACATCGTTTCCATTGGCGACCACGGCTCCCCTTTTGTCAACACCAACGAGCATGGGGTCATGGTCTGGTTTGGCGATGGTCAGGGTGGGTGGAGCCTCTTCCAGAGCGGCGACTTTGGCTATGGCGGTATCGCTTTGGGCGACGTGAACGACGACGGGCTGATGGACGTGGGCTACGCTATGCACCACAACTATTCGGGGAATGATCTGGGCGACCAACTCATCGAAGTCGCCCTGGGCGACGGCAGCGGCCGGGCCTGGACACCCTGGGACGACGGCCTGGCGACCAACGGTGAAGATTGGGGTATGTTTGGCACGGACTTCGCTGACGTGGACAACGACGGCGACCTGGACGTGGCTTCGATCTCCTTTGGCTGCTGCAGCGGCATTCACGTCTATCTCAACCAGGGCGACGGGACGTGGACGCAGAGCTTTGCCATTGACAACGGCAATTCCCAGCAGGACGTGGCCTTCGGCGACGTGAATGGCGACGGCAATGCCGACCTGGTAATGGGCTACCAAAACGCCACGGTTTTAACGGGCGATGGGGCGGGTGGGTTCAGCCCGGCCGACGGCAACCTGCCACCCGGCGGCCTCTTGGGTCGTTCGGGTACGTCGGTGGGGGACATCAACGGCGACGGCCGCGACGAGATTGCCTTCTGCGGCAGCGGCGCGCCCCAGGTCTGGCAGTGGAGTGGGCCGAATACGTGGGTGAACCTGACCGGCCGCCTGTCGCGCCTCTCTGGTTGCCAGGCCACCCAACTGGCCGACATGGACGGCGATGGCCTGGGCGACGTGGTGATGTACCGGAGCGGTGGCGTCTTGATTGCCGGCGGCAATGGGGCTGGGCTGTGGCGGCCGTTGGCCTCCTTCCCCACCCCTGGCGGCGAGTACGCGGCGATGCGGGTGGGCGACGCTGACCACAACGGCCGGCCGGACATTGCCCTCATCGCCGACGAAGGGGGCAGCTTCAACTCCAAGAATCGTCTGCGCTTCTGGAAGGATACTTCCGTGGCGACGGCTCTAAGTGTCCGGCCGTTGAAGCCGGTGGGCGGCGAGACGTGGCGGGCCGGTTCGGTTCACTTCGTGGATTGGGCGACGGCCGTGCCGGTTGGCCTGTTTAGCTCGGTCAACTTGGAACTATCCACCGACGGCCCTGACGGCCCCTGGACGGCAATTGCCAGTGGCCTACCGGACAACGGCCGTTACCAGTGGTTGATTCCGGCTTCTACACCGGCCTCCACCAACTGCTACCTGCGCCTGACGGCCCAGGCGGGCGAGGGGACGGCCGTCGCCTTGACCGAGGCGTTCACGATTGAAACCCCGTAGATCTGTAGAAACCAGGTTTTTTCCCAAAAACCTGGTTTCTGGCTGGTGAACCCTACGAGGTCTGCCAGTTCAGGGCCAGCGGTTTGCCCAGGAATTGGGCCAGCCGCTCCGCCTCCACCTCGGCCGCCGGCCGCACCCACTCTGGCACGACTGAGAACGGTTCAATTTGGACCTCGACTCGCTTTGGCTTCTGGTTGTGCTGCCAGACGCCGGCGATGCGGCCGTTGACCAGCAACACCGGCGAAATCCAGCCCTGGGGGCGGTAGACACGACTCTTGAAAGCGGGGTCGAGAATAGTCGGCTCATCGCGGGCAGCCCCCAAAACGTAAGGGTCGAAACCGGGCAACAATTGAACAGAACCGTTGGGAGAGGCATCGGCAATCTCCGCCACGTGCCGGGTCAGCAGCCAGGCTGGCCGGCCGCCCACTGCCACCAAAGTCACGTCTTCGCCCAGGCCGTTGAATTGGGCTTTGGCCTGGGCTACCGAGAGACCAAACCAGCGGCCGTAATCAGCCGGGGTGGCCGGCCCATAAGCCGCCAGGTAGCGACGGGTGATTTCGGGCAGGGCTTTGTCTGGATCGGTTTCTTGCCAGTGGGCTAACCACGAAGCCGGCCGGGTGAAGCGCACGTTCTGGCCCTGATTGGGGGCGAAGCATAGATGCCCACGATAGGCGGCCGGTTTTAAGGTAGTCCCCCAACTGCTATAGAGTAATACCTCCCCTATCTGGGTAGAGCCGGTCAGCGCGGTGACTTCGGCCGCCAGTTCTTCTCGCGTCAGCATCCGGCCGTCGAGAACCTGGGCGACGGCGGCCATCGCCTGTTCCAATCCTTCACGGGTGAAGCCGAAGTAGTCCAACCAGAACGGCCGTAAGTAATGTTGGAAGGTATTTAGAGCCGCTTGCCAGAGGGGGTATTCACGCGACGGGAGCAGATGCAGCGTTCCGCGCATAGCCCAGGTCTTGACCAGGCTACGTTCTTCCCACAAAGCCTGCTCCACGAAGCCCGCTTCGATCCCCTCCACGCGGGCCAGGAGCATCAACTCGGTGTAGGACAAAACCTGGGCCTGGAGGCCGCCTATATCCGCCACGACCTCAAAGGCCGCCTCGCGGGGGGCGCGCTTATTCAGGTGATGTCGCCCCAATCGCCAGGCGAGTGCCTGTTCCCAGGTGAGATGAGCGGCGGGCGGCCGGGCCACCCGCCTCTGGATTGCTTTCTTTGCCATGATACTATTATAGCCGAATGTAAGAGATGTATTGGAATGGCCCCGGCCGTCTTGACTTGGGGCTGGCAACTATGCAACAATAGGCCCATGTTCTTTGATCCACTCTACATTCTCATCAGTCTGCCGGCCCTACTGCTGGGCTTCTACGCCCAGGCCAAAGTGCGCGGGGCCTTCAACCGCTATGCGCGTGTGCGTACCTTGCGCGGCGTCACCGGCGCGGAGGTAGCCCGCGCTTTGCTGGATTCGGAAGGGCTTTATGACGTGCGCGTGGAGCAGACGCGGGGCTTGTTGAGCGACCATTATGACCCCCGCGACAAGGTGCTGCGCCTGAGTGAGTCGGTTTATGGCAGCCCCAGTGTGGCGGCGGCCGGGGTGGCTGCCCACGAGATGGGTCACGCCGTGCAGGATGCTTCGCGCTACGCGCCGTTGGCCCTGCGTAGCTCGATTGTCCCGGCCGTTCAATTCGGCAGTTGGCTCGGCCCATTGGTCTTTCTGATGGGGTTGTTGCTCAACTTCCGCAACCTGGCCTGGATTGGCGTCATTCTCTTTGGCCTGACCGTCGTCTTTGCCATCGTCACCCTGCCGGTAGAGCTAGACGCCAGCCGGCGAGCCAAGCGACTATTGGTGCATCAGGGTATCCTGGTGGGGAACGAAATGGAGGGGGTGCATAAGGTGTTGGACGCGGCCGCCCTGACCTACGTGGCGGCCGCCGTGCAAGCCATCAGCACCTTACTCTATTACGTCCTCCTGCTGGGCGGCCGGCGGGATGATTGAAAAGTTTTAGAAACTCGGTTTCTTCCTAGAAACCGAGTTTCTTGCCTTAGGGGAGGTGGAAGCGGAGGGCGGGGTCGCCCAGTAGATTGAAGGTGTGGATAACGTCGGCGAAGAAATCATCGCCGGCGGCCGCCGCCTTGGCCATTTGCAGGGCTTCGCCCAGGGTAGCTACTTGCCCTTCTAACAGGCTTTGGTAAAAGGTGTCGGCCAGGGGCAACTGCTGGGTGGGGAGGGAGCGGCCGGAGGGCACGACAGCCGCCACCACGCCCCCGTCTGGCGTCCACAGCAGACTTTCGGCCAGGGAATTGACCTCTGGGTGGTTGAAATAACCATTGAGGCAGGTAAAAGTGGTGAAGATAGGCAGCCGTTCGCGGTTGAAGAAATTGGTGGTATCCTCCGCCTTCAAGACCCGCTCATCCCCCCACACGTCAATGCTCCCATGCCCCACGTAGTTCAGGATACCCACCCCCTGGTTGAGCGCGCTGATGATTTCGTCGTGAATCTCCTCGTCCTCGGTCATGTATAGCTTTTGGATAGCAAAGTCGGCCGTCTCTAAACGGCCGGCCAACTGATCCGAGGCCACGTTAAAACTCGATTCGTCGTCGGCCACCAACAAGGCCCGGTCGAGCCATTCACTGCCCGTGGCTTGCTCGTAGGCCAGGGTCTTGTTGACCATTGTTTCCAATTGGCGGACCGTTTGGGCGGGGAAGCGGCCGATGGCCAGGTTGGGGGCCAATGAGTCGCCGTCCAACATCGTAAACCAGGTGTCGCTGGCGACGTAACCGGCGAACTCTGTGTAGACCAGGTAAGTGGGCAACAACTCCTGGTTGGGGCTGTCGGTAAAGCCATTCAAATCATACGAAGAGTCACCCACCAGCAGCACGAAGCGCGGGGCGGGCGGTTGCCAGTTGGCCTGGGCATAGGCCAGGAAATCCCGAATGGCCGCCGGGTCCTGACGGCCGTAGCCAAACTCGTCGTAGACCTGGGCCAACGGCGCCGAACGCACCCGCAGCCCTTCTTGCTGGCGAAAATCCAGGAGCGGTTGCAGGGTCTCCGCAAACCCTTCTACGCTGGCGACAATCGCCAGGTAATCCGCCCCCTGGTCGCTGTCCTTTAGGGCGTCCGGCCACTGGGGGACGGGGCTAATCTCTGGCGGTGAAGCCTCGTCCGGCGGCAAGGCCACAAACTCGCCGGCGGCCGTCGCCAACGTCGCCTCGTCCTGCTCAATCACTGCGCCGGTCAGCCAAACGGGGTCGGCCGGGTTGGTCACGTCAAAGAACAAGAGTTCCCGGCCGCCTCCTTCAATAGTGGTGACGGCGGCCTCGCTGGTGAAGGCCAGTTGTTCCTGGCCGAGCGTCAGGCGGCTCTGGTAGGTCAGGTGAATCCAGTCAATGTAGAGGGCTTCGCCGGCCGCCCCCGTGTCACCTGGCGCACGGATGGTTAGCGTGTTATCGGCCGGCCGCAACGAACCGGGGTCTAGCTCCAAGTGGATGGTCTGCGATTGGATACCGTCCCAAAAGTGGTCGGCCAGCGAACGGCCGTTCAGAATTAGCTCCACATGGTGGTCGGGATCATTGGCGGCCTGGTTATTGGACCAAATGCGGACGGTCAATTGGCCTGACCCATCGCC
>JBFMFT010000258.1:0-7564 GCA_040751925.1 Chloroflexota bacterium
GACGAGATTCGCAAGCAGCGTATGATCGCCCGCAAGCACGTACCCAAGGCGGCCTGGGATTTGTCCATTGACAAGCTCCATTTGCCAACGCGGGTCTTCAACGTGCTGGTGGATAACGAAATCAACTCGATTGGCGACCTGATGGTGCGCCTGGAAATGGGCGATGACCACTTGCTAGGGCTGGATGGCTTTGGCGATAAGGCTTTGGCTGAAGTCAAAGAGGCCATCCACAAGTTCCGCTTCGTGGATGAGACTGGCGCAGAGGTTGGCCTGGTTGTGGAAATAGAAGCGGCCCCGGCCGTCGCTCCAGCCGAGGCTATCGCTGTCGCCGCCGAACCGGCCCCGGCCGAGAGTGTGGCTGAACCTCCGGCGGCCGTCGAGCCAGTGGTGGAGGTAGTTGCAGCCCCGGCCGAAGCGGAAGAGGGGGCTAAACCGCCGGTGGAAGACCTGAGCAAGCCACTGGTGGTCGTGCCGACCGTCGAGCCACCCAAGCCCAGCAAACCGAAGCCAGTGGTAGTCGTGGCCCGGCCCGCCCCCTCCGTAGACGAAGAAGCAAAAGCGAAGGCCGAAAAAGATAAGAAACAGAAAGGCAAGCAACTGGTCTACGACGAAAGCAAAGAACGCGTGGTTGTCAAGAGGGCGCGCAAGGGTAGTCGTCGCCGTCCCGATTGGGAAGAATCGGGGGAGGCGGACGACTTCTGGCCGGACAACCTCTAGTACGCAATACGCAACACGTATTGCGTATTGCGTAAAGAACGATGAAAGGCCCTCGCCCCAAGCACGTCCCCCAGCGCACCTGCGTTGTTTGTCGCCAAAAGAGAGACAAGCGGCGGCTGGCGCGGGTGGTGCGGACGGTTGAGGGTGGTGTGGTCATTGACCCTACCGGCAAACGTAACGGCCGGGGGGCTTACCTGTGCGACCAAGCAGCCTGCTGGGATAAGGCTTTAATCGGCCAGGCGCTGGAACAAGCCCTGGGCGTTGTAATTTCGGTGGCTGAAAGAGAGGCAATGGCCGCCTTCCGGCCGGATAATTTTGGATTTTAGATTTTGGATTTTGGAACCGGGCCAAATCCAAAATCCAAAATCCAAAATCCAAAATCAGATGTTATGGCCCAAACGAAAACCCTGATCGAACTACCCCAATTTCTCACTGTGCGTGAGTTGGCGAACCTGATGCGGGTCAGCCCCATTGACGTGATCAAGGAGCTGATGTCCAACGGCATCATGGTCAACATCAATCAGCAGATTGATTTTGACACGGCGGCTATCGTCGCCGAAGAGATGGGCTTTGAGGCGGTGTCGCAGCACGTCGAGGAGGAGGAAGAGGAGGAAGGGGAGACACCGGCCTGGCGGCAGGCGTTGGCCCGCGAGGCCGAACGGGACCTGATCGCCCGGCCGCCGATTATCACCATGCTCGGTCACGTGGATCACGGCAAAACCTCCCTTCTGGACGCCATTCGCCATACCAACGTGACGGCCGGTGAAGCCGGCGGCATCACCCAACACATTGGGGCTTACCAGGCTACTTATAATGGGGACGTGATCACCTTTCTGGACACGCCCGGCCACGAAGCCTTTACGGCCATGCGGGCGCGGGGAGCCCAGGTGACGGACATTGCTATCCTGGTAGTGGCCGCCGATGATGGGGTGATGCCCCAAACCCGTGAAGCGGCCGACCACGCCCGCGCCGCCCGCGTGCCGATTATCGTTGCCCTCAACAAAGTAGACCTGCCCAACGCCAACGTCGAGAGGGTTAAACGCCAACTGGCCGACATGGGCCTCACGCCAGACGAATGGGATGGAAGTACCCTGGTGATTCCCGTCTCGGCCAAGCTGAAGTTGGGGATTGACGATCTCCTGGAGGCAATTTTGCTGACGGCCGAAGAAATGAAGCCGCGCGCCAACCCCCAGGCCGAACCGGCCGGCACGGTGTTGGAGGCCCGCATTGAAAAGGGGCGGGGTATCTCAACCACGCTTCTGATCCAAAACGGCACGCTGAAGGTGGGTGATACGCTGTTGGTGGGCGATCATTACGGCCGCATCAAGGCCATGTTTGACTTTACCGGCAAGCGGGTGGAGCAGGCTGGCCCGGCCGTGCCGGTTTCCGTCTCTGGCTTGAACAGCGTGCCGCAAGCGGGTGAGCAGTTTACGGTGGTGGAGAGTGAGAAGGTCGCCCGCAAGGTGGTGGCCGACCGGGTTGTCCAACGCGCCCGCCAGCCAGTCGCCGCTCGCAAAAGCATTAGCCTGGACGAGTTTTATGAGCGGTTGGTAGAAGGGGAAGCCAAGACGCTGAACCTGATTATCAAGGCCGACGTGCAGGGTTCGCTGGAACCGATTGTCAACTCGCTCAACAAATTGGGTACAGAGGCGGTTGGCCTGGAAGTGCTTCATGCCGGTACCGGCAATATCACGGAGAATGACGTGATGCTGGCGGCAGCCTCGGGGGCGGTGATTTTGGGCTTTAACGTGGAAATAGACGCCGCCGCCCGCGCTACCGCCAGCGCCGAAGGCGTCCAGATCAAAACCTACAGCATCATCTACAACTTAATTGAGGATGTAGAAAAGGCCCTCAAGGGATTGTTAGGGCCGGTCTACGAGGACGTTATTATCGGCCGGGCCGAGGTGCGCCAGGTCTTTCGCATCCGCCAGGTGGGAGCGGTGGCCGGCAGCTATATGCGCTCCGGCGAAGCCCGCCGCAACGCCAAAGCGCGGGTCATCCGCAACAACCAACTGTTATTCACCGGCAACGTGGGCAGCCTGAAACACCTGCAAGAGAATGTGCGCGAGGTCAAGGCCGGCTTCGAGTTTGGCGTCAGCCTGGACGGCTTCAGCGAGTTCCAGCCCGGCGACCTCGTCGAGTTCTTCGTCAGTCAAAAGACGAGTGGATGATCTAATTTTGGATTTTAGATTTTGGATTTTGGAACCGGACCAAATCCAAAATCCAAAATCCAAAATCCAAAATCAGATGAGTAAGATTCGCCAGCGGCGCACGGCCGCCCACGTCCAGACCATTTTGAGCGAGTTGTTCCGGCGCGACTTGCGCGACCCCCGTCTGCACGACGTAACCATTACCGAGGTCAGGATTGACCGTGAGTTACAGTACGCCGATATTTACGTCCATGCCCTGGGCGACGAGGAGCGTAAGGCGGAAGTGATGGCCGGCTTGACCAATGCGGCCGGCTTTCTGCGGCGGGAGTTGGCCGGCCGCCTCTCCCTGCGAACGGTACCGCAACTCCATTTTCACTGGGACGCAACCCTCCTGCAAGCCGACCAAATTAGCCGCCTCCTGGACAACCTGGAGATACCGGCCGGGAGCGAGGAGGCAATGTAGCGCAATCCGCTGGATTGCGGGCGGGCAATCCGGCGGATTATGTAGCGCAATCCGCCGGATTGCGGGATTGCGGGCAATCCGGCGGATTGCCTACAGCTCCACAGATGAGTGGCCGATTTCTTTTCCTGGTGGCTCTAGTCTGGGTGATCGTCTGTTCGCTGGCCATTCACTTTTTGGGGTGGAGCGCTGAACAGGCAGTGATGATCGTCGGGCTGGCCTGGCCCGGCTGGACCTGGTTCGCCCTCTCCCTCCTGCATAGCCTCCTCCTTCTCATCCCTTGCCGCCTCCTGGCCCGAAGGCAACAGAATCCCCGTTACCGGCCGGCCTACCAAACGTGGGTGGCGGCCGCTGCCTTCGTCCTCCTCCTCTCGCCGGTGCGTCTGGTCAAAGGCACAGCGTCCCAAATGGCCGCCCTCCTGCAAATCCTCTTCACCCTTCTCTATCTCACCCTTCTACTCCTGCTCATTCGCCGCCGCCCCCCCCCAGCCCCTAACCCCCAACTTTCAACCTTCAACCTTCAACCTTCAACCTTCCTCATTTCCGCCCTTCTGACTTACCCCTGGCTGGCCTGGGGCGCATTGGGTTCCTGGCTAGATACCGCTCTCAACCTGGTCGCCGCGCTCCTATTTGGCCTGGCCGCCGGACTAACCCTGGACACCTTCTGGCTACAACCCTTGCGCCAGGCGGCTGATGACCAGCCCGGCCGCCACCTGGCTCTGGGCGGTTGGGTGGCCGGGGCAACGCTGCTCATCATGGCCGCCGGTTTCGGCTTCAACGGCGCTCAACTCCTGTTGATGTTCACCCTATCCTCATTGGGCTGGGCCTTAACCGCCCTGGCCCGGCCGCCGGTGCGAAGGGGCTGGCTACCTCTGGCCTGGCTATTGGGGCTGGCGACGGCCGGGCCGCTCCTCCTGGTTGACCCCGACGAGTTACTGCTGATCCTGGGCCTCGGCGAAATCTCCCAATGGGCCTTCCAGGCCGCCGGGGCGACGATGCTCGTTGGCTGGTCGGCCGGGCTAATCCTCTACGCTCTCCGCCGGCGCTCCCTCCCCCCGCCCTCGAAGGGAGCAGGGCTGAGGGTTAGCACGGCCGTCGCCTGGTTGTTAGCGGGCGTCCTCTACCTGCGGGCTGGCCAGCCCGGCTTCTACGGCGAGCGGCTTTTCGTCATCCTCAAAGAGCAGGCCGATCTGTCGGCCGCCGCGACGATAAGCAACGTGGACGGACGCCGCCAGGTGGTCTACCAAACCCTGGTCAAGCAGGCCGAGACGAACCAGGCTGCCCTGCGAACCGACCTGGAACGGCTGGGCCTGGACTACACCCCTTATTACCTGGTTAATGCGATTGAGGTGGAGGGTGGCCTGGCTATGCGTCTCTGGCTATCCCGGCGACCGGAGGTAGACCGTGTGCTGGACAGCCCCCGGCTGCGGCCGTTGCCCGAACCTATTCCTAGCGGCCGTGGCCAGGAGGCCGCGCCCACTGAGCCGCCCTGGAACTTAACCCTCATCGGCGCGGATCGAGTTTGGCGGGAATTTGGCGTAACTGGCGCGGGAGTGGTCATCGGCCAATCCGATTCCGGTGTCCAGGGCGACCATCCTGAATTGGCCGCTAGTTACCGGGGGCAAGGGGGTCGCCACGACTATAATTGGTATGACCCCTGGCATCACACAACTGCCCCGTCCGACCTGGGCGGGCACGGCACGCATACGTTGGGTTCCATCGTCGGGCAAATGACCGGCGTCGCCCCTGGCGCAGAGTGGATCGGCTGTGTGAATCTGGCCCGCAACCTGGGCAACCCAGCCCTTTACCTGGACTGCCTGCAATTCATGTTGGCCCCCTTTCCCCTGAATGGCGACCCTTTCCACGACGGCGACCCCTCTTTAGCCGCCGACGTATTGAACAATTCCTGGGGCTGTCCAGAGATAGAGGGGTGTGACCCCGGCGCATTGTTGGCGGCCGTCCAGGCCCTACGGGCGGCTGGTATCTTCGTCGTCGCCTCGGCCGGCAACGAAGGGACGGCCGGCTGTAGCACTATCAACGACCCCATTGCCTTGTACGACGAGGTCTTCTCGGTGGGAGCCATCAACCAGGAGGGCGAGTTGGCCTTCTTTAGCAGCCTGGGGCCAGTGGAGGTGGATGGCAGCGGCCGGACCAAACCGGACGTGGTGGCTCCCGGCCAAGACATTCTCTCCGCCTTTCCCCAAAGCACTTACGCTTCTTTGGAGGGAACTTCGATGGCCGGCCCCCACGTGGCTGGTGTGGTGGCCTTGATTTGGTCAGCCAATCCTACGCTCATCGGCGACATTGAGCGCACCGAGGCCATTCTGACCGCCACTGCCCGGCCGTACACGGGCCGCCTGCCCGGTTGCGTCCCCACCAACACTAGCCCCAACAATGCGGCCGGTTATGGGCTGGTGGATGCCTACGAGGCCGTGCAGATGGCCCTAGAAGAGTAAGTAGGTCACGTTTCCAACTTGACCCACTTGTAGGTCACGTTTCCAACTTGACCTACTTGTAGGTCACGTTTCCAACTTGACCGCCTCCGTTCAAGCTAAAAGCATGACCTACTTTAGTAAGCGCACGGGGCCGGGTTGCGGTCGCGGGCCACTTTGCCCACCCGCCGCATGGCGTGGATGATGTCGGCCTGGCTGAACATATCGGCGTTATATTGGGTCAGCGTCAGCAGGCAGGCTTCCGGCACGGCCGCCAAAGCCGCGCCCCAGGTGCGAATCTGCTGGGCCGTCATGCGCGTTTCATTGTCATTCCCCTCGACAATGTTCATGCTCCACACCAGACCCAGGTTCAACTGCCCTCGCAACTCTAGCTGGTCGGCCATCCACTCGTTAAAATCCCCCCGCCAGGTAGCGTATTGCACAATGGCGAAATCCAGCGAGTGCCAGGGCGCGCCGCCGGCCAGGAAGCCAAAGTTAGAAGTCACTCCGGCCGGCAGCGAGGGCCATAGCTGGTGGCTGTGGGCGGCCGTCGCTTCAATGTCCGCGTAAGAGACCTGGCCGTTCCAGCGGTTGGCATTGAACGGCTCGTCAAAGAGGAAGTGACCAGCCAGCGTGCCATCAGCCACGTAGCTGTCCAGGTCAATGCCCTGGAAACGGTCTACTCGCTGTATCCACAGTGCCAGGGAAAAGCGGCCGTCGGCATCCTTGAAGGTATCCTCGTCGCCGGCCAGGTTGATTAAGACGCGCATCCCGGCCGCGCGGGCCTCGTCGAGCTCGCTGATCACCTCTTCCGGTTCGGGTTGCAGGCCAGTGCTGGTGTAGGGAAAACGGTAAAGAGAAGAGGGGAGTTTGGCCGGGCCGAAGGGCAAACCGCGTACAGAAGGGTTGGTGAAGGCGGCCGTCTGCGGCCGTTGGCCGGTAAATCCCGTCGCTAATAAGAGGGGCAAGAGGAGCAGAGCCAGTCCCATGACCCTGGGCTTAAACAACCTGGAATACCAGGTCAATTGTTTAATCGAGGAGAAAATAGTTATCACGTTGCGCTTCCTTCCATGATAGAAACCGAGTTTCTGGCAGAAACTCGGTTTCTGAGAAATCTTTACGCAACATGATAGGGAGGTGGGGGGGACACCCTCAATGAGACCGTCAACCCAGGAAGAAGGGGCTACGGCCGGAGGTTTGGGCTGCTCTCCTCTGGTGCTCCTCTACTCGACGGGCTGGCTCTGGTACTGCCGGGGCAGGACTACTGTCTACCTGGGGAACGGCATCTACTCACCTTCACCCTCTACGCCCTCTCCCTACCAGGGCGAGGGGAAGGCTTTGTTCCCTCTCCCTCTTGGGGAGAGGGTTGGGGTGAGGGCGGGTTGGTAGAGTCAATACAAGACCAGGTTTCTACTGATCAGGAGGGAGCTTGACCAGGCCTTGAGCCTGGGCTTCCGCCAGAGAAAGTAGCCCTTCACGTTTAGGCGGTTGGCGGCCGGCCGCTTGCACGGCCGTCTCCCAGTACCCATCCAAACCTGTCAGGTCTGTCAGACCTGGCAGGTTTTTCAGTAACTCACGGCCGGCCCGTTGGGCGAAAACCCAGACCGTTCCAATCCGGCCGCGCCGCCGGTTGCTCTCAAACAGCAGGGCCAGGATGTAATCGCGCCCCACCGTCGCACTGTAGAGGTCTAGCTGGCGGCCGGAGTGGTAATGCAGGGTAAAAGAATCCTCAGCCTCACCCAACTGGCTAGACAGAATCAGGCTACCGGCCAGGTTTTGGGCCAGGGCGGGTATGAGCGGCTCCA
>JBFMFT010000259.1:0-7538 GCA_040751925.1 Chloroflexota bacterium
AGGGCGGCCGCCGCCACCAGGCTGGGGTCGTAGTGGCGGGAGGTGGATTCGGCCAGGCCGGCCGTAGCCACCGCACGACAGGCGGCCGTTTCGTTCCAGGCGGCCACGAAGTCGGCCGGGCTGACCCCCAGTTCAGGTGATAAAGCAATCTGGTATTCCATAACAGCTACCTAGAACCCCTCAAGTTGGGATAAATCAGCAATGCCGTGGGCCAGGCCGGCAATGTGTTGCAGAAGGGCCAGGCGATTCTGGCGCACGGCCGCATCCTCATCCATTACCAACACGCGGTCAAAGAAGTCGCTGATGGCCGGCCGCATCTCCCGCAAGATGGCGACGAAATTGGCGACCGTGCCATCACGAACGGCCGCCGCCTGCTGATAAGCCGCCAGCAACGCTTTCTCGGCCGGCAGATGAAAGGCGGCCGGACGCAGTTCGTAACTTTCCGGCTGGCTGCGGGTAATACGCACACAGCGGGCGTAGGCGTCCAGCAAGGCCGGCCACTCGTCTAACGTTACCACTTCACTCAGGGCGGCCGTCGCCCGCGCCGCCGCGTAGGGATTATGACTTTGCTCGGCCAGCGCGGCCCGCACCACCGACGTGCGGTAGTCCCGTTCTTGCAGAACCACTTCCAGGCGGCCGGTAATGAAGTCCAGGACAGTCATGGGAGCTGAGGGAACTAAAGGAGCTGAGGGAACTGCCGGTCGAGTTCCTTCCGTTATCAGCAACACCTCCGCCGCTTCCAGGGCCGGCCGCAAATCCAACTCCACCTGATTCGCCAGCAGGTTCTCAACAATCTGGATGGCCGCCCGGCGCAGGGCAAAGGGGTCGTTAGAGCCTTTGGGGGCTAACCCGACGGCGAAGAGACCCACCAGGCTATCCAGCCGGTCGGCCAGGGCCAGGGCCAGCCCCGGCCGCGTCCGGCTGACCGCCTGGTATTGTTCGGCAATAGCCGCCGCCACCGCTGCCGGTTCGCCAGAGAGCCGGGCGTAATGGCCGCCCAGGATACCCTGGAGAGAGGTCATTTCCACCACCAGGCTGGTGGCCAGATCGGCTTTGGCCAGGGCCGCCGCTCGTTGGGCGACGGCCGTCTCTTCGCCGCTCAAAGCCAACAGGCGGGCCACCTCCCCCGTCAACTTCTCCACCCGCCGCGCCTTGTCCAGCATCGAGCCGAGTTTGGCCTGAAAGGTCAACGTACCCAGGCGGGGCAGGAAGTCAGCCAGGGGGCGGCGGGTATCCTTGTTGTAGAAGAACTCGGCGTCGGCGAAGCGGGCGCGCAAGACGTGTTCGTTGCCGGCCGTCACCACGTCCAGGTATTGCTCGTCGCCGTTGCGGACGGCAATGAAGTAGGGGAGCAGAACATCGGCTGTCTCCGAAGACAGCCGATGTTTATAGACCGGAAAGTATCTCTGGTGCTTCTTCATCACCGCCACCAGGACTTCCGGCGGCAGGCGCAAGAAACGCTCATCAAACCGGCCGCGCAGAACCGTCGGCCGCTCCACCAGATTAGCCACTTCGTCCAATAGGGCCGGGTCATCTGGCACGAAGCCGCCCACTTCGGCCGCCAGCTGGTCCACCTCCCGGCGAATCATCATCCGGCGTTCCTCGACCCGTAAGGTAATCCCCAGCCCGTCCATCACGCTCAGATAGTTGCCGGCCTGGGGCAAGAAAGCCTCAGTCCAACCGTCGGCGCGTAAGCCGCGCGTGCCACAGTCGCTTAGAACGCCGGCGTAGGTGAAGGGGATAATCTGCTCGCCGAACATGGCCAGCAGCCAGCGCACCGGCCGGCTGAAAGCGACGTTGGTCTGGTTCCAGCGCATCACCTTGTCGAACTTAATCCCCCCAATCAGCCCCGGCAAAGCCTCGGCCAGCGCTTCGACCGCCGGCCGTCCCGCCTGGCGCACGACGGCCGCCACGTACCGCCGGCCGCCTTCCTCCATGACCGTCAATTCCTGCGGGCTGACCCCCTTGCTGCGGGCGAAGCCCAGAGCCGCCTGGGTGGGCGCGCCGGTCACGTCAAAGGCGCGGTCGGCCGGCGGCCCCTTGACTTCTGTGGCCAGGTCGGTTTGGCGGCCGGCCACCCTTTCCACGTAAACGGCCAACCGGCGCGGCGTCCCGTCCACTACTATCTCGCCATGCTCCAGGCGCAACTGGCGCAACAGCTCCGGCACAGAAACCCGCAACTGGGCCAAAGCGGCCGTCAGGTCGCCGGCCGGCAACTCCTCCGTCCCGACTTCTAGGAGGAGGGGTTGGGGGGTGGAGGTTAGGGGCTGGGTCGTACCACCTGCCACCTGCCACCTGCTACCTGCCACTTGCTCCTTGTCACTTGCCGCCTCCCACTGCTTATTCTCCAACAGCGGATACTCCTTCCGCAACCGCTGTTCCAGAAACATCTCCGACACCTGGCGGGAGAGGGCGCGCATCCGGCGGAAGTAGTTGGCCCGCTCGGTAACGCCAATCGCCCCCCGCGTGTCCAGGACGTTAAACAGATGAGAGCATTTCAGGTTGTAGTCGTGGGCAGGGATGACCAGCCCGGCCGCCAGGCAGCGTTTAGCCTCGTTTTCGTAAGTGTCGTAAACCATCTTGAGCGCGTCTACGTCAGCCACCTCGAAGTAATAGCGGCAATGTTCAATCTCGTTTTGCAGCAGCAGGTCGCCGTAAGGCACGCCGGCCCCATAGTCAATCTGCCAGACGTTCTCCACCCCCTGCAAAACCAGGGCGATCCGTTCCAGGCCGTAGGTAATCTCCACCGAGACCGGCTCCAGATTTTGGCCGCCCGCCTGCTGAAAATAGGTGAACTGGGTAATCTCCTGGCCGTCCAGCCACACCTCCCAGCCCAAGCCCCACGCGCCCAGGGCCGGACTTTCCCAATTGTCCTCGACGAAACGAATATCGTGCTGCTCCTGGTCAATGCCAATGGCCTCCAGACTTTGTAGATAAAGCTCCTGGGAGTTGCCGGGGTCGGGTTTGAGGATGACCTGCATTTGATAGAACCACTGCATCCGGTTGGGATTCTCCCCAAAGCGGCCGTCGTCCGGCCGGATGCTCGGCTCCACGTAGACCACGTTCCAGGGCTCCGGCCCCAGCACGCGCAGGGCGGTGGCCGGGTTCATCGTGCCGGCCCCCACCTGGACATTGTAAGGATGCCAGACCAGGCAGCCGTGTTTTTGCCAAAACTCCGTCAGGCGGAGAATGATGTCTTGAAAGGAGAGAGTATTGTGCATAGATGCACAATTATAGCATGGGCGGCCGGAAGTGGGAAAAGCGGCCGGCCTTAAACCCCTCCCCCCACTAAACAGCCTGTTTAACAACTCGTGGTACACTATTCTCAAAAAACCTGCGCTCCCAACCCGGCCGCGCCCACAAACTGTCAACCAGACCCAAAGTGTCAACCAGACCGATAATTGAACCGATAATTGAATTGGATTCAATTATCATCCATGACCGCCATATCTAGCCATTTAGTGACAAAAATACCCTCTCGCTTCCTGGTCTTGGGCAGCGCGTCACCTGACCTGCTGCGCCAGTCGTCCGAATCGCTGGCCGGCCGCCTGGAAATCATCACACTGAGCGGCTTCAGCCTGGCCGAAGTGGGCGTCAAGGCCCAGCCGGCCCATTGGCGTCGCGGTGGCTTTCCACCCTCCTTCTTAGCCGCCACCGAGGCCGACAGCGTGGCCTGGCGCAAGAACTTCGTCCAGACCTTGCTGGAAAGGGATTTGCCCCAATTGGGCATCAATCTCCCTGCGCCGGCCTTGCTACGCTTCTGGACAATGTTGGCCCATTATCATGGTCAGGCCTGGAACGCGGCCGAGCCAGCCCGCACCCTGGGTCTCAGCCAGTCCACCGTCCGGCGCTATCTGGACTTATTGGACCAGCTTTTCATGGTGCGCCAGCTACCCCCCTGGCACGCCAATCTACAGAAACGCCAGGTCAAGTCGCCCAAAATCTACTTCCGCGACAGCGGCCTGCTCCATTACCTCCTGGGCATCCGCTCCGAGGTAGAGTTATTAACCCATCCCCGCCTGGGCGCATCGTGGGAAGGATACGCTATCGAAGAAGTGTTGAAGGCCATCCGGCCGGAGGAAGCCTTCTTCTGGGCCACCCACAACGGCGCAGAGTTGGACCTACTTCTGCTCAAAGATGGCCGTCGCCTGGGGATCGAGTGCAAACGGGTGGACGCCCCGCGCCTGACCCCTTCCATGCGGATAGCCCTGGACGACCTGAAATTGGATCAGCTAGTGGTCATCTACCCTGGCGAGCGGCCGTATCCGTTGGCCGAGCGGGTCACGGCCGTGCCCCTGTCGAGCTTCTTAACGGAAACCGCCCGTTATCTCCCCGAATCTTCACCACCACCTGAATAAAGTCTCGCTGGGTAACTATTCAGGCCCTCTGAAGAAACCAGGTTTTTTGTTGCCAATAATCACGCTCTGCCAGGGAAAAACCTGGTTTCTGGCTGAATAGTTACCTCGCTGGTTCATTTTCAGTGCTGGTGCTTACGCTGGGTGTCGGTGAGGGCGGCCGGGTGGAAGAAGCGGTCATAGAACTCTACGTCCACGTGGGTGGCCTGGTAGCCCATGACGGTGCGGAAGGGTGGGCTGTAGGCGGGGAAGCGGCCGTAACGCCAGTAGACGTATTCGCAATAGGCAATGGTGGCCTCGATAGCTTGTTCGCTGGGCGGAGGGATCAGGGCCGTGGCCCCCACCGGGTCGCGCCATTGGCTATCCACAGCCCCCCCCCGAAAGACACCTTGCTGGCCGAATTTGCGCTCGACGACCGCTTGCACGGCCGCCGTCATGGTGGGGTAATAGGGTGGGCAATACGGCTGCAACAAGACAACCCCATCCCGTTCGAGGCCGAGAGGATAAGGCACAGGCTGATCACGGCCGAGGAGGCGCGCCCCGGCCGCCAGCAGCTTACTCGCCCCCAGATAACGACTGGCCGGCATGGTCCCCATGCGGAAACCCAGGGCCTCGAACCAGCTAAAGGGGTGGGGGGCAAAGTTAGGGAAGCCCCCCAGGCCCAAAGCCTGGGCCATGAGGCCGACGTTTTGCAGCATCATGCCCTGCTCAATCGCCACCGCTTCGGCCAGGGCCATTTCCAAAGCCTGGATCGTCAGCAAGCGGCCGGCCGCTGGGTCATCGATCAGGTGGCCGCCCTTGCTGCGGGCAAAGCGGCCGAGGCCGGCCGGTCGAAAAGCAGCCCGCTCGTCTACGACAAACAGGCCCATCGCCTCGTCAAAGGATTCCAGCAGGGCGTTGATATAAAGGGCCGTCAGCTCGTTGATGAAAACCAGGTACGTTCCGCTTGGAGCGTAGAGCGACCAGCGGTTGAGATTGAAGTTATAACCAGGCTGCACAGGCGGGGCGGCGCGGCCGTCGGCAATCTTCACCCGACTACGCTGGTACAGTTCCTTCAATTCCTTTAGTCCCCCGGCTTGCTCCGCCAGCCGTGCCAGTTCAGGCACTTCGGCCGGGCCAAAGTCCTGCGGCCGTTTAAGCCAGTAGGTAGCCTCGTCGTCGGTGATGACCAGCGAGACGGAGTGGATGGCGTCGGCGCTGCCCACGGTGCGGCCGAGCAGTCCCAGCAACATACTGCCACCTTGTCCTGGGCCATAAGCCAGGTCGGCCAGGGCGTAGCCAGTCAGGCCGCAGGCAGCAAAGGCCAGGGCCGCTTCCTCTTCCTCAGTCAAGGGCAGGGGGGGGTGCTGGCTCTGGTAGGTGAAGGGCCCCTCCTCGATCTTCATGCCCCAACCAAAGCGGCGCGAGCGACGGCCGCGCAAAGCATCCAGAAGGGAGTAATGGATCAAGTCTGGCATCATAACGCCACCCTCCTCTGGCCTTTCACTCCTGGGCCAGAATCAACATTCTGTTCATGACTTCTGTCCATTCAGATTCTAACCTAATTATACAGGAGTTTACATGGGTGGTGACGCACCACGATAAATGAAAATCCGCGTTCATCCGCGTCATCAGCGTCCTATTTTCGAAGAAGGTGTAGGGCAAGATGAAATCTTGCCCTACACCTTAGCCAGAAGTTGGCAAGAAGCTATCTGAACGGTATGATCAATCCAGTGGCAGAGAGCTTGCCCCATCAGGGGCAAAAATTGTTGCTGCCGGAGTACCTCATTGAAAGAACGTGTTTCTATTCCTCCAGACCGGCCGCTCGAACCCCAGCGGCGGGCCATCGTCGTCGGGGCGTCGTCGGGCATTGGCAAGGCCCTGGTACGCGAACTGGTCAGCCGGGGCTACCGCGTGGCGGCCGTCGCCCGCCGCCAGGAGCGATTGGCCGAACTGTGCCACACGTTGAACGCCCAACGGCCGGATACCCCTTGCGCCCTGGCCTATCCCCACGACGTAACCCACTTCGAGGAGATTCCTGGTCTATTCCAGACCATCGCCAACGACCTGGGCGGGTTGGAGGTGATCCTATACGTGGCCGGGGTCTTGCACCCTGTCGCCGCCCAGGAATATGACTTTGACAAAGAGGCCAGCATGATCCAGGTGAACTTGCTGGGGGCGATGGCCTGGCTAGGTCAGGCGGCCGTCCGCTTCGAGCGGGCCGGTAGCGGTCACATCGTGGGCATTTCCTCGGTCGCCGGCGATCGCGGCCGGCGGGCCAACCCCGCCTACCATGCCAGCAAGGCCGGCCTGACCACCTACCTGGAATCGCTGCGAAACCGGCTAACACACCGGGGCGTGCGGGTGACAACGATTAAGCCCGGCTTTGTGGATACGGACATGCTGCGGCAGTCCGGCCGGACGAGAGGGGCCATCACGGCGACGGCCGCCGCCCGCCAGATCGTCCAGGCGATGGAACGCGGCCGGCAAACGGTTTACGTCCCCGGCCGCTGGGCGTTGATCATGCTCATTCTCCGCCACATTCCCTCCTTCCTCTTCCGCCGCCTGAATATCTGAGGCGGGAATTGGGGGATTTTCTTGAGTTCCCCCAAGTTCCTTCAATTCCCTGGGAACTGAAGGAACTTGGGGGAACTTATGAAGTGATGGCTGTCAAACTACAATCCAAAATCCAAAATCCAAAATCCAAAATCGCCCCGGCCGCCCTGCCGACCGCCCGTTTAGAGAAGGTATCCGCCTGGGGTGGAGCGTCGGCGGCGATGGGCTACGTCTACCGGCCGTCCACCGTAGCCGGCGTGCGCGACGTGTTTGAGCTGGCCCAGGCAAGCGGCCGGACGGTGGGTTTGCGCGGTGGCGGCAACAGCTACGGCGACGCCGCCCTGAATAGTGAGAACATCGTCCTCGACTTGCGTCGGCTAAACCGCATCCTGGCCTGGGACCCCCATAGCGGCCGGATACGGGTCGAGCCGGGCGTCACCATTCAGCAGTTGTGGCAATACACCCTGGAAGACGGCTGGTGGCCGCCGGTCGTCACCGGCACGATGATGACCACCCTCGGCGGCTGCGCGGGGATGAACGTGCATGGCAAGAACGCCTGGAAGGTGGGGCCAATTGGCGACCACATCCAGGAATTTGTCCTGATGCTGCCTTCGGGCGAGATTCTGACCTGCAACCAAGAGTTGAACC
>JBFMFT010000026.1:0-22011 GCA_040751925.1 Chloroflexota bacterium
TTCTACGAAGTAGTAGAGCAGCCACTCGGCTCTGGTGTAAAGAAAGCAGCCGGCCGTTCCCCGCCCCTCGTTGCTGACCGTTTCCAGAAAGAAGTTGCCCGTCTGGTGGTAGCGGTCGCCCTTGATTTCCAGGGGGATGACCCGCAAACGGCCGCCCTTGTCCAAAACCGTCCACAGCAAATCCACGTCAAATTCCTGGTAAGCCGGCTCCTCCTCGACGTTGTGAACGACTACCGTCTGCGGCCAATTGGGGCCGACAAAGTAATCGTACAGGAAGCCGGTGACGTCGGCGGCCGCCGTGCGGGCCACGCTCACTGTATAGGCCATCTGGTGCTGCTTGAGGGGGTGAGGCATCGGGGACACCCACCCTCACCCTAACCCTCTCCCTCAAAGGGCGAGGGAACGAACGCCTCCCCTCTCCCTGGCAGGGAGAGGGGCCGGGGGTGAGGGTCGGTCGTTCGCTACTTCTTACGCAAGAAGGCGGGGACTTCCAGATTTTGTTGGCTGGGGGCGGGCGCATCGGCCGCACGGGACGAGGGGCCAGCACCATAAGACGGCCGTTCCCCACTCCGCTCAGGCAAGACCTGGCGGCGCGGCCGGTACTGCTCAAAGCCAGTGGCAATGACGGTGACACGCATCTCCTCGCCCATGCGCTCGTCAATGACCGCGCCGAAGATGATGTTGGCTTCCGGGTGGGCCGTTTCGCGGATAATCGCCGCCGCCTGGTTGACTTCGTAGAGGCTGAGGTTGGGGCCGGCCGTCACGTTGAACAGGACCCCCTGCGCTCCGTCAATCTTTACTTCCAGCAGGCGCGAGTTAATGGCCTGCTCGGCCGCCAAACGCGCCCGGTCGTCGCCCTCGGCCCGGCCGACGCCCATGAGGGCCGGGCCGCCCTGGGCCATGACCGCCCGCACGTCGGCAAAGTCCAAATTGATTAGCCCTGGCACGGTAATCAACTCACTAATACCCTGGATACCCTGGCGCAGCACGTCGTCGGCCAGGCGGAAGGAATCAGCCAACGACATCCGCTTGTCCACCAGTTCCAGCAGCCGGTCATTGGGAATGATGATGAGGGTGTCCACGAACTCCTTAAGGTTCTCGATACCCTGTTCGGCGTTACGGGCGCGGGTGTTGCCCTCGAACTGGAAGGGGCGGGTGACGACGCCGATGGTCAAGGCTCCTTCGCCCTGGGCCACCTTAGCCACGACAGGCGCGGCCCCGGTGCCGGTGCCGCCGCCCATGCCGGCCGTCACAAAGACCATATCCGATCCTTTGATGGCTTCGTAGAGGGCGTCTACGGATTCGGCGGCCGCTTTTTCGCCCACCTCGGGTTTGCCGCCAGCCCCCAGCCCCTTGGTCAGCTTTTCGCCGATACGGATGCGGGCGGGAGCCAGGGAGCGCGTGAGAGCCTGGGCGTCGGTGTTGACGGCGACGAAGTCTACGCCGCCAATCCCTTCCTCGATCATGCGGTTGACGGCGTTCGTGCCGCCCCCGCCCACCCCCACCACCCGAATCCGGGCCGCGTTCTCTACCTCTGGTCTTCTCTGCATAGCCTTACCTGTTTTCGTTGGCGGGGATTAGGGGATTGGGGGGTTTTTTTACATTCAATCCCCTAATCCCCCAATCCCCGCTAACTCTTCTCAAAATAGTGTGGCCTTATTGCCCGGCCGGCGGTCATAGCCGCTGGCGAATTGTTCCAGGACGGCCGTCTCCACCAGCCACTTGTTGCCAAACTTAATGGCCGGCAGCTTGCCCTGGCGGATGAGCCGCCGCACGGACTCTGGGTGAATGTTCAGCCGTTTGCCGACCTGGTCTACGTCAGCATAAGCCTCTAGCAACTGTTCTTTACTGGTCATCTGTCTGAAAAGACGCCGGACGTTTCTCAAATATCCGACGCCTGGAATGGCGGCACAATACAACAAAACGGTTCATCTGTCAATTGCTGCCCTGGTCCCGACTAGCCGAGAACATCTCGCGCAAGGCCCCGGCCGCGCCCAGGGCCCCGGCCGCCTCGTAAGGGATAAAGGTCTTGGTGGCCTGGCCGTCGGCCATTTTCTGGAGGGACTCCAGGTATTTGAGGCCAACCACGTATTGGACGGCCGTCTGCTCACCCACTACTTCGGCCAGCCGCTTGAGGGCCAACGCTTCCGCTTCCACGGTCAATTGGCGGGCTTTGGCCTGTCCTTCAGCCAGGGCGCGCATCGCTTCGGCTTCCCCCTGGGCGTTCAGGACGGCCGCCTCTCGTTGGGCGCGAGCCTCCCGTATCTGGGCCTCCGCCTGCCCTTCCGCTTTCAAGATAGCCGAAGTCTTGTTGGCTTCCGCCTCCAGCAGTTGGGCGCGCTTGCGCCGTTCGGCCGTCATCTGCAACTCCATCGTCTGGCGAATGTCCGGTGGCGGAATGATGTCCTGTAGCTCGACCCGCGTCACGTCCACCCCCCAACTGTTGGTGGCTTCGTCCAGGATGTTGAGCAGCTTGTGGTTGATTTTGTCACGGGAACTCAGGGTATCGTCCAGGGTCAATTCGCCGACCACGTTGCGGAGGGTGGTCTGGGTCAACTTTTCGATGGCCTCAGCGAAGTTGGCGACGCCATAGATAGCCTTGACCGGATCCATCACCCGGTAATAGAGGATGGCGTTGATCTCCATCACCACGTTGTCGGCCGTAATCACCGACTGCTTGGGAAAGTCCAGCACTTGCTCGCGCAGGTCAATGTAGACGCTGGTGCGGATAACGGCGTGTTTCTTGCCCTCGGCGTCTTCCTCGACGTAGCGGGCGCTGAAGGCGCGCGGCCGATCCAGAAAGGGGATGAGGATATTGACGCCGCTGTGGCCGACGCGGCTGAAGCGGCCCAGCCGTTCAATCACCATGACTTGACTATGGGAGATGATCTTGATGACGGGGATAAGAGCAGCCAGACAACCAGGATTTTCAGGGGGCATCGTGAGTATCTCTTGCGCGGGGATTAGGGGATTGGGGGATTAAGAGAAGCAAAAATCCCCTAATCTCCTAATTCTCGCCTATTGTAACAGAAGACCGCATATAGATACGAGAGAGGTGTTCTGCGGGTCGGCCGGACACTGTTCGTAAGCGACGGTGACACCGGCGGCCGAGCCCAGGTAACGGAGCAGCAGGTAGATAGAGGAAAAGCCGCAGATGCGGTGGCGGTCGCCGACCGATGCCACTTCGTGGTAGAAGCGGGCCGCGTCGCCGGCCGCGATAGCCCCCATGAGCCGGCCGTCGCTCTCCACCAGCCGCGCCCGCCGCTGGCTATCCATCGGGAAGCTATCGCCAAAGTTGGGGCCGACGTGGGCCAGGTCTACCGAGGCGACGGCCAGCGCGCGGCGGCCGGCCGTTGCTTCTTGCAAGGCGCTGATTGCCGCCGTCAGTTGGGGGTCGTCGGCCGGATGGTGGCCGTTGCTGACGAAGTGGTGGAAGGAGCCGCATAGGATGGGCGCCATGGGACAGGGTGGCAAACCGGCCTGCTGGCGGACGTGATGCAGCCACACGGCCGATAACTCAATCGAATGTTCCGTCCGATGGTGCAATTCCTCGTCGAAAGCCTGAGAACCCAGCGCGGCGGCCACGTGTTCCACTACGTCGGGAGCGGCCGGCAGAACCCCGTAGGGTGTGGCGTAGGGTAAGCGGGTCAGGGTGACGCGGCCAGGGCTGCCATTATGGTCGGTGCCAAAGATGAGAACCAGGTCAGCTTCCTGGACGGCCGCCGCCGCCCGCCGCCACACTTTGGCGTAAACCGGGCCGCCGCGCTGGTAGTCAATGTGGGGCGAGATGATTCCCCGGCCGCGCCATTCGCCCCAGCCGTCCATAAGGTCGCCATTGGCGTAGTCGTTAAAGAGGTGGGTGAGGCGGATAGGGTCGGCCGGGTAGACTGGGCCGGCTAGAGCCGGTGGACGATGCGGCCGGGCGCGAAAGGCTTCCAGTTGAGCGGCCAGAGCTTGCTGGGATCGTTCATTCGCCAACAGGCAGGCTTTGTCTAGCTGGTGGAGCGTATCGGCCACCACGTCCGCGGCTAGCCAGACCTGGAAGCGGTGGTAGAAAGCGCGACGAACTTCCTCCAGGTTGCGGCGGCCGTCCAGGAACAGGGCCATCTGGGCCAGGGCCGGCGGCAGAAGGAGTTGTTGGTCAGATAATTGCAGAGGATCGTGCAGCAGCCACAGCGACTCACCTTCGTAAGTGACAGGCTGAAAATCCAGGGAGCGTAGAGTCGGTCTATCGGACAAGATACTCACTGTGGCGCAAGCCGCCGGCTGCTGTGGCGCAAGCCGCCGGCTGCTGTGGCGCAAGCCGCCGCTGTGGCGCAAGCCGCCGGCTTGCGTAGGCAAACCAGCAGTTTGCCCTACGGGCATTGCAGCAGTTGACCAGAAAGCTCCACAAGCGGCCGTAGAAGTGATTCGAGTGGACCGCAGTAGAGCAAGGCCCCCTCCCGGTAGGAATCCAGGAAGAAGAGCAGGCCAGCGCAAAAGAAGACGGCCGCCAACAGACAGCCACAACCAACCATCACCCGCCGGCGAGTTTGGCTTTTCTGGTCGTCTGCGGACGGCGCGGCGGCCACCTCGGTGGCAACTCCCGCCTCAACCGCCAGGGGTGATTCCACGTCCAGCAGGGTCGGGGCCAGATTCGCCAGTTGGCCTTCGGGGACTGGGCGGCCGGCCTGGACGAAGATCAGGCTGACCGTCTCGCCAAAATCCACCACGTCGCCATGCTTCAAGAGAGTAGGAGTAGTAATGCGCCGGCCGTTGACAAAAGTGCCATTGGTACTGCCCAAGTCTTCGATGAGGAAGCTGTCGCTCTGGGGCGTCAGGCGAGCGTGGCGACGGGAAACCTCCGGGTCTTTTAGGGGAATGTCGTTGAGAGGCTCACGGCCCAAGATCAACGGCCGCGCTTCCAGCCTGAACTCCTGGCCGGGTATCAACCCAAAACGAGCCACAAACCGCGCCGAACCTTCTGCCACGTCTTACACCCCAAAGTTCCCTGAGTTTCCTCAGTTCCTTCTTGCCAGCCTGAACGGATGGAATATTACACCAGAACGCCTAACTCAGCCAGGTATGCTCGCAGGGCGGCCGGGGTGGTAAAGGTGTGGGCGTGCAAGCCTAGCTGGCCGGCCGCCCTGGTAAAGTTGGGCATATCATCGGTAAAGACAGCTTCCTGGGGAGCTACGCCCAGCCGCTGTAGAACCAGGTGAAAGATGGCCGGGTCGGGCTTGACCACCCCGGCCGAAGCGGAGGTAACAATCGTATCGAACAGCCCGGCCGGCAACCCATAATGATTGGTCAGCACGTCGGCCAACTCCTGATCCGTCCAGTCGGCGTTGCTGAGGACGGCCAACTGGTAGCGGCCGTGTAGTCGTCCCAGCAGGTCGCGCATCTCCGGGTGAATTTGCTCGCCACCCCAGAATACCTCGCGGGAGAAAGCAGTTACGTCGGCCGGATCGGTTAGGCCGACTGGGGCCAATACCTCCTGCCAATACTGCTCCCAGCTCAGGCGGCCGGTCATCCAACGGGCGGCCGGTTCGCCCTCAAATAGATAGGGCCATAGCCCGGCGGCCGGCAGCCCCAGGCGGGCGGCCAATTCCGCCCGGTGGGCTTGAACGGCCGCCTCGTCCACCGGCGCGTTAAGCACCTGGCCGAAGTCGAAGATAATTGCTTTGATAGTCATTGTCTCCATAAAGTGAAACGTGAAAGGCGTCACGTTTCACGTTTCACGTTTCACGCTTCAGATTCCTCCACACCATCTGCCGTTCCTGCTCCGTCTCAAACGTAAGATAAATCGTCTTGGCCTTCTTGGGCAGGTGGTCGGTGTTGCGGACGTAATGGCCGTGCTGGTAGCCGGCCGCTTCTGGCCCCCAGGTGGAGAGAAAACGCACAGCCAGGGCCAGGCGGGGGTGGGGGCCAAAAATAAGCCGGCCGGGTTGAATCTCCTGCACGTTTTCTGGTTGTAGAAACTCGTAGAGGAACTTGCCCGGCCGCTCCTGCACCATGAGGACGTGTTCACCAATGGGTACGCGCCAGCACTCGGCCGGCCGTTCGACCACGTGCGTTTCCCGATCCATCAGGCCAAAGACGCCACTGGCTCGTAGAGAAAGGCGGTGACTGTCGGCCGGCGCATGGTCGTTGGCTGAAGGCGCGGCCGGTTCCGCCACAAAGCGGATATAGCCAGCCCGCCTGACCAGCCCAAAGAGTACGTGAATGGCTAAGGCCAGGGCCAGCCCAACCACCAGCCAACCCATCCATCCGCCTTGCGCCCATACTACTAGAGCTAACCCCAAAGGCAGTAGCCGTAGCCAGCCTGCCAGCCGGTAGCCCAGGAAGTGCCGCTGGTGGGCCTGGTAGACGGCGGCGAGGAGGAGACCCAAGAGGTTCACGTGGCGAGTGGCAGGTGGCAAGTGGCACGTGGCAAGTCTTACCTGCCACCTGCTACCTGCTACCTGCCACCTCCTCAATCACATCGAGTATGGCCGGGTGGATGCGGCCGTTGCTGGCAATCAACGACACCTCATGGGTGAGGGTCAGGGGTTGGCCGCTCATATTCGTCACCTGCCCACCGGCTTCGGTGACGAGGAGGGCCCCGGCGGCCACGTCCCAACTGTGCAGCCGGAACTCCCAATACCCATCCAGGCGGCCGGCGGCCACGTAAGCCAGGTCGAGGGCCGCCGCCCCGGCCCGCCGCACCCCGCCCGACCGCTTGAGGAAAGCGGCCGCTTCGGCCAGGTTCGTGTCGTTCGTATGGCGGTCATAAGGGAAGCCGGTCGCTAACAGGCTATCCAGCAGGCGCGTTTCCTGGCTAACCCCCAGTCGCAATAGCGGCCCTCCACCTGTATCCAGGTAGGCTCCGCCTCCCCGCGTAGCCCGAAAACACTCGTTCCGCAACGGGTCATAAATGATGCCCAGGAGCGGCCGCTCCCCTTCATAGAGGGCCAGGGAAACGGCGAAGAAGGGGAAGCCGTGAACAAAGTTGTTGGTGCCGTCCAGGGGGTCAACGTACCAGGTCAGTTCAGTGACGTCCACCAGGCCAGAGTTATCTGATGTCCCCTCCTCCGTGACCAGGCGATGGCCGGGGAAGGCAGCCCGCAGCCGCTCCACAATGAGCGACTCGGCCCGCTCGTCATATTCGGTGATGAGGTCAACGGCCGAGCTTTTGCGCTGCACGTGCTTTTGCTGCCGGACGCCCTCGCGCAACAAGGCCCCGGCCGCTTTGGCGGTCTCCACCGCGTAGTGTAAAGTCTGCGGTAAATCCATGCCTCAATTGTAGACCAGAAACCAGGTTTTTCCCCAAAAACCTGGTTTCTCTGCTACTGCTCGGCCGAAATGCTCACGTAGACGTTGCTGATGGACTCGGGGTTGGCCGTATATAGGTTGCCGCCCGTCACCGAGGCGATGCGCGATAGAACTTCGGCGTCGGCGTCCTCGCCAAAGGCAATGGGGAAGATTTTGATGCCTTCCGCTTCGGCCGTCTCCGGCAGGCAAGTGGCGAACATACGGGTTTCGGTGGGGTCGCCCACCGTATCCTCCCCATCAGAGAGGAGGACAATCCCATACAGGCGCGATTCACCGGCCGCCTCATCCTCCGCTTTGAGTTGTTCAGCCAGGGCCGCCGCCTCACAGACTGCCCCGTAGAGAGCGGTATTGCCATCGGCCACCAGCGTCCCCACCCGATCCGAGAGCGTCTCCACCACGTCACCCACTCGTCGTGGGTCGGCGAGGGTTACCACGTCGTCGTTGAAGGTGATGACAGCTAGTTCGTCGTCGGGGTAGAGGCGGCCGAGAAATTCAACGGTGGCCGCCGTCGCCGACTTGATTTTGTCTCCCTGCATACTGCCAGATACATCCAGGACGACGACGATGGTTGCTTTGCGCTTGGTAATGAGAAATAGGTCAATGACCGCCTCGCTCACCGAGGCGTCGGGGCTGGGCAAGGCCGGTATTTGGGCGGGGCTAATGGTGGGGTCTGTGCCATGCTCCAAATCCAGGGGCGCATGGAGGGGAATGGTGGTGTCGGTCGGCCGCAGGTAATTGTCAATCGCCACTTCTTGCTGCGGCCGCGCGCCCAGGTAATCAGCGAAAATGGCCGCCGCTTCCGCCTGGGCCTCGCTCACCCAATCGGCGTTGTCCAGGATGCAGTAGGGGTGGTCGGCCCAAATCGTGCCGCCGGCCGGGAAGATAAAGGCCAGGGGAAACTGCAATTCGTCGCCCCGCTCGTCGTTGAAGCGCACCACGTCGGCTTCGGGGACGGCCGCCGCGTGCAGGTAGCTAGGCCCCTGGCGAGCCATCAAATCCAGGATGTCGGGCGATTGGCGGCCGTATTTGGCGGTATTCTGCTCCAAAGCGCGCATGGCCCCTTCCGCCTGATAAACCTGGGCGGCGGTCAACGGTTCATTGGTCAGCAACACCCCATGCACGAAGGAGGTCATCGCCAGCAGACCGGAGTTGGCGTAGCCGGGGTGGGTGTGGCCGAAACGAAACTCGCCCCATTCCGGCCGGCCGTAACTGGCCCAACCGTTGGGGTCGGCCGCCAACCCGACAATCGTTTCCCAGCCCACCGGCCGGTCGGGCCAGCCCAACGTTTCGGCCATCGGCTGCCACATAGCGAAGCCCAACGGGGCGTAAATGGTCGGCCGGCAGGATTGGCTGATGAGGGGCTTGTTTTCGCGCTGCTGCCAGTTCTGGTTGAGCTGGTCTACCCAGGATTGGTCGCCAGGGCTCCAGGCGACGGGCTGGGAGCGGCCGTTCAGAATGGCCTCCATGGAACCGCCGGAGGTGACGTGAGTAGCTTCGACGATAATGGTGTCGCCGGCGGCCGTCTGGTGGCCCTCGGCGTTAAAGCGTTCGACGATCTGGTTGAGCCACTTTTCTTTGGTGTTGGAGGAGGAGACGGTCAGGAGGACGGTATCGCGGGGGAGGGGAGTCGCCTGGGTGGTGTTGCCATCGGCGGCCGGGCCATTATCGGCGACCAGGCCGGCGATGCCGCGCACGATGAGGGTGGCCAGGATGATGAAAAAGGCGACGGCGACAATGGCAAAGAAGACAATTCGGGTACGGGTCATGGTGTGGTACTCCTTGTCAGAACGTGGACGGTGATGGGCTGACTCTTGCCCTTTAACTCCAGGTGGCGGGTTTCCAGAGGGCCAAAATCCACCCCGGCCGCCTGGTAGGCGGCCGTACTAATGAGTATCTCGCCGTCGGCCGCGCTAGAGGCCAAGCGGGCGGCCGTGTTGGGCGTGTCGCCCAAGACAGTTATGTCGAATGTGCCGGTCTTAGAGCCGACGGCCCCCACGAAAGCCTGGCCGGTATGCACGCCCGCGCCCAAAGGAATCCAGGGCGAGCCGCTGGAGCCATGCCCGGTGGCCCGCATGATCGCCTGGGCGGCCTCAATGGCCCGCCGGGCGTGCTGGCGGCCGGCGATACCTGGCACGTACATCCCGGCCGCCTGGTCGCCAATGATCTTGTCTATCAGCGCGTCGCTGTGGATCATCACGTCGCTGGCAGTCGTATAGAAGCGATTGATCAGCCGGCTAAACTCCAGCGTGCCCAAACGCTCGGCCAGGGTAGTGGAGCCGCGAACGTCGGCAAACAGCAGCGACAACTCGATTTCTGCTCCGCCCTGGTGGTCGCGGGCAAAGTTATCGCAGACGTTACACAGCTTGGGATTGAGGTTGGAGGGGCGCTTACCAAAGACGACTCTGGCGATGGGCGCGCCGGGGCCGTGCAGGGGAGCGTGGCAGATGGGGCAACGCGGTGTTCCCGGTAAGACGTGGAGCAGGTGGCGGACGCGCAGTTCTTCCCTGGACTTACCGGCCGTGAGGAAGTTGCGCCAGGTGTCGGTGATGCGGGATTCGTCGGCCGTTGGATGGGTCATTGAATGTATCCTGTAGCTACTCATCCAGAAACCAGGTTTTTCTCCGGGCAACCATCGTAATTATCGGCAAAAAACCTGGTTTCTACAGGCAGCCTGAGTAAATACTGTATCCTTATCTACGGCCCGACAGGTTTTCGGCGCCCTGTCAGGTCTGGACTAACACTAGCTTACCTGATTGTCAGAGAAATTCCAGTCAGGCGCGTCGCCAAACATCCGGCGTCGTCACTTCAGCAAGAAACCAGGTTTTTCCCTGGCTGAACGTGTTAATTGACAACAAAAAACCTGGTTTCTTCAGAGGGCCTGAGTCGTTACCCGGCGTTTAACAAACCCTGGATGTTTGCTATAATCGGCGGCCGATGGTCACATCCAGGTCGCCAGTTCGCCCGCGCACTGTGGCTCTCATCACGTGGGGGAGCTTCGCCCTGGGAGGGTTGAACGTTTGGCGCGCTTACGCACTCGGCGGCCAAAGTGATTTACTCATAGAGTTGGGCGCGTCGGTGGACCCGCGCCTACGGCTAGTAATGGCTCTGGTGTGGGCGGTCGTATGGCTTGGCCTGGCGGTGGCCCTCTGGCGACGGCGGCCGTTTACCCGCCTGGCCTTGCCAGTGGCCTGGCTGCTCTACGTGCTGTATCACCTGGCCTTGCTCTTTTTTTTCGTCCGCTCGTCGGTGGCCCAGGCCGGCTGGTTGGGTTACACGCTGCCGGCCCTGTTCATCCTTCTTTACGTTACCTGGGTCTTAAACCGGCCGGCCGCCCGACGGTATTTTGGAAGTAACGAGTGATGAGCCATAAGTTCACTCATCACTCATCACTCATTACTCATTTCACTGACATGAATCCAAAACTCGAACAACTACGCCAGCTACGCTTACAATCCCAGGAAGGGGGAGGGCCGGAGCGGGTGCAAAAACAACGGGCGGCCGGCAAGATGACCGCCCGTGAACGTCTCGACCTGCTGCTGGACAAAGGCTCTTTCCGCGAAATAGACGCCTTCGTCGAACACCGCGAGACCAACTTTGGCATGGCTAACCAGAAGTACCCCGGCGATAGTGTGGTGACCGGCTGGGGGACGGTGGACGGCCGCCTGGTCTACGTCTACAGCCAGGATTTCACCGTCTTTGGCGGCAGTCTCAGCCAGGTTCACGCCGACAAAATCTGCAAAATCCTGGATATGGCGGTGAAGAACGGTGCGCCGGTCATTGGCATCAACGATTCCGGTGGGGCGCGTATACAGGAGGGGGTAGTCAGCCTGGCCGGCTACGCCGACATCTTCCTCCGCAATACCCTGGCCTCTGGCGTGGTGCCGCAAATTAGCGCGATCATGGGGCCGTGCGCCGGCGGGGCGGTCTATTCGCCGGCCCTCACCGATTTTATCTTCATGGTCAAGAATACCAGCCACATGTTCATCACCGGCCCCGACGTGGTGAAAGCCGTCACCGGCGAGGACGTGAGCTTCGAGCAATTGGGAGGGGCGATTACCCACCATACCATCAGTGGGGTGGCCCATCTGGCTGCCAATTCGGAGGCCGATTGCCTCTACCTCATGCGCGAGATGTTGAGCTATCTCCCTTCTAATAACATGGAGGACCCGCCCTTCAAGGCCACCCAGGACGACCCTCTGCGAACAGAGGCAGCCCTGGACGAAATCGTGCCGGATAATCCGAATAAGGCTTACGACATCAAGGATGTGATCCACCTGATTATGGATGATGGGCAGTTTTACGAAATCCAGGAACATTACGCTCCCAACGTGGTAGTGGGCTTCGCCCGGCTGGGCGGCCGCAGCGTGGGCATCGTCGCCAACCAGCCGATGGTGCTGGCCGGCGTGCTGGACATCAAAGCCAGCGAGAAAGCCGGCCGTTTCGTTCGCTTTTGCGACTGTTTCAACATCCCCCTCATCGTCTTCGAGGACGTGCCAGGCTTCCTGCCGGGGCTAGACCAGGAACACGGCGGCATCATCCGGCACGGGGCCAAGCTGTTGTACGCCTTTTGCGAGGCAACCGTGCCGAAAATTACGGTCATCACCCGCAAATCCTATGGTGGGGCCTATTGCGTGATGAACAGCAAGCAAATTCGCGGCGACTTGAACCTGGCCTGGCCGACGGCCGAGATCGCCGTCATGGGGCCGGACGGGGCGGTGAGCATCGTCTTCCGCCGCGAGTTGGCTCAGGCGGCCGACCCGGTGGCCCGCAAAGCCGAACTGGTGCAGCAATATCGTGAGCAGTTTGCCAACCCTTATACGGCCGCCCGTTGGGGTTTCGTGGACGACGTGATTGAGCCGAGCCAGACCCGGCCGCGCCTGATCAACGCCCTCAATATGCTGCAAAACAAGCGCGACCACAACCCGCCCAAGAAACACGGCAATATCCCATTGTGAGGAGTGAAACGTGTGGCGTGGAACGTGAAGAGTGGCTGGCAAGGAGTGAGCGATGGAAGCGACCCTGATTGCAGAAGAGACTGACCTGGTGACTGGGGAGGAGTTGCTGGCTATGGGCGATGTCGGCCCTTGCGAACTCGTAGAAGGAGTGATTGTCAGAATGTCACCTGTGAAGGACAACCATGGTATCGTCGAATTGAACGTGGGGGCCGAACTGCGTGTCTTCGTTCGCCGGCACAAACTGGGACACGTAGGCGTGGGCGAAATTGGCATCTATACCCGCCGTCGCCCAGACACAGTGCGGGCGGCCGACGTTCTCTTCATTTCCCATGAACGCTACAACCAGCGCAGTAAGAAAAGAGGCTATCTGGACGTGGCCCCTGAACTGGTCGTAGAAATCCTATCGCCTAGTGACGCCTGGGCCGAAGTCATGGATAAAACACAGGAATACTTCGCTATCGGCGTAGCAATGGTCTGGATTGTGGACCCCTCCAAACGCCGAGTTTACGTCTATCGCTCTCTGACAAACGTGCGCCATTTTAGCGAGAGTGACAAGCTGCCTGGGGATGAGATTCTACCAGGGCTAGACCTGCCCGTCGCGACCCTATTTGTAGACCTGTAGCCACATAGCGCGTAGTGCGTAATCTGTAATCCGTTTACGCATTACGCAACACGCAATACGCATCATTCTATGAGTTCCGACCAACTCCTCTCCAGGAAATTCGACAAGCTCCTCGTCGCCAACCGGGGCGAGATCGCTATGCGCGTGATCCGCGCCTGCCACGAATTGGGCATCCGCACCGTAGCCGTCTATTCCGACGTAGACCGCCATTCGCCCCACGTGCGCTACGCCAACGAAGCCTACCCCATTGGCCCAGCCCCGGCCCGCGAAAGTTACCTGGTCATTGACAAGCTGCTAGAGGTGGCCCGGCGGTCAGGGGCGGAGGCGATTCACCCTGGTTACGGCTTCCTGGCCGAGAGGGCCGAGTTCGCCCAGGCGTGCCACGACGCTGGCCTGGTCTTCGTCGGCCCCTCCCCCCAGGCCATTCGGGTTATGGGTGATAAGCAGATGGCCCGGCAGACGGTGGCGGCGGCCGGCGTACCGATTGTTCCCGGTACCCCCCCCGGTCTCAACGACGACGAACTACTGGCGACGGCCGACTCCATTGGCTACCCCATTTTGGTCAAAGCAGCGGCCGGCGGCGGCGGTAAGGGGATGCGAATGGTCTACCGGCGCGACGAGCTACCCGGCGCGCTGGCCGCCGCCCGCCGCGAAGCCCTGGCCGCCTTTGGCGACGGCCGCGTCTACCTGGAAAAACTCATCACCGAAGGCCGCCACATCGAAATCCAGATATTAGCCGACGTGCGCGGCCACTGCGTCTACCTGGGCGAGCGCGAGTGTACCCTGCAACGCCGCCACCAGAAGCTCATCGAGGAATCGCCTTCCTTCATTGTGGATAATGATCTGCGCCAGCGCATGGGCGCGGTGGCTGTGGCCGCCGCCCAGTCGGTCAACTACGTCAACGCCGGCACGATTGAGTTCCTGGTAGATCGCGACAAGAATTTCTACTTCCTGGAAATGAATACCCGCGTCCAAGTAGAGCATCCAGTCACCGAACTGGTAACGGGCGTGGACATTGTGAAGGAGCAGTTGCGGATTGCCCGCGGCCGGCGGCTGCGCTACGATCAGGCGGACATCAAGTTGAATGGTTGGGCTATCGAGTGCCGCATCAACGCCGAAGACCCTTACAACAACTTCCTCCCCTCCACCGGCGTCATCTCCACCATCCGGCTGCCAACTGGCCCTGGCGTGCGAATCGAGACGGCCGTCTACCCCGGCTACGAAGTTACGCCCTACTATGATTCTATGATTAGCAAGCTGATCTGCTACGGCGAGACGCGGGCCGAAGCCGTCCTGCGGCTGCGCCGCGCCCTGGAGGAATACCGGATCATGGGCGTCAAGACCAATATCCCCTTCCACCAGCACATGATGGACAGTCACCGCTTCTTGACCGGCCAATTCGACACCCGCTTCGTGGAAGAGCGGTTTAGTATGGATGACCGGGAGGCGACGGACGACCTGGAAGCGGCCATTTTTGCCACCCTGGTCGCCCACCGCCAGGGCCAGCAAGCCAGCCAGATCGTCGCCCGCGGTACCCGCGACATGAGCAATTGGAAGTGGATCGGCCGGTGGGAGAGGATGAGAGGCTGAAACGTAATGCGTAATCCGTAATTCGTTTACGCATCACGTATTACGCATTACGAATTCCTATGAAATACATCACAACCGTCAAGGGCCAGGAATACGTCATTGAGATTGACCACGATGACCAGATCGTGGTCAATGGGCATCCCTACAACGTAGACTTTCAGCAGTTGAGCGAAGGGGGCGTGCTGTCCTTGCTCATCAATAACCGCTCTCTGGAAGCGTTGGTGGAGCCGCGCAACGACGCCTGGGAGGTGTTAATCCACGGTGAATTGTATACCGTCACCGTGCAGGATGAGCGGGCGTACCGACTGGCCCGCGCCCGCGGCAGCGGCCCGGCCGTCACGGGCGAGGCAACCATCCAATCACCCATGCCCGGTCTCATCGTGGCCATTCCAGTCAGCGAGGGAGCGGCCGTCCGCCAGGGAGAAACAGTGGTCATCCTGGAATCCATGAAAATGGAGAATGAGCTAAGGTCTCCCCGTGAGGGGGTGGTGAAGCGGGTTCACGCCACGCGGGGGGCGACTGTTGAGAAGGGCCAGCCATTGGTAACGATTGGCGATGCGGCCGCACAGACCTGACAGGTTTCTAAAACCTGTCAGGTCTTTATCCACTTATCCTTGCCGGAAGTGGTTATTTGCAGTATTATGTTTCGGGTTACTGGTGGGGTTTCCGGCCGCCAAACGGCCGGCGAGACCCGCCAACAAATCCCTTGTCACATCATCATTGAGGAGAGGAGAAACAATGAAGAACAGGAAACGTTTAGTTTTGGCTGTCATTGGTTTGTTACTTCTGTCGGTCGCTCTGGCGGCCTGCCAGCCACAGACCGTGGAAGTAACCCGTATCGTCACCGAGACGCAGACGGAACAGGTCGAGGTCGAAGTGACTCGCGTCGTAGAGACGGAAGTGGAAGTGCCGGTGGAAGTGACCCGCGTGGTCGAGGTCGCGGAAGAAATGGCCGCCATCGGCACCGAGGAGAACCCTATCCAGGTACTCTTCGTTCCGTCCGTAGAAGCTGACGTGATCGTATCTGGTGGTGAAGTCATGGCCGCCGCTCTGGAAGAGGCGACCGGTCTCAAGTACGAGGTCAGCGTGCCGACCAGCTACGCGGCGACGATTGAGGCCATGTGCGCCGCCCCCGATAAGACCATTGGCTTCATTCCCGCTCAGGGTTACGTGCTGGCCAACCAGCGCTGCGGCGTCACCGTCGGCGCAGCCGCCGTTCGCTTCGGCCTGTCCTGGTACGCTGCTCAGTTTGTCGTCCGTGCAGACAGCGGCATCGAGACATTGGAGGACTTGGAAGGCAAATCGTGGGGTATTCCCGACGTTGGCTCCACCTCTGGCTACCTCTATCCCAACGCCATGCTGACGCAAATGGGCATTACGCCGGGTGAAATCGTGGAAACCGGCGGCCATCCTAACGCCATGCTGGCCGTCTACAACGGTGACGTGGACTTTGCCACCGCTTTCTTCAGCCCGCCCCTCTTGCCCGAAGGTTCCTGGACTTATGGCGTGCATGATCCAGAAATCTGGCGCGAAGCCGGCGTGTCGCCTGTTCGCAACGAGGAAGGTCGCACGATGGTGGCTGGCGGTCCCTCCGAAGGTGGCTATCGCGTTCTCGATGCCCGCGCTACAGTATCGGATACCGCGCCCGACATCTTTGACGTGACCAAGATCATCGCCATCACGGATCGTATCCCCAACGACACCGTTTCGTTCGGCCCGCAATTCCCGCTGTCTCTTTCCGCTCAAATCGTGGACGCGCTGGTGGCCTTTACGGCCTCCGACGCTTGCGACACCTCCATTTGCTCGGATGACTTCTACGCCTGGACGGGTATCGAACCGGTCAACGACTCGTTCTATGACCCCGTTCGCAGCGCCATGGAAGCCCTGGGCATTACCGAAGAGGACGTTCTCGGCGGATAAGCCTGATCGCTCTTTCACGAAGCCGGGTTGGTCATGCGCCACCCGGCTTCTTTCTTTAACCATATCTCACCGCTGAGGCAATGAGTGATGAGTGATGAGTAGTACAACTCTCATCACTCATTACTCATCACTTACTCTGCGGTGAATCGTTCTCGTGCCTCCAAAAACTGAATATGTTGCGGGTCAAAAATCTCACCAAAGTTTACGATGACGGTACCGTCGCCTTGCGCGACGTCACTTTCGAGGTGCCAGACGGCCAGTTCTTGACCATTATTGGGTTGAGCGGCTCCGGCAAGAGTACCCTCTTGCGCTGTATCAATCGCCTGATTGAGCCGACGTCGGGCGAGATTTGGTGGGATGACACCAAACTTTCCCACGTAACAGGGGAGGAATTGCGCCGGGTGCGGCGTAAAATTGGCATGATTTTCCAGCATTTCAACCTGGTCGGCCGTTCGTCTGTCTTGACCAACGTTCTTAGCGGCCGGTTGGGTTACGTCAACCCCTTTTCCAGCATCGTCGGGCGTTTTTCGGCGGCCGACGTGGAAAAAGCCTACGCCAATTTGCAGCGAGTGGGGATTCCTGACAAAGCCAAAAACCGCGCCGACGAACTGAGCGGCGGCCAGCAGCAGCGAGTGGGCATCGCCCGCGCCCTGATGCAAGAGCCAGAACTCATCCTGGCCGATGAACCAGTCGCCAGTTTAGACCCGGTGCTGGCCCACAGCATTATGAAGCACCTCCAGCGCATCAACCAGGAAGATAAAATCTCTGTCCTGTGTAGTCTGCATTTCCTGGACCTGGTGCAACAGTATGGGCATCGAGCCATTGCTCTGAACGCCGGCCGCCTGGTTTTTGATGGCCTGCCGTCGGAAATAGACGACGTTCGCTTCAAGGAAATCTACGGCCAAGAGGCGGAGCGGATCGGTTAGGCCAGAAACCAGGTTTTTCCCATAAACCTGGTTTCTAGTGGAGGAGGATAGGTTGAACGAGCGGAAGAAACAAACCAGCCCGGCCGGGCACGCCCTACGCACCTTTTTGTTGATCCTCGTTGGCTTTCTGGTCTATGCCTATTCGGTGCAGGCGTTGGACATTGACCTGGAAGAGCCGCTGGACGCCAGACGGCAAGATAACACGGCCGACGTGTTACGCAAACTGGCCCAGCCAGACATTTTTACCTTCAATGAAGAGGCGAGCAGTATCAATGCGACGATCCGGATGCCCTGCCCGGCCGAGCCAAAAGCCTCTCAGGTCTCCCTGGAAGGGCGCACGGTGATTCTGTCCCCTAATTGCGCCAGCACGACCCAGGATCCGTTGACCCTGACCGGCACAGGCTTCCGGCCCAATACCGACGGCCTGGTGCGCTGGTATCCACCAGGCGAAGGGGCGACGACGCGGGCGATGGCCGGCTTTAGAAGTGACGACCAGGGGAATTTCTCTGTCCAATTCACGATGGTGGACGTCCGTGAGTCGGCCGAGCCACAGCGATTAGAAATTGAGCAAAGGTGGCGTACCGGCGTCAGCGGGTTTAGCGAAGCCAGCCAGGTGGCCTTTGAACGGATTATCGAGACCGTGCTGATCGCTCTGATGGCCTCCACTGTCGGCACGATTCTGGCTGTCCCGATTTCCTTCCTGGCCGCCCGCAACCTGATGGTCAATGTGACCTCGCCGCTGGCGGCCGTGATGGGGGCCATTGTCCTTCTACCGGTGGGTGGCTGGATTGGCGGCCAGGCGTCAAGTTGGTTGGTCGGTCTCGCCGGTCAAATGAGCGCGCAGACGTGGATGGGGGTAGGCGCGCTGGCGGTCACCGGCGCGCTGATCTGGCCGGTGATGCGCCTGGGCAGTTCTATAGTGTCCAGAGAAGGGCCAGCCACTGCGACCCGCCTGCTTTCCCTGCTACGCCTGATTGTCCTGGCCGTGCTGCTTTTCCTCGGTTTGGCTATTCTGGCCTACCTGGGGTTGGCCTTCGGCTCATGGCTGGACGGCCGCTTGGGGGTCTTCAATTTCATCGGCAATTTCTTCTACGTGGCCTCCGACTTCGGCCGCCTGACCCTGCCTTCCTTGATGGCTCTGGCCGGGGCCTTGGTGGCCGCCTCACTGGGCAGCCGCTATGGACAGGAAGCCATCTTGCGGATAGGCGACCTACCGGCCCGCCTCTTGACCCTGGTCTTGAGCGGCCTGGGCACAGCCATCGTCATCTATGGTCTTGGCATGGCCCTCAACTGGTTCTACGAGTTCGATAACCTGGCGGCCTGGACGACGATCCCGGCCGCGATTGGCGGTGTGGTAGCAGCCGCCGCTTCCTTATTGCAGGCCCCTAAAAGACCCTTCGCCATTGGCTTCATTATCTACAACGTCTCCCGCACCATCCTGAACGCCCTGCGCTCCATCGAGCCGCTCATCATGGGCATTATCTTCGTGGTGTGGGTAGGCATTGGCCCCTTCGCCGGTGTGCTGGCCCTCACCCTGCACTCGATAGCCGCCCTGGGCAAGCTCTTCTCGGAACAGGTAGAAAGCATCAACGAAGGGCCCATCGAGGCCATTACGGCTACCGGCGCGAACCGGATTCAGACCATCGTCTACGCCGTCGTACCTCAGATCATTCCGCCCTACATTGCCTTCACCTTCTACCGGTGGGACATCAACGTGCGTATGTCCACCATCATCGGTTTCGTGGGCGGCGGCGGTATTGGCTTTGTCCTCCAGCAGAACATCAACCTGCTCCGCTACCGGCAGGCCAGTGTGATGATGCTGGCTATTGCCATCGTTGTCTCCATCCTCGACTACGTGAGTTCCCGTCTCCGCAGCCGCTTCGTCTGAGAAGAAACCAGGTTTTTGGCAAAAACCTGGTTTCTGATCTGTGTTCAATGGTAAAGATGAGAGTTCAGGCAACATAGATTGGATATTTCTACAGCTTAGATATACTCAAGCTGTAGGAAGATGTTAGACGTTGCCGTTATCATCGTCAGTTGGAACGTCCGCGATTACCTGGCGGAGTGCCTGGTCTCGGTTTTCGCGGAGTTGGGCCGTTCCCGCCTTCGTGGAGCTGTCTGGGTGGTGGATAATGCTTCCACCGATGGCACGCAGGCGTTGGTAGCTGACCTTTTTCCCCAAGTCCACTTGATCGTGAATCAACGTAATCCTGGTTTTGGGGCCGCCAATAACCAGGGTATCCGCGCGGCTCTGGAACACGCTGGCGAGCCGAACTTCTTTCTCTTGTTGAACCCGGATACGATCATCCGGCCGGGAGCTATCGCCAACCTGGTGGCTTGCCTGGAGGAGCGGCCGATGGCTGGGGTGGCTGGGGCGCGGCTGGTTTACGGCGATGGCCGTTTCCAGCACAGCGCGTTCTCCTTCCCTGGTCTGGTGCAACTGGCCGCAGACTTGCTACCCGTACCGGCCCGCTTTTACGAGAGTCGTTGGAACGGCCGTTACTCCCGCTCCCTGTACCGGCCGACAAACCGGCCGTTCCAGGTTGACCTGATCCTGGGGGCGGCCATGATGGTGCGCCGCGACGTGGCGGTGGCGACGGAGGGTTTCGACGAGTCTTACTATATGTATTGTGAGGAGATTGATTGGTGCTGGCGCATTCGGCAGGCGGGGTGGAAGATTTACACCGTACCCTCGGCCGAGATCGTCCACTTTGGTGGGGAAAGCACCAGGCAAGTGCCAGCCCATTCGGTCGTTAATCTCTGGCGCAGTCGGGCGCAACTGTACGGCCGCTTGCACGGCCGGCTGACCCTGGCGGCGGCCCGCCGGCTGGCCCAGGTGGGTTTGGCCCGCAAAGCCGCTCGCACACAGGACGTTGCCATGAGGCAGGCTTATCAGGCGGCGGCGGCCGTGTGGCGAACGTAACGCAAGCCGCCGGCTTGCCAGAGCGCAATCGAGCCGATTGCGCCACCGTAACGCAAGCCGCTGGCTTGCTCTCGCAATCTGGCCGATTGCGCTACAAGGGAATCCAAAATCCAAAATCCAAAATCCAAAATCGAACTGACGGCCGTTATCCTCACCTTCAACGAAGCGGCGCACGTCGCCGCCTGTGTGGAGAGTTTAGCCTGGGCGGATCGCATCCTGGTCTTTGATTCGTTTAGCGTGGACGAGACGGTGGCTCTGGCGCGGGCGGCCGGAGCCGACGTGAGCCAATGCCACTTCGAGAACTACGCCCAACAGCGCAACGCCGCCCTGGATAGCCTGCAAACCGATTGGGTCTTTTTCGTGGACGCCGACGAGCGGGCCACGCCTGAACTAGCCCAGGAAGTGCGGGAGGTCATCGAGGAACGGCCGGAAGCCGGCTGGTACGTCCCCCGCCACAACTACATTTTCGGCAAGCTGACCAGGGGGGCCGGCTGGTATCCCGATTACCAGGCGCGGTTGTTCCGGCGCGGCCGGGTGCGCTACGAGCGGCCGGTGCATGAAGTAGCTGTGGTGGATGGGCCAATTGGCTACCTGAAGCATCCCCTAATTCACTATAACTACCGCGACTTGGCCCACTTCCGGACCAAGCAACAGGCTTACGTGGAGTACGACGCCGTCCAGTTAAAGCAGCAAGGCATCAAGCCCAAACTCTACACCCCCTTCACCCAACCCCTCCGTCACTTCTGGTGGCGCTTCGTCACCCTGCGGGGCCACCTGGACGGCTTTCACGGCCTGCGCCTGAGTCTATGGATGGCCTACTACGAGTGGCTGAAATATCGAAAGCTGGCCGATTCGTGGGCAACGGATGGACTCAAATAATCAGCTCCTGTCCATTAAACAGCCTGTTTAATCCGATGCTGTATACTATCAGCGGCTATCTACGATGATAAAGACGGGACGATGAAGCGAAAGAGAGCCAGCAAGTCCAATCCGGCCAGCGCCGCAGTCAGCCCGGCCGCCACGACGTAACCCACTATCGGCCGGCGGCCGACCACCGGCCGCAGCCACCCCTCCAACCCCACCGCCACCCCCAGGCCAATCGGAATCAACGACGGAAACAAATACCGCCCCTGGTGCTGGACAAAGGTAACGTTGTAAGCCAGGTACAGAAGCAGGTTGAGGAGGAAGGTGCTGGTTAGGATGCTTAATTGGTAATTGGTAATTGGTATCGCAATGGGTCGGCCGTCGGCCGTCGGCCGTCGGCGAACCATCGCCACCCCCAAACCGGAGACCACCAATAGGCTAAAGAGCAGCAACGGCCGGTAGACCCATTCCGGCATAGGCACGGTCATCCAGCCGAATTGCCCCCAAAAGCTGTGGAAGGTGGTGGTGGCGAAGGCGGATAGGGTAGGAACGAGACCACGTTCGGCAATCCATTCGGCCGTGCGCGGCTGGCCTGTTACCACCTGGTTGTGGGCGGCCAGCCCCAATACGTCAAGCCCACCGTAAACGGCCAGGTTGCGCCCCCACCACAACCCGCCCAGGAGGACGGCCGGGAGGAAGATGAGGAGAGATGAGGGGTGAAGGATGAAGGATGAACGGCGGCGAGGAGACGGCCGCCAGATAGCCAACAGTATGACCGGGGCCATGATGTAGACAGTGACTTTGGTCAGGAAGCCGAGGCCCAGCAAGAGGCCAAGCCATTTTGGATTTTGGATTTTGGATTTTGGATTTTGGATTGCCACCTGCCACCTGCCACTTGCCACCTGCCCCCTGCCCCCC
>JBFMFT010000260.1:0-7511 GCA_040751925.1 Chloroflexota bacterium
GTGTCTGGGGGCGGATAACAGCCCGGTCGGCAATCGTCGCCGCTTCGGTATAAATCGCTTCCGTCAGCGTTTCATGGAAACGATCGCCAATTTCCCAACGGTACGTTTCGGCCGTCGCCAGGAGGTCATCGCGTACGGCCACTGAAGGAGCAGTCATCAAAACATCTCCGTAAATTCACCCCGCCGTACCGCTTCCATGATTCGTTCGTCTCTGTCCAGCAGCCGGAGGGCCACCCAACGAGCGTTGGGCAAACCAGGGAAGGCGGCTTCCAATCTAGCAACCAGGGCCGCCACCGCCCGTTGCAGGGCCGGTGGTCCCTGGTAAGTATGGCGGGGTTGGGGTGTCGTCCGGCCGGTCGCCACCTCATCCATCATTTGCAGCAGCAGGCCCAGCCCTTCACGCTGGCGGGCGGCCGTTGGCACGACCGGCACACCCAGATCGCGGGTCAGGCGACGCTCGTCAACTTGCAGCCGGTTGCGCCGCGCTTCATCCATGAGATTCAAGCAGACCACGGCCCGGCCGGTAATCTCCAACACCTGCAAGACCAGGTTCAAGTTACGTTCCAGGTGTGTGGCATCCACCACAATGATCGTGACGTCTGGCTGACCGAACAGAATAAAGTCGCGGGCAATTTCCTCATCCTGGCTAGTGGAAAGCAGCGAATACGTCCCCGGCAGGTCTACCAGTTTGTAACGCCGGCCGTTATAAACCAAGCTACCTTCAGCCCGCGTCACTGTCTTGCCCGGCCAGTTGCCTGTGTGCTGGCGCAGCCCGGTCAGCGCGTTAAAGACCGTACTCTTGCCTGTGTTGGGATTACCGGCCAGGGCCACCACGTAATCCCCGTTGCCGTCGCTGACGCCTTGCTTGAGCAGGTTGGTTGGGTGGTGGGCCGGGCAACCGGCGCAGGCGGCCGGCGCAACCGGCGGCCGTTCATTCCTCATATACTGCCAACGGTCATAAACTGACATTTTCTTCACCTTGTCACCCTGTCACCTTGTCACCTTGTCAAGTATAGTTGCCCTCCAATGGTGCGACGTGGATCATATCGGCCTGTTCACGGCGCAAGGCAATCAACGTGTCGCGCACCCGGTAGGCCCTCGGCTCGCCGGCCGGGCTGACCAGGGCCACGGTGACCTCTGTGCCTGGTAGAAAGCCCAGGTCAATGAGTCGCCGCCTATCGCTTCGGCGACAACCCCACGAGATACCTCTCACCCGGCCGCTCTCACCTGGCTTTAGCGTGGATAAGCGCTCACTAGCCTTGACCTCTTCCCTGACGGTGGTTGTTACCGGCACAACCGAAATGTTGCTGGCAATGACGGGCGCCAGCAGGTGCTCATCGCCATTCGCCCAAAAGCGTACCCGCTGGGGTGTTACCTGCAACATTTGTAGCTCCAGGCCAGGGTACAACCCTTCCGCCACCAGTTGAGCATATACCGGCCGGGGTTCGTCTTCCAGATGCACAATACGGGCCCGGCTACCGCCAGGCAAGGCAGTCAGGGGTTGGCCCTGCTCTGGTTGCAAGGCGCCAGTTGGGCTGGGAATCGGATCGCCGTGCGGGTCGTGCGTGGGGTAATTCAGCTGCGCCGACAGCGCATCGGCCGCCGCCGCCGTCAGGTGATGTTCCTGCCGCTCCGCTTGTTCGTGCCACTCGGCCGCGCCAAAGCCAGTCTCGTCGGCCAGGTAGCGTTCCCACAGGCGATGAGCGCGGATGACGTGCAAGGCGTAAGCCTGCCCCTCTGGTAACAGCCTGATCACACCACCCGCCGTTTCAATCAGATGGTTGGCTTCCAGCCTGGTCAGAAGGGCGGCCGCCTCGTTCAGACGAATGGGCAGCGTTCCGGCCAGGCTGGCCAGGGTGAGTTGGCGGCCGTGCTGCTGGCTATGATAGAGATGCTTGAGCGCGTCCTCTTGCAAGACCCGGGCTGTTACCTGGTGGGCGCGTTGCCAGCGCCACCAACGGCCGTCGTCCGGCCGGAAGAGCCAGACTCCTAACCCTATCAGCACAGAGAGCAGTAATAACGCCAACAGTGGTTCAATCAGCATTTGTCGAAAGCTCCCAAATTGATTTTAGACGTACCAAATTCATATTTTAGCTGTATATTACCACTTCAACTGGTGTGCGTCAATATCATTTGTCACCGGTTATCTGTGACAATCGTCCCGTCTTGCCCATATAGGCACGGGCTCTTGCCCAGGTTTCGCCACCAACCCGTTTCTGTGAGGCCATACCACACCTTTACAGCATGGCCTGACCTATAGTAAAATGATGGGGCCTGATGGTCCATACTCTCTCGGGCCAGCGGTCTTCGGCGTAGGTTGTCGTATGGAAGACCCAGGCGCGCCACTGACTCTGACTACAAATACAGCCGTTACCCGGCCGTTTATCGCCGAAACAATTGGGCGCTGCTACGCCCTGGAACGACGCGGCGAAGTCGGCCTGGCCCTCCGACAAGCCGGAGAGGCGCTGGCCCTGGCCGAGACCCTGGCCGAACCAGAGGCGATGGCCGCCGCCCTGGTTTGCCTGGCCACGGTGCGTTTCCGCCTGGGTCACTATGAGGAAGCGTGCGCGTTGGCCGAGCAAGCCCTGGTTCACGCCGCGTCTTTTTCCGCCGCCTGCGCTGACGCCCTGCTCATTCGGGGCAACTGTGCGGCCGAGACTTATTCCCTGACCGACGCCGAAGTTTACTATCACCGGGCGGCCGAATTGGGACGGGAGGGCGGCTTTGACCGTATTCGGATGCGGGCCTTACATGGTCTGAGCCAGGGTGTCTATATGCCGCGCGGCCAGTTCGAGTTGGCTCTGGCGGCCGACGAAGAGGCTTACCGCCTGGTCGTCCAGGTGGGATTGCCGGAATGGACGCCTTACCCCTTGACGACGATTGCCTGGATTTGTGAGATCACCGGCCACTACGAACGGGCCAGGGCCACCCTGGCTGCGCTGGGCCAGGTGGTTTTGCCCACCTCACTCCACCAGGGTTATCACCATTTCCTGGCGGCTAACCTGGCTCTGGACGAAGGGGATGCCTGGGCCGCGCCTGCCCTGTACGCCCAGGCGCGCTCCATTGCCGAGGCGATTGGCGAGCCTGGTCTAAACGTGGAGGTGCGGCTGGGAATATGCCGCTATCACCGGGCGGCCGGCGACGCCGCCAACGCCCTGGCCTGGGCTGGCGATGCCCTGGCCGTTGCCACCCACGTAGGCTATCGCCACCAACAGGGCCGGTCGCTGATCGAGCGTGGCCGGGCAGCCTGGGAGGTTGGCGAAACGGCGGCGGCCGAAAGCGACCTGGTAGCGGCCATAGAAATCCTCAGCAATCTGGGGGCAGCTTTTGACCTGGCCCGCGCCTGGTTTTTCCTGGCCGCCCTCCGCCAGTCCCAGCAGCATGACCAGGCGGCCGCGACCTGGCTGCGGGCGGCCCGTGCTATGGTCATCGGCAATTACGCTTTTTTCCTGGAACAGGAACGGGCATTGGCCTTTCCTCTCGTAGCCACCTATCTAAACGACCCCAACCCGGAGATAGCCAGCCTCTCCGCCGTCCTTCTGAATCAATTAGGGCGTGTGCCGCCACCGCCGCTACAAGTTTTGACCCTCGGCCGCTTCGAGGTCTGCCAGAAAAAACAGTTGATCCCCCACCCGGCCTGGCGGCACCGGCAGGCGGGCGAACTATTCCGCTTGTTGCTTATTAGCCCCGGCCGCTCCCTCTTGCGCGAGCAGGTTATCGAGAGCCTGTGGCCCGATAAGTCGCCGCCGGCGGCCGTCGCCTTTTTCCACCAGGCGACTTCCGCCCTGCGTCGAGCGTTGGAGCCGGACCTGCCCGACAAATTCCCCTCCCGCTACCTCTTTGTCGAAGAAGGGCGCATCAGCTTGTGCCTGCCGGCCGCCTCAGAAGTGGACTACGAGCAGTTTGAGCGGCACGTCAGCGCGGCCGACTGGGAAGCGGCCCTGGCTCTCTACCAGGGCGAACTCTTCCCGGCCGACCGCTATCACGACTGGGCCACCTGGAAACGGGAGCAATTGACTCGCCTCTACCTGCGCGCCTTGCTGGTCACGGCCGGGCAAAGATTGGCGGCCAACGAGGCCGGGGCGGCCCTGGACGCGATACAACGCCTCCTGGCGATAGACCCCTGGCAGGAACAGGCGGTCCTCCTGGGTATGAAGGCCCACGCTGCCCTGCACGACCGGGCCGGCGCGCTGCGACTCTACTTGAACCTGGTCCGCAGCCTGAAAGACGAACTCGGCGTCACCCCCCAACACGAACTCCAACAACTGTATCAGTCATTGCTGTAATGTAGTCTCTCTGGAGAAACCAGGTTTTTTGCCAGTAATCAAGACTGCCTACCAGGGAAAAACCTGGTTTCTGGCTGGATTGTTTCCAGGGTTTAATATGGCCCTGTCAGTATTTTGTCAGTCGGCCGCCCTAGACTGCCCGTATGCGAACCACGCAAACCTACGTCCTGCGGCTACTGGTTGACCGGGATGAGCCGGCCGCCTTGCGGGGCGTGATCCGTTGCGTCGCCACCGGTGAAGAACTCTCCTTTACCGACGAGCAGAGTCTATTGACGACGTTGCTTACCCTGCTAAAAGGCAATATGGCAGCAAGGGCCGAGGAGGTATCGAAATGGCCGACAGAACGATAACCTCTCGGCCGGTGGTGGTGAGAAACCACTGAGAAGAGGGAACCATGAATGTTCAATCTCGGCTAACGCTCCTTTCGGTTTGTCTTGGTCTGTTCATGACGGCCATTCTCGTTTTAGTGGGAGCCAGTTTTTCAGGGGTTTCGCTGGCCGCGCCCCAGACCTGCGTGCCCGGCCCCCACAACGGCCACCTCACCGCCGACGAGGAGTGGTGCCTGGCCGACAGCCCTCACTTGATGGAAGGCACCGTGACGGTAGACCCCGGAGTTACCCTGACCATCGAGCCGGGCGTTCTTGTGAAGGTTCCCGGCTGGCCCTGGTACATCTCCGTGAATGTTCAGGGCAACCTGGAAGCCATCGGCACACCCGCCCAGCCCATCACCTTCACCAGCACCACCGGTGGCCCCACCTGGGCCGGCATCATTGTAGATGGCGGCAGCGCCAACCTCCTGTACACGACGGTCGAATATGCCTGCGGCAGCTACACCAATGTCCGTGTCCAGAACGGCGGCCGGTTGGAGATGGCCAACAGTCTCGTACAGGAATGTCACGTAGGCTATTCGCTGCGGGTAGAGGAGGGAACGGCCGACGTGTCCAACACGACCTTCACCACCAGTGATCTCTATCCCATCTACGTCGTCGGGGCCAGCAGCGTCGTCACCCTGACCGACAACATCATCACCGGCAACGAGCGTGACCGCATCCTGCTCGCCCCTGGCGCGATGATGGGGCACGATACGACGCTCACCCCGCAGGCCGTTTGGGATGGCTACGAGTTGGAAGGCACACTGACCGTCCCGCCCACCGTCACCCTAACCATCGAGCCGGGCGTTCTCGTGAAGGTTCCCGGCTGGCCCTGGTACATCTCCGTGAATGTTCAGGGCAACCTGGAAGCCATCGGCACACCCACCCAGCCCATCACCTTCACCAGCACCACCGGTGGCCCCACCTGGGCCGGCATCATTGTAGATGGCGGCAGCGCCAACCTCCTGTACGCGACGGTCGAATATGCCTGCGGCAGCTACACCAATATCCGTGTCCAGAACGGCGGCCGGTTGGAGATGGCCAACAGTCTCGTACAGGAATGTCACGTAGGCTATTCGCTGCGGGTAGAGGAGGGAACGGCCGACGTGTCCAACACGACCTTCACCACCAGTGATCTCTATCCCATCTACGTCGTCGGGGCCAGCAGCGTCGTCACCCTGACCGACAACATCATCACCGGCAACTACTATGATCGGATACTGCTGGCATCTGACGCGATGATGGGACACGATACCACGCTCACCCCGCAGACCATTTGGGAAGGCTATGAACTGGAAGGAACCTTTACCGTCCCGCCCACCGTTACCCTGACCATCGAGCCGGGGGTAATCATCAAGGCTCCCGGCTGGCCCTGGCACATCCACCTCAACGTGCAGGGCCATCTGGAGGCCGTAGGCACACCCACCCAGCCCATTACCTTCACCAGCACCACTGGCGACCCTACCTGGAAAGGGATCGTCATCAACGGTGGCGCGGCCGACCTGGAGTATGTGACCGTGGAATACGCCTGTAGCGAATACTCCAATATCAAGGTGGAGAACGGCGGCCGGTTAGAGATGGCCAACAGCCTGGTGCAAGAGTGCCACTTTGGCGGCGGAGCCGGGGAGTATATGTTTTGGGTCACGGATGGCTTGGCCGAAGTCGAAAGTACAACCTTTATCGCCTCTGACCTGTATCTCATCTACGTTTCTGGCCCCAGCACTGTGCTCATCAATGACAGTGCCATCGAAGGGGCCTCTTCCCATGGCTTACTGGTCGAAGGCGATGAGGCCTGGGTCAAGGTGACTGGTTCCACGCTCCTGTCCAATGGGACCTGGTCCGGGGATGCCGTTCGCAACACGGGTGAGGCGACGGTCATCCTGAGCGGGGATCCGGAAGGGGGCAACTTTATCGCCTATAGCCACGATTACGGCGCCAACCAGACCGGCCTGACCGGCCAGATCATCGCCACCTACAACTACTGGGGCGACCCCAGCGGGCCAACGCATCCCGGCAATCCGGGTGGGCTTGGCGACGCCGTCAGCGACCGGGTGCTCTACGATCCCTGGCTCACCGAAGCCCCAGGAGGGATCATTTCCCCGGACACGCTCGTCCAAACCTTTGGCCCCGAATACGTCAGTCCCGGCGATTCGATCAACCTGGGGATTGCCTACCAGAATACCCTGACAGATACCTGGAGCAATGCCGTCATCGTCGCCGAGTTGCCTGACGAAGTGGAGTACCTGAGCAGTTCCGCGAACGGCCAATACTGGGCGAGTAAGCACCAGGTCCTCTGGAGACTGGGCGATGTCCCCCCTGGCGCGAGCCAGATGTTAGCCATCCAGGTCCATTATGATTGGGGCTTGCCGGCCCATCTACCGACCCGGTTTTCGGCTTTGGTGGCGGCCGAGAACCTGGACAACCAGTGGGTAGATTTGGAACAAGTCCTGGTCGCCTACGATGTCCTGGTCGGCACGGAGGTCACGTACCTGACCGACGAGGAATTCCAGGCCCTGCTGGCGGATGACCCCGAATTGAACGCCCTTTACCAACAGGTTCAGGGCGAGGGCTTCACCTACTATGGTGGAGCCTTCCTGGAAACCAACGGCGTCGGCCAGACTTCCCTCAAACTGTCCTTGCTGGACATCGGCCGACCTGACGTGGTGGCCTACCTCTACCGGGATGATAGCGGCTCGCTGGTCATGGAAGATTCACCGGCCGAACTGGTGGTCTACAACCTGGATGGCGGCTACCGTTACGATAAGAACACGCAAGAAGTAGTTACCTGGGGCGAGCTTACCGGCGGCCTGGCGGCCGCCTTGAACGCCGGCTGCGCCCCCGGGGACGACTGTGG
>JBFMFT010000261.1:0-7502 GCA_040751925.1 Chloroflexota bacterium
CCCCTGCTCCTCCGCCCCACTCACGGCCGCCCGCTCCATGTTCGCTATCGTGCGGGCCACATTCTCAATCGCCACCCGCTGCTTGCGGTACAAGTCCGACTCACTCATCGCCAGGCGCAGGGCAACGTCGCGCACCCGCCGCCCCTGCACAAACTTCAGTTCCAGGATGTTATAAAGAATCCACTCGGCCGTCGTCATACTCCGCTCCCCCGGCGGCTTTTGCTGCTCGATGGCCCGCAATAACACCGCCCGCAAGGCCTTCGGCGCACTGCCGCCATGCTCATCCAGGGCCGTCTGCACCACCTTGAGGCCCATGAGCGGGCTATCCATTAACTTCGGCCCACCCCAGTAATGGTTCAAGGCGTCGCGCACCATCTCCGGGAACTCCGGCGCGCCCAGGAGCTTATCGGCCGCCAGCGGCTGCGTCAAGGCCGGCGCGCCCCCATAAGCAGCCGCGCTGCGTCGCTTCTGTAGGGCGGCGATTTCCGGCAGCAAGCCTTCGACGGCCGTAAAGACCTCCTCTTGCAGCAGGCGGTCTTCCAGAGCCGCCGCCGCCTGGGTAGCTAATTGGGTGAAAAGGGTTTCTTCGTCGGCCGTCAGGTTGGGCAGCGGGGCGCGGGCGCGCACCCCCAAAATACCCAGCACCAAATCGTGGCGGCGACTATACAGCGGACGCAGCCAGTATTCACGCCAGACGATGAAGTTATTGACCGGCCGCAAGCCATTTGTGCGCGTGTGCGGCGCAACGGCCGGCGAGATGAGTTGTTCAGGGTTAGCCAGGTCTTGCCAGCCCTCATCGCGCAGAATCTCATCGCTGTCTTGGAGAGGGCCAACCACTACTTCCAGCTTGGGGCCGGCGGCCGTAATCGCCGCCACGAACGCCGTGGGGGTCCGCAGGCTGTTACAGATAGCCGCCAAAACACTTTCCAGAAATTGGCGCATATCCCGCGTGGTCAACAACCGCTCACCGAGTTCCTGAATCCGTCGCACGTCTGGCTCATTGTTCAATTGCAGGACGATTTCCAACGGCCGCTTAAAGACGTGAATGAGCCACTCAACCAGGAGAACGGTCAGGACGACGCTAAAGGCCAGGGCGGTGTCGCTGGGCAGGCCGAGGAGCGAACTGGTGCGACCGACCAGGACAATCACCAGCAAGACCAGCAAAGCGGCCAGGGGGACGCGGGCCATATACTTGAACAGGCGCACCCGCACCACCCGGTCAGGCGAAACTTTGCCAAAGTAGGCCAGGTAGTAGGTCAGGAAGCTGAACATCACCCCCACCACCACGTTGCCGGTGAGGAGCAGCAGCCAAAAGACGAGCGGGAGGGCCAGGCGCGGGTTGCTGCTGATCAGCAAATAGGGGAAAACGCCCAGGGGAGCAGCCAGAAACGCGCCCAGGGTGACGGTCATGCGGCGACGGGTGGTGGAGGTCAGGCAGCGTTGGCGGGCGCGCCAGACGAAGTAGATGCCGACGGCCGTCAGCAGCCAGAAATACAGGGCAAAGAGAGGAAAGAAAGGGCCAGCCCGCAAGTGGGGGGCGCGTTCCACGCCCACCAGTCCGCCCACAATCAGGTCACTATAGACCACCAGCAGCAGGAAGGCCAGGCCGGTGAGGTAGAAAACCCGCACGAACAACCGCCGGCGGCGGGAGAGCGCGCCGGTGGTCGCCAACAGGGCGTCGGCCAGGTGGTATTGGGCGGCCGGCACCATGGCAATCCCCACCCATTCTAATCGCAGCCAGGCTTCGACGTTGGTCACGGCCGGCGTGCTGCTAATCAGCAACTCGGTCAGGTAGACGATGATGACGAAGACGATGAGGGCCGAGAAGGCCCGCGTCACCCGGTCACGGAAGCTGTGGCGCAGGTTGAACAGGACGACCGAAAAGCCAAAAATGACGACGGCCGCTTGCAGGATGTCATTTAGCAGGGCTAAAACAGGGATGACGGTACTGCTCATGGTCGGGGAAGTGATGAGTGATGAGTGAATCCACTCATCACTCATCACTCATCACGCTTACGCCGGAGAAGGAGCGGGCGGCCGGTCGAGGGTTGGTGGCGGCGTCCATTCCCGCCGGGCGGCCGGTTCTGGCGCGGCCGGCCGGGGGGCGGGTTGGCTGCTCGGCGTGGGTGGGGCAATCTCTATCCCTTCCATGAGGGCCACAAACTCGGCCGCCTCCAGCGTTTCCACTTCCAGCAGGCGGCGGGCTACCCGGTCGAGTTTGGCCCGGTTGTCCAGCAGAATTTGGCGCGCCCGTTCGTACTCGCTATCTATGATCTGGCGCACTTCCGCGTCAATTTTCTCGGCAATGGCGTCGGAATAATCGCGCTGCTCGCTAATTTCGCGGCCGAGAAAGACCAACTCCTGCTTCTCCCCGTAGACGCGCGGCCCCAGGGCGTCGCTCATGCCATACTGCGTCACCATGGCCCGCGCCAGCTGGGTCAACTGGCGCAGGTCGTTGCTGGCCCCGGTGGTGATCTCGCCAAAAACGACGTCCTCGGCCGCCCGGCCGCCCAACGCGCTGGCAATCAGGGCTTTGAAGCGGGAGCGGCTAATCATCGTCGCTTCGTCCTCCAGATACCAGGTCAGGCCACCGGCCATTCCGCGTGGGATGATCGTGATCTTGCGGACGGCCGAAGCGTGGGGCAGGAAATGGCTGACGATAGCGTGGCCGGCCTCGTGGTAGGCTATCATTTCCTTCTCTTCCGGGGTCATAATCCGGCTCTTACGCTCCGGCCCCAGCTGCACCCGCTCCACCGCCTCGTGCAGTTCAGCCATACTGATACTCTTCTTGTTGCGGCGAGCGGCCAGCAAAGCCGCCTCATTGACCGTGTTCTCGATGTCCGCCCCGACGAAGCCAGGCGTGGTCTTGGCCAGAGCGGCCAGATTCACGTCCGAGGCTAAAGGCTTGCCGCGCACGTGAACCTTGAAAATGGCCTCCCGGCCGCGAATGTCCGGCCGGTCCAGCACCACTCGCCGGTCAAAGCGGCCGGGGCGCAGCAGAGCCGGGTCGAGAATGTCCGGCCGGTTGGTGGCCGCCAAAATAATGACGTGGGTATCCGTGCCGAAGCCGTCCATTTCCACCAGAATTTGATTGAGCGTCTGCTCCCGTTCATCGTGCGAGCCGCCTAGCCCCGCCCCCCGCTGGCGGCCGACGGCGTCAATTTCGTCCACGAAGATAATACACGGGCTGTGGCGCTTGGCCTGCTCAAACAGGTCGCGCACGCGGCTGGCCCCCACCCCCACAAACATTTCCACAAATTCTGAGCCGGCGATGGAGAAGAAGGGGACGCCCGCCTCACCAGAGACGGCCTTCGCCAGAAGGGTCTTGCCCGTGCCGGGGCTGCCCACCAACAAGACCCCTTTGGGAATACGGGCGCCAAAGCTGACAAATTTATCCGGCTCTTTGAGAAATTCGACGATCTCCTGGAGTTCTTGCTTGGCCTCGTCGGTCCCGGCCACGTCCTCAAAGGTGACGGTGGGATGATCGCCGGTGAACATGCGGGCGCGACTCTTGCCAAAGGAGAGGGCCTGGTTATTCGTCCCCTGGGCCTGGCGCAGTACGAAGTAGATGAAGCCAATGACCAGCAGAGCCGGCAGGAAGATGCCCAGCAGGTTGAGCCAGTTGCTCCAATCGCTCGGCCGGGCGTAGGTGATAACCGTCCCGCCTTCGCCAAAGTCCTCGGCCGACAACCCGTAGGCTTGCAGCACCTCCTCAATCGAACTGACCCCGCTCACGTGGGAGCGAGCCGGTTGCCGTTGCTTATCCACGTAGCGAATCGTCAGGTCACGGCCGTTGCCGGCCACCTCGATCTCCGCCACCTCGCCGTCCTTCACTTGCTGGGCCACCTGGCTAATAGAAATATCCGTCCGCACCGGCGTGGACGTATTGTAGCTCCACAGAATAGCCAGTAGGGCCATGGCGATCAGGACATAGACGAACCACCGGGTATATTTGCTGCTAGAGTTCACGGAGTTGCCTCCTCATTCAGAATAGAAACCAGGTTTTTTGCCGGTAATGACAATGGTTGCCCAGAGAAAAACCTGGTTTCTAGCCAAGCCAGGCGCGGTAGACGAAATACCACAAGGGAACGAGGCCCAACAGGGCCACTAAAGCCACTAAACCCAGGGCGACGGCCGTCCAGTCTGTGCGGTCGCCGGCTGGCGGCGCAAGGCGACCCGTCGCCGCCCGGTAGGTCGTCGGTTCCACAGCTCGCACCGCCCGCATCGGCCGTTGGGGGGTATCCTGGGCCAAATACATCGTGGGCTGTTCAGCCACCGGCGTTGCTGGTGTCCTGGCGGCCAGCACAAATTCGCCAGTATCCTCCTGGCTATTCTGGCGATAAGCGGCCAGGATGCGCCCTAACTGGTCGGCCGTGCGGTAGCGGCCGGCCGGCTCCTTCGCCAGCACCTTCTGCAAAATCCGCTCGAGTTGGGGCGGCACGGCCGGGTTGAATTGCGACACCAGCGGCGGCGACTCGTTCAGGTGCTTGAGAGCCAGAGCGGTGTGCGATTCGGCGGCGAAGGGGGGGCGGCCGGTCAGTAACTCAAACAGAATCAGACCAATGGCGTACACGTCAGAGGCCGGGGTAGCCGGCCGCCCGGCCGCCTGCTCCGGCGAAAAATACTGCGGCGTCCCCCACACCAGGCCATTAACCGGCTGGCTAATCTGGCTCATGGCCCGGGCGATGCCAAAATCGGTCACTTTGACGCGGTCGTCGCGGCTGACTAGCACGTTCTGGGGCTTCACGTCGCAGTGAACCAGCCCGGCGCGGTGGGCGTAGCCAATCCCCTCGCAAATCTGGATAGTCAAATCCAGGGCGCGGTTGAGGGGTAGCGGCCGGCCGTTCTTCGCCTGGTCGCGGATGACCTGCTTGAGCGTGCGGCCGTCCACAAACTCCATGACCATAAAATGGCGGCGGCCGTCCTGCCCCACGTCGTGAACGGTGACGATGTTGGGGTGGGCCAAATTGGCCGCCGCATAAGCCTCCTGCTCAAAGCGACGCAGAAATTCCTCGTCGCTGGTCAAGCTCTCCTGCAAGAGTTTGACGGCCACGAGCCGCCGCAAAGTCCGGTCTTGCGCCTTATAGACGACGGCCATGCCGCCGCTGCCGGCCCGCTCTAGCAATTTGTAGCGGCCGTTCAATACCGTCTGCTCCGCCTGCATATTACCATTGTAACGCATTTGGCGAGTGACTGCCACTTGCTACCGGCCGCAACTTATGGTAACATACCGGCGTACTCATGGCGGGTATAGTGTAGTGGTCAACATGTCTGGTTGTGGCCCAGAAGATCGTGGGTTCAAATCCCACTACTCGCCCCTGACCTCCTTGAGTTCCCTCGAGTTCCTTCCATTCCCAGGGAACTGAAGGAACTGAAGCAACTGGGGGAACTCTCTTGGTCGCGCCTGTAGCTCAATGGATAGAGTAGCTGGCTTCGAACCAGTTGGTTGGGAGTTCGAGTCTCTCCAGGCGCATCCGTCGCCCTCTCCCTCCCAGGGAGAGGGTTGGGGTGAGGGTAAACCACTGCGCGTTTCCCATCACTTCACCCTCCCCATTTGGGTTTGATATTCTTGATAATCTTGATAATCCAGACCACTGAAAATCAAAATATCAAACCTCGTTGATCCCCGGCCAGGCAAAGCAGGCCCATGACCACTTCCCTTGTTGGACTCAAGATCGGCCACGCTACTGACACCGAACACCACACCGGCTGCACGGTCTTTCTCTGCCCGGCCGGGACCGTCGGCGGCGTGGACATTCGCGGCCCGGCCCCCGGCAGCCGCGACACGGCCCTCCTGGCCCCCGATAAATCCGTCACCACCGTCAACGCCGTCTTGCTCACCGGCGGCAGCGCGTTCGGCCTGGCCGCCGCCGACGGCGTGATGCGCTTCCTGGCCGAACGGGGTATCGGCCACCCCACCCCCATTCGCCCCATCCCCATTGTGCCAACGGCCGTTGTCTACGACCTTTTTCTCGGCCGGGGGCAGCGACTCCCTGACGCCGAGATGGGCTACGCCGCCTGCCTGGCCGCCAGCGAGCAGCCGCCGGCCCAGGGCAACGTAGGAGCTGGCGCGGGCGTGACCGTCGGCAAATGGGGCGGCTTCCAGACGATGATGAAGGGCGGCTTTGGCTGGGCCAGCCTCACCGTTGAGGACCTGGTGGTGAGCGCGGCGGCCGTCGTCAACGCCGTCGGCGACGTGCTGACCGCCGATGGCGCGGTATTGGCCGGGGCGCGGGCGGCCGACGGCCAATGGTTGGCCGAGCGCGACCCTCTGCGCCGCTTCCCGGAGCGGCCGCCCACTCTGCTCGGTACCAACACGACCCTGGTGGTGGTAATGACCAACGCCCGCTTCAGCAGCAAAGTGGAAGCCAACCGCCTGGCCCAACGCGCCCACGATGGGCTGGCTATCGCCGTCCGGCCGGCCCACACCACCCACGACGGCGACACCGCCTTTGCCCTGGCCGCCGGGCCGGTCGAAGCCCCCTTTGACCTGGTGGCCAACGCGGCCGTCGAGGTGACGGCCGAGGCCATTCGCAACAGCGTCCGCCACGCCGCCACCGTCGCCGGTGTGCCCGGCCTGGCTGGGTAGAACGATTTTCTCAAATCGCTCTACAATCAACCGTTATGAGAAAGGTTATCTCGGTTTTTGGTAGTTCTAACCCACAACCCGGCAGCGCGGATTATGAGCAGGCGCGGCAGGTCGGCCGCTTCTTGGCCGAGGCCGGTTTTGCCGTCGCCACGGGCGGCTACAACGGTGTCATGGCCGCCGCCAGCCAGGGCGCGGCCGAAGCCGGCGGCCACGTCATCGGCGTCACCTCCGGCCGCATCGAAGGTTTCCGCCCTCTGCGGCCCAATCCCTGGGTCAAAGAAATCATCCATTTCGACAACTTGCGCGACCGCGTGCTGCACCTCGTCAGTCAGAATCAGGGCATGATCACCCTACCCGGCGGCATCGGTACCCTGTCCGAACTGGCCATGGCCTGGAGCTTCATACAGGTCGGCGAAATGGCCCAAGTCCCCCTGGTCGTGCTGGGTGAGTTGTGGCAGAACACCCTGAGTGGCTTCATCCGGCCGGAATACGTGCGCGACGGCCACGCCGCCCTGCTCTACTTTGCCCCCACGCCAGAGGCGGCCGTCGAGTACATCAAGCGGAACACGTAAAACGCGAAGCGTGAAAAGTGAATAGAGTTCTTTCACTCATCACTCATCACTCATCACTCATCGCTCATCATGTCCACCACCCTCTTCCTCAAACTCGGCGGCTCGCTCATCACCGATAAAACCGGTGTGGAAGCGGTGCGGCCGGACGTGCTGGCGCGGTTGGCTGGCGAGATTCAACGGGCCTGGGCCAGCCGGCCGGGGCTGCGCCTGGTAATTGGGCATGGCAGCGGCTCCTTCGGCCACGTAGCCGCCGCCCGCTATGGCACACGGCGCGGCGTCTACACCAGCGAGCAATGGCGCGGCCTGGCCGAAGTGGCGGCGACGGCCGCCCGCCTAAACCG
>JBFMFT010000262.1:0-7486 GCA_040751925.1 Chloroflexota bacterium
ACCGGGGAACCGAACCAGAGTTTGGCGGGGCGGGCGACCCCCAGACGGCCCCGGAGCTATTCCGCCGTATCTCCCAGCGCAGCCAGTTTGGCGGCCGTATCAACGCCTTCTTTGACCACCAGTACCCCGTTTATCCCCCGCGGGTCAGCGGCTGGGAGCCGATCTCCACCACGACAACCCTTTTGCTTTTTGACGGCAGCCTGAGCGACGACGCCTTCAGCCGGCAAGATGGTCAGGGCGACTATTACAGCGGCCACACGGGCATTGACTTTGCCCCGGTTGACCCCTTTAATCCGACCACGCCCGTCCTGGCGGCGGCGGCCGGTCGCCTCACGGTAGCTAGAGTGGACGACGACGGGAATCATTGGGTGCGCCTGGAACACGACCCCGACGGGGACGGCCGCTACCAGTACGCCACCCTCTACTTTCACTTGCACGACGACGAGCATTTTGCCCGCACATTGGCTCTTTATGAACAGGCGGCAAGTGAAGGAGCTGCCGCAACGGGCGCCTGGCCGGAAATCCAGGCGGGTGAACGAATTGGCACGATGGGCACCACCGGCCGTAGCAGCGGTATCCACCTGCACTTTGAGGTGCGCTACGACGCGAACAAGGATCGCTTTTTCAGCCGCCTGGAAACCGTAGACCCTTACGGCTTTTTCCCCGGCCCAGACGCCGACCCCTGGAACGCAGAGGTGGACCTGGAAGATAATAATGGTGAAGTACAGCGTCATCGAGCGATTGCCAGTGAATACCTGTGGCGTCACCCGTTTATTCAAGTAGAAGATGAGATGGCGGGTGATTGTGTGGAAACCGTGAACGTCCAGGCCCAGGTTGACCTTTACCCCGTTTTAGGTTGGGCGGTGATAGACCCTGGTTTCACCTTTATCGCCCGCAACGCTCAGGGGCAGGCGGTGACGGCGGCCGACAGCCCGCGCGTGCGTCGTCTGACCGTTTCAGGTGAGAGTTTGCAGGGCGTAGACCGCGACTCTATCGTATTGGTCTTCTTTGACCCGGTTCTACAGAATTGGCCGGTGGTGGCCACCCCGGCGGCGACCCCCCAGCCGAATGGCAACTACACATTCCAGGTCGAGGTGATCCGTTCTGCTCACTACGTGCTGGTAGGACGCGAAACGAGTGACCGCGAGCCACCCATCACGACGATTCTTTTCTCCGCTCCGCTCCGTGACGGGGATGCCTTTACTTTTGAGGAGCCGGTTACCATAACTCTGGTGGCTGAAGACCAGTCGCCGCCGGGCGTGCTGGCCGCCGGGGTTGCGCGCATCCAATATAGCCCGGATTGCGGCCGCACCTGGCTTGATTACACCAGGCCGATTACAGTTACCCTGGCTGACCGCGACGAATACCGCTGCGGCGACAGCGGCTCTGGCGAACAAGGCATTGAATTAGGGGCAAATGACTTCATAATACTTGCCATTGCCGAAGATTCGTTACACAATATACAACAGCCAGCTAGCCAGGCTCGCTTTACGGTAATTGGTGATTAGTAATTGGTCATGTTGGCCATTACCAATTACCAATTGCCAATGACCCAATTATGAGCCCTACCATCGAAGTCCGACACCCCGACGGCCGGCGTGAGACCGTGACCTTGACGCGCCAGCGCACCATCGTGGGGCGCAGCGCCGACGCCCACATTCGCATTCAGGATACGCACGTCTCCCGCGAACACTGCGCTCTGGAAATTGAGGGCGACCGCCTTTACGTGGTAGACCTGGGCGGGCAGAACGGCACCTGGGCCGGGGCCACCAAGTTATTGCCCAATATCCGCGAGCCGTTCCCCCAGGAAGTAGTCGTTCACGTGGGGCCAGCCCAATTGCACAACGTCACGTCGGGTCGCCTGACCAGCCCGGAGGACGTGGAATCGCAGGTATACCAGCCAGAAGCACCGCTGCGGCCGGCGGCCGGCGCGCCTGCCCCCCAACATTCGGCGGCTACCGTAACGCTTCAGGAAGCCCACCTCAAACTCAACCCCGGCGACCGCGGGACCTTGCAACTAACCGTTAGCAACCAGGGCAAGATCGTGGATCACTACACCCTATCGGTGCAGGGTGTGCCGCCGGCCTGGTACACAGTGCCCCGCGCCGGTGTAGAGCTGCTACCCCGGCAAAGCGGTAACTTATCGCTCCAGTTGCATCCGCCGCGCAACTCGCGCACGACGGCCGGGGTTCATACCCTGAACCTGGCTATCCTGAATCACCAGCAGCAAATTGTGGCCCAAGCCGAGGCTACGCTGGAAATTACGGCCTATGACCAGTTGACCCTCTCTGTGCGGCCGGACCCCTACCAGAGCCGGTCGGGTGGTGTCTTGACCCTGACGGTGGAAAGTGATGGTAACGCCCAGACGGAATACCGGGTGGACGTGCTAGAGAAGAGTGATTCACTCCACCTCACCGTTGAACCGGCGACGGCCCAACTGGCCCCCCAGCAGCAGCGACAAAACAGCATCCGCCTCAAGCCACGCAAGCGGCTGTGGCTGGGCGAGGCCAAACGAATGCCGATGACGGTCACGGTTACCAGCCGGCTGCAAACAGCCACGGCCACCCCTACCTATATCCAACTACCTATTCTGCCTCGCTGGCTTCCGCTTCTAGTGGGTCTGCTGTGTTGCGTACTGATCCCTGTTCTGGCCCTGGTAGCCTGGCCGATTATCAAGGCGGAAATTGATGCCAGAGCCACGGCCGCCGCCCAAACGGCCGTGGCTCCTACTCTTGCCTTCGAGGCAACGCTCACGGCCCAACCTACAGCCACGCCCACCCTCGACCTGGCGGCTACCGCCACCGCTGCCTGGTGCGCGGACGACGCCGACCGCGATAATCTGACCAACTGCGAAGAACTGGAACTGGATACTGAGGTGGATTTGCAGGATTCAGACACCGATGGTTTGAGCGATTATCTGGAGGTGAAGCAATATAATACGGACCCGCTCGACGAGGATTCCGACAGCGATACCTTGAAAGACGGCGAGGAGGTGAATGAGATACGGGGGTGTTTCACCAGCCCCAAAGAGGCGGATACCGATGGCGATGGCATCAAGGATAACGTAGACCCGGAACCTTGTCTCTCGCCGACAGAGACGCCGGCCCTGACGCCTACGGCCACGCCTGTCCCTGACTTTGCCCTGGGCGGTCACGTGCGGGGAATGGACCACCTGGACGTGGCGGACGATGCGCGTATGACCTGGGTGAAGGTGCAGGTGCGCTATTCGGCTGGGGATAATCCCGCTTCGGCCGGGCAAGATGCTGCCTTATTCAAGCAAGAAGGGTTCAAGGTGCTTTTGAGTGTGGTCGGCCACGCCAACGACATTGCCAATGGCGGTAGTGGTTATCGCCAGAGCTTCGGAGACTTTGTGGCCGGCCTGGCCGGGGCGGCCGACGCCATCGAGGTCTGGAATGAGCCAAACATTCAAGATGAATGGCCCATCGGCCAGATTGACGGCGCCGCTTACACCGAGTTGCTGCGGGTAGCCTATAACACCATTAAGGCCAAGAATCAGAGTACCCTGGTGATCAGCGCGGCCCCAGCCCCAACTGGCTATTTCGGCGGCGGCTGCCGGGCCGAAGGCTGCGACGATGACGTGTTCATTCGGGCGATGGCGGCGGCCGGGGCGCGCAACTACATGGATTGTATTGGGGTGCATTACAACGCTGGGGCTACCTCACCCGGCGACACCAGCGGCCACCCGGCCGCCACCAATCATCACTCCTGGTATTTCTTGCCGACGTTGGAGTTGTATTGGAACACCTTTAATCCACCGGGGACGGCCGTGAGTGACCAGCTTCCCCTCTGCTTTACCGAGGTCGGCTATCTGACGGACGACGGCTTTGACCTGACGCTGGCCCAGGTGGGGGCCACCAGCTTCTCGTGGGCTGAAGGCACGTCTGACCGCGACCAGGCGGCCTGGCTGGAAGAGGCTTTGCTGCGGGCCTGCCGCAGTGGGAAGGTGAAGTTGTTTATCGTCTGGAACGTGGATTTCACGGAGTATAGTTCTGACCCCCAGGCAGGCTACGCCATTTTGCGGCCGGATGAGGATTGCCCGGCTTGTGAAACCCTTTCCCGCGCAGTGGGCATCTTGCGTAATGAGGGATGTATGCGTGGATAAAAAGGTAATCTGTAATTGCTGGCTCAATTACCAATTACCAATTACCAATCACCGATTATGAATCGCCGGCCGTTCATCTGCGTCACCCTATTGGCCTTGATTGGACTGGCCTGCCAGAGTCTGATCTCTGGGCCGGCCGGCGGGCCAGTGGTCACGGTCGCACCACCGATCACTACGCCAACCCTGGCTGCCACCCTGCCACCTGGCCTGAACCCTCCCGCCACCAGCAGCCAGACGACGTCAACGCCAACGGGTGCGGCCGGGGTCAATGGTAGCAGTTCCGGCGCACAGGTAACGCCAACCGCGCCGCCAACTGCCGGCGCGGAGACGGGTGGCGGTGGCGGCAGCGGCGACGGCGGCGGTGGAGGGGGGACCAACAGCAGTAGCGGGGGAGGTGGTGCGGCCGCTTGCCCGGCCGCCGGTCAGAACTTGCTGGCTAACCCCGGCTTCGAAGGGGCCTATTCCCCCTTTGGCGGCATCGTCGAGTTGAACACGGCCGCCCAATGGCTGCCCTGGTGGGACGATGGCGGCGGCAACTTCCGGCCGGAGTTTAAGCCTGTTGGTGTTGACCAGTTTGCCAACCGTGTGCATGGTGGCAGCGCGGCCCAGCAGTACTTCAAGTCCTTTGGACAATTCAAGGCCGGTCTGTATCAGGTTGTCCCAGAGGTAGCCGCCAGCGCGCGCTTGCAATTCAGCGCGTGGGGGCAGGCCTGGTCTTGCGAGAACTTTGAGCAATGCCCCAACGCCACCTCGGTCAGTCCGGCCAATATGCTGATGCGGGTGGGCGTTGACCCGTTCGGCGGCACAGATTTTCGCAGCGACGACATTCAGTGGTCTGCTTATTTCAACCCGCTCGATCATTGGCAGGTGGCCTGTGTGGAAGCGACGGCCGAGGCGGCCAAAGTGACCGTTTTTGTTTGGGCCTCGCCCGATGGCCCGCGCCAGAATCAGGACGTGTATTGGGATGATGCCAGTCTGGTTGTCTTGCCGTGACAGCCTACCCACAGGAGTTATGATGTCTAACCATCTCCGCTTCGCTCTCAAGTTGCTTTCGCTCATACTCCTTACCTTGTCTCTACCTCTCCAGGCCCAGGAGGAAAACCGCCTGCGGATTACCCAAGTAGACACGACTGCTTTCCCGGCCGTGCGCCTGACCCTGCTGGCGACCGATGGGAAGAGTTGGCCGCTGCCCGGCCCCACCGGCTTTAGCCTGGTGGAGAATGGCAAGCCGATCAACGACTTCGACCTGACTACCGTGCCGGTGGGAGTGGAGGTCGTCTTCGTCGTTGACGCCAATAGCGACATCGGCCGGCGCGACGACCCGGCCGGCGGCAAGACCCGCCTGGAGAAGGTGAAAGACAGCATCAATCTGTACGCCACGACCTTTATGAGCCGCTCCCAGCAAGATCGCGTCCAGATCATCGTGCCTGACCAAACCCTGGGCGATTGCCCCGGCTGTCTCATCCAGGAAAAGGACAGGGAGTTCTATACCAGCGCGATCAATGCCATGACCGGCTACAATCCAACCTCCTTTGGCGATACGCCGTTACAAGAAATGCTGACGGCCGCCCTTGATTACGCCGGCCGCAGCCACGCCGAGGGTCGCTTCCAGGCCATTCTGCTCTTCACCGACGGGGCGACGCTGGACGAACAACTGGATTTCGCTAGCCTGACCGCCGCCGCCCAAAAGAATGAGGTAGTCATTTTTGGGGCGATCCTGGGCAGCCGGGCCGACGCTGAGGAAATTGCCAACGTCAAACTGCTGACTGAACCCACTCACGGGGACTGGCTACACGCGCCAGAAGCGGAAGCAGCGACCCCGTTTTATGAAGCCTGGCAAGGCAACGCCAACCAGAGCCAGATTACCTATCGTTCCCAGGCCAACCAGAGCGGGGCCCAGGCGGTTGAGGTGAGCCTGGGGGCGGCCGTCGCCAAGACCAACTACGAGATGACGATAGAAGTCCCAACGGTGCGCCTGACCCTGGATAACAGCCAGCCCATTCGCCGGGTGGCCCCGGCGGGCGATACCCCCCTGGTGGCCATTGAGCCAACCAGCCAGCCGGTCGTGGCTCAGGTGGAATGGCCGGACGGCCATCCCCGCCAGTTGACGGCCGCCACCCTCCTGGTCAACGGCCAGGAGCAGCCGGTAACAGACCCACCCATTCTGGACGCTAGTGGCCTGCTCTCCTTTGAGTGGAACGTCAGCAATCTGGACGAAGGTGTTTACCAACTGGAAGTGCGGGTAGCTGATGAACTGGGGTTGGTTGCCCAGAGCGAACCGCTGCCCCTGGTGATCGAAGTGGTACGGCCGGAGCCACCAGCCACCGAGCCGCCGGCCGCTCCAGCCACGCCGGTTTCGACAGAAGAGACGGCCAACGACGGTGGGCCGGGGCTTGACCTGGGGCTGTTGGGCGTCGCCGCCGGTATCGCGGCCGTCGTTTTTGCTTTTATCATTGTCATCGTGGCTTTTGTCATTGTCCGTCGCCGGCGGACGGCGGCCACCCCGTCCCCAACGCCGGCCGCCCAGCCGGTCGCCGGGGCGGTCGCCCACGACGCCACCCAGGTTATGCTGCCGGCTTTTGCCGTCAATGCCCACCTGGAAGCGATGGAAAACGCCCCCGAACACCAGGGCCCCATTGGTATCGGCGGCCCGATCATGAAGGTCGGCCGCGACCCTAACCTGGCGCAAATTGTCTTCAGCGACAAGAGCGTCTCCCGCCTGCACGCCCGCATCAGTGAGAGCAACGGCACCTATTGGCTCTACGACGAGGGCAGCGCGAGCGGCACCTACCTCAATTACCAACGACTCCCCATGACCCCCCAGGCTCTCAAGGATGGGGATGAGATTCACTTCGGCCGCGTCCACGTGCGCTTTCGCCTGGCGATGCCTGCTCCCGTCCGCCCAACGGTGGCGGCCGACAAAGACGCGACCCAGGTGATGGCATCCCCTGATCGCCCGGCCGGGCCACCGCCCGCGCCAGTTGAGCCGGATGACCTGTCAACCCGCCCCTGGCAGCAGCAGCAACCGTCGCCGCCCGCTCCCCAGGACCCGGCCGTTCGGCGACCGGCCGACCTGGACGATGCGCCGACCGATTACTTCAACCCACACGCGCCCAAAAAGTGATGAGTGATGAGTGATGAGGGTTACTCATCACTCATCACTCCCGTTGCCACACTTTGACCGGCCGGAAGGCGGAGATGGCTAGGGCCGGGGCGAAGCCTTTGCCCAGGGCCACGTCGGCGTCTGTTACCAGGATGACGTTCAAGAGAGATTGTAGCTCACTGTGTAAAGGTGAGGGCAGGTTGCGAACGTAGCCGGTTAGGGCGCGATCCAGGGCGTCAATGAAGGAGAGGAGGGCGGCC
>JBFMFT010000263.1:0-7454 GCA_040751925.1 Chloroflexota bacterium
GGCCAGGTGGCCGAAATGGATCAGCAGGAGCCGAAGCCCTTTGACCGGGCGGCTTTCAAGGCGGCCCTGCTGGAGAAAATCGCCGCCGCCACCCCCAGCACGCTGGAAGAGGCCGACGAATTTGCCGACAACAACCAGTTGGATTCCATTCGCGGTGAATTGGCCTCTAACGTGGAGGAGAACCAGGCCGAAGCCCAGGGCGATATTGAAGAGAAAGCCGAGGAAGCGCCGGATACGAGTGGTATCCAGCCAAAGGAAGTCACTCCCTTAACCCCGGCCGAGGCGGGGCCAGCCCCGGCCGACGTGGGGGCGGCCGGGGCCGCGCCGAAGCCGAAGACCGAGGCCGAGGTGGATACGCCTTTTGAGGAGGGCAGCCAGTCGCTCGACCAGCAAATGGCCGAGGCGGAGGTTACGGAAGAGCAACTGGAGAAGTCGAACGAGCCGGAGTTTCAGTCGGCCCTGCAACAGAAGGAGGAAGCCCAGACCGACGCGGCCGAAGCCCCGGCCGAGTACCGCCAGGCGGAAGAAAGTACCCTGTCGGCCGCCCAGGGCGAGGCGGAAGCAGAAGCGGCCACCCAAACCCAGGCCATGCACGGCGAGCGCGAGCAATTGTTGACCGAAGTGGCCGGCCAGCAAAGTGAGACGCAGAGCCAGGACGAGCAGGCGCGAGCGGAGGTCGCCGATCACATCGAGCAGATTTACGAAGCCACCCGGCAGCGGGTCGAGGAGCGACTGAGCCAGTTGGATTCGGAAGTGGACGAGGCCTTTACCACCGGCGCGGCCGAGGCCAAGCAAGCCTTCGAGGATTACGTCGAAGCGCGGATGGATCAGTACAAGGACGAGCGTTACAGTGGTATTGAAGGCGCGGCCCAATGGGTGGTGGACAAAATTATGGGGATGCCGCCGGAGGTCAACGCTTTCTACCAGGCCGGCCGCGACCTGTACATTCGCCAGATGGACGGCGTGCTAGACAACATTGCTGGCCTGGTGGAAACCGGTCTGACCGAGGCCAAAGCGGAGATTGCCCAGGGCCGCCAGGAAGTCCAGGAGTACGTCAGCAGCCTGCCGGCCGCCCTGCGCCAGGTGGGCCAGGAGGCCGCCCAAGCCATCCAAAGCCGCTTCGACGACCTGGATCGCAGCGTCGAGGAGAAGCAGCAACAACTCATTGACTCGCTGGCCCAACGGTACAACGAGAGCCTGCAAGAGATTGACAGCCGGATCGAGGAGCTACAGGCCGAGAATCGCGGTTTGATAGACGCCGCTATGGAAGCAATGGGCGGCGTGATTGAGACCATTCTCCAATTAAAGGAGATGTTGAGCAACGTGCTGGCGCGGGCGGCCGCCGCCATTGACAAAATCATCCAGGACCCCATTGGCTTCCTGGGCAACCTGGTGGCCGGCGTCAAGCAGGGGCTGGATAATTTCGTCGCCAACATCGGCCAACACCTCCAGGAGGGGCTGATGGGCTGGCTCTTTGGGGCCATGGCTGAGGCCGGCATCCAGATGCCCGACAGCTTTGATCTGAAGGGTATCCTCAGCCTGGTGCTGCAAGTCCTGGGCCTGACTTACCAGAACATCCGCGCCCGCGCCGTGGCCATTTTGGGCGAGGAAGTGGTGGCCCGTTTGGAGCAGGTGGCCGAAATCTTCCAGGTTCTCATTACCGAGGGGCCGGCCGGCCTGTGGGAGTGGATCAAGGAGAAAATTGGCGACTTCAAGGACACTATCCTCGAGGAAATCAAGCAATTTGTCATCGAGCGGGTGATTGTGGCCGGCATTACCTGGATTATTGGCTTGCTGAACCCGGCTTCGGCCTTCGTCAAGGCTTGCAAGGCTATCTACGACATCATCATGTTCTTCGTCGAACGGGGCAGCCAGATCATGGCCTTGGTCAACGCCGTGATCGACTCGGTCACGGCCATTGCCGATGGGGCCATTGGCGTAGCCGCCAGTGCGGTGGAGAACGCCCTGTCCCGCGCCCTGCCGGTAGCCATCAGCTTCCTGGCTTCGCTGCTGGGGTTGGGCGGCATCAGCGATAAGATTCGTGAGGTTATTGAGAAGATTCGCGCCCCCATCAACGCGGCCATTGACTGGGTGATTGAAAAAGCAGTGTCTCTGGTGCGGGCGGCCGGTCAATTGCTCGGCTTTGGCGGTGAAGAGGAAGGGGGTGAAGCGGCCGAAGGCGAGGAAGAGGAACAATCGCCCGAAGTGACGGCCGGGTTGGCTGCCTTGCACGGCGAGGAGCATAGCCTGGCGGGTGAGGGCGGCATCTCCCATGAGGAAGCGGAGCGCATTGCCAGTGATACCCGCAGCCGGCATCCGGTCTTCCAGTCCATCACCGTCGTGGATGGCGGCGGCAAGTGGAACTACGATTACGTGGTCGCCCGCACGATTGAGCCGGGCAAAGAAGAAAAGGACGACGATGACGACGACGATGTCGCCAGGGCTCGCAATGAATCGCGCCAGGCGGTGGATGAGGCGCGTAGCCACCTTGACGGTGAGCTGACGTGGAACCAGGCCGCGCTCCGTAAGGCGGATGACGAAATAAGCAGCCGGCCGCCGGAGGAGCGAAGGGTTTGGTCAGAACACAAGAACCAGCTGACCGGACACAAGACGACCCTGGAAGGTTGGCGACCAGCCCTGGATGATTTGCAGAGAAGATGGGATGAAAGCGTGACGGCGGCCAATGACCCAGAGTTGCGCGATCTGGCGCGGGAGGATTTTGAGAAGATTACCACAGACGCCCGCTCCCTGAAGACGACCATCACGGCCATCGAGCGGCCGGCCGAGCCGGCGACTGAGGCTGCGGCAGAAGGCAAAGCCTGGCCCCATGGTAGTATTACGATTCTCGGCCGCCGGAACATTGGCACACATCAAGTCGAAGTTCACGTGGACGAGCGAGGCCCGCACGTTCACCTGGATCGGGGAACGGGCGACGAACAGTACATTAACCTGGATGGTCTGACGACCGCCGATGGGATGGCCCAGCTTCCAGGTGGACTGAGGGGTGAAGCAGTTATTGAGAATGCCATCAGCCGGGCGATAGAACTGTGGGAACAAGAAACGTCTGGCTAGTTTGCAAGCTCCCACTGACCACCCCAAAAGTGCGTTGCCCCTGAACGAACTGGTGACAAGATAATGAGCGAGCAATACGTTATCGAACTGAAATACGGGACTTACGGACTGCCTGACGTGGAATATACACCTGGCGCAAAGTTAAGTATCAAGAAACAGGACAATACTTATACGATATATGGAAATGAGTTGGGGCTTCTTTTTTTGGCTCACAATCTGATTGCCTTGGCGAAGATGGAGATGAAGCCTGGCAACGAGGGCTATCACATTCACCTTGACGATCTATACGCCTTGAATGTCGAGAATATAGACCTTATTCTCAGAAGAGAAACATGAAACAACCAATTCCCCACCCGGCCGCCCCTAAGAAACGGCCGCCGGCCGTCGCCCATCCAGTTCCCCAGGTTGAGCCAGTCCCTACCGTCGCCGGACAAGCGGGTTGGTCGCTGGATGATTTGCCCGGCCACGCCACCGCCCGGCCGCTACGCCAGGCGGCCGTCCTGCAAATGCAGCACCAATTCGGCAACGCCTACGTCCAACGCTTGCTAGAGGAATTGAAGCCGGCCGGCCATCCCTGGCGGGTGGCCCAACGCCAGGAGGGTGAAGGAGAAGACGGCGGCGCAGGCGAAGGCCACCCCTCCGCGCCACCCCTCGCCGGCACCACCGTTCATCCCACCGTCCGGCAAGGCTCACGCGGCCCGGCCGTCGAGGAACTCCAGCAGAAACTCAACGCCGATGGGGCTGACCCCCCTCTGGTCGTAGACGGCATCTTTGGCCCCTTGACGCGGGCGGCCGTCGTCGCCTTCCAACAACGGCACGGCCTGAGCGCGGACGGCGTTGTGGGGCCGCTCACCTGGGGCAAGATAGACGAACTGGGGTTAGCCAGCACCGTCGGCCGCGTGGAAAAGGAGTGGGAAGAACTGGTCGGTGGCCAGACCTACGGCATGACCTCCCGCTACACCTGGCGTATCGTGGGGGACGAGATTCGCATCACCGTCAAGCTCAAGTTTGTCGGTCTTCACCGGCCGGCTCTGATCGAGGAATGGTTCGCCGCCATTCGCAATATCTGGAACCGCTTTGACGCCGTCAACAGCGACACGGGCGAGACGATGGCCGTTGTTTTTGACCCGCAATCGGTGACGGGTGGGGAGGATAACGTCGTCCGCATCCTGCCGGGCAGCGGCCGGGCCAACGCTGGCGAATGGTACGAAGATGACCCGGACGGTGGCGAGACGGCCGCCCACGAATTTGGACACATGATTGGCCTGGAAGACGAATACCAGCGCACGCACGGCGATTACACGCGGCTGGTGGGCGAAGAACCGCCGGCCGGGGAGACGGAGGGAACAGGTGATCCGGCCGTCATCGCTCAGGAGCTACACGACGCGCTGATGATCGAAGACGAGGCCGGCCGGGCCGGCCCCGCCCAGGCCGTGATTGATAACCACGCCTTGGTGCAGGGCGACTTTGCCCAACAGGTCGCCACTGCTTACCAGGACGCTTTCGGGGTGGAGATCGTCAGCCACATTGTCGAGCGCATCCCCGACGCCGATGAGTGGGGCATCGTAGACCCCTTTACTTATTCCAGTGGCTCTATTATGGGCATGGGCTTCAATCACGACCATCCCGTGGAACCGCGCCACGTGCGGGAGTTTGTGAATTACATCCAGGCGGCCATGGGCGGAACCTGGGAGGCTCAAGAAAGATGACCCACCCTCACCCCCTACCCCCTCTCCCTACCAGGGCGAGGGGAGACGCTCATCCCCTCTCCCTCAGAGGGAGAGGGTTAGGGTGAGGGTGGGTCTGGCTGAGTAAATACGATGAAAGTACATTACGAACGGAGCGGCGGCCGTCTACCACCGCGTGATCGTGAGATTCTGGAAATCAGCGAGGATGGCTCTTTTACCTTGTGGCGGTCGGTAGGATGGGCCACCCATCCTCCTACGCCGGTCGGCCGCTTTGCCGGCCGCCTGGATACGGAGACCCATCAGGCCCTGCGGGTGGCGGCCGTAGCGGCGGTGGCTGCCGGCGACCTCCATCTCGTCCCCAAGCCGGACGCGGCTATCGAAACCGTCCAGGTGGATTCGGCGCAGGCCAAGATGGGGACGCACGAAGAACCGCCAGGAGCCTGGGGGATGTTGATGACTCACCTGCGTCAACTGCTTGGCGAGCTAACCAACCAACCGCAGGCGGCGCTGGCTCTGGAGGTGGTGGACAGCGGCCGGCAGGCCCGCCTGGTTCACCTGGGCCACGAGCCGCTGCGTCTGGACTTCACCGATCTGACCGTGCGGGCTGTTCTGTGGGAAGGCCATCGTAAGGTAGGCGATTGGTGGGCGGTTAGGGGGTGGCGGCCGTCGGAGGGCGCAGAGGTGACGGCGACGGCCGGCTGGTCGCTGGCCTTGCCCTTTGATCACGACTTTGTGCTGAACGAGGGGCGCGAGGTAACGGCCTTCGCCACGTTGGCGATTTATGACGGTGAGCGGCGGGTATCGGCTTCCTTGAACACGCCCCGCCAGGTCGCTTCCCAAACCCCGTAGGTCTCCGCGACCTACGGGGTTTGAGGCGACCACGACGGTCTAATTGGGGAAGACAATCCGATCTAGTCCCAGCGCGTCGAGGTTGCGGCGGTTGCGGATGGGGTCATCCTGGTAGCGGGAGCCGATGGGAGCGGCGTTCACGTCGTTGACCCGCGTCCGGTGTAGCAGTTGCCGGCAGGTATCCACCACCGGCCCTTCCTGGTGCCAGAACATCCGGCCGGCCAGGCAGTCAATCATTTCACCCGGATAGCGGTGGTTGATGAACAGGGCAAAGACGATGGGATACTCCCAGAACAGGTCAATCATGTCCTCGAAAACGTCCATGCCATTGTCCACAAAGCGCTGGTATTCAGCCAACGGATTCGGCTTGTCCCGATCCTTCCCTTCCAGGTAATCCTTGATGGCTTTGGCCCCCAATTCCGCCTCCTTCATGGCGACGATCAAGCCAAAGGAGAAGATGGGGTCTACGAAGCGGTGGGCGTCGCCCAGGCACATCCAGCCCTTGCCGGTGAACTGCTTGATCTGATACGAGTAATTGGGAATCGCTCGCACCTCTTCGGTTATCGGCATACCCTGTGTGCGCTGCGCCAACTCCGGGTTGAGTTCCATCATTTCGCGCACAAAGAAATCGCGTTTGCTTTCTTTCTTGCCGAGGAAGTAGGCGGCCGGGCTGACAATACCCACACTCGTCCGCGTCTGGTCTAGCGGAATGAACCAGGCCCAATGGTATTTCTCCTTGTAAAAGATGAGCGTGTCGCCGCTGTGTGGGCCTTCGTCCCGTATAGCCCCATCCACCTGGGAGAAGATAGCCATTTGCTTATCATAATTGCCCCGGTACTTGCGGCTGGTGACGCCGGCGTTGCCCAGGAAGGTATGCTGGCCGGAAGCGTCCACCAGCATTTCTGTCTCGATGTCCATCAGGCCGCCCTCGGCCGTCCGCACCTGCACCCCGCGCACCGAGCCATCGTCGTGGCACAGCGGCCGGGTGGCTGTACCAGGGATGAGCGTCGCCCCGCGCTCCACCGCCTCGTCCAGCATCATCTGATCGAACCAACTGCGACGAATCTGCCAGGTCGTCTGGGGGACGAGATTCCAATTCTCGTCACGGGCCATGACCGGGGCATACCACTTGTTTTTAGCGTTGCTGCCGTAGACGGTCAGCCCGTGCTTAATGCACACGTTGTCCGGGTTGTCCATCTTAGCCGCCAGACCCAGGTTGCGGATGATGCCGCCGCACTCGCCGGTCATGGACTCGCCGATGTGATAGCGTGGGAACTCTTCTTTCTCGATGATGACCGACGAAATCCCCTGTCTTTTGAGGAACATCGCCATAGATGAGCCACCCGGCCCACCGCCAATGATTGCTACGTCTGTTTTCATGCGTAATCTTTCTCCAATACAGTGATAATCCTTATGCTGATCTTGTATCAGCCAGGTGGAATCATCATAACACCACTTAACAGGAGAAAGACTTTCAACTTCGTTTCAATGTCGTGGCAAGACCAGGTTCGTAATAGGCGATTTTGCACTTTCGGGTTCTACCGGATTGAACGGGAAACGCTCACGGCGGATTGTCAAATCCGCATCCACCATCACCTCCCGCTGCACCGGGAAGCCGAATGTTAAACAACACACCTCCTACCTCGAGGTGCTAGTGTCAACTCCCGCTATTAAACCCACAAAACTGATTCAACGGGAGGAGTAGGCGAAACCCTGTCCGTCACGGCCCCGACGTGCCAGCCTCCGGTCACACTGGCCGTCACGTCCCCGGCCCATACACGGCAGTGAAACAGGTGAGACACACAGCGGCAGTCTGACGCGCCAAAACGGGGAGCCGGTATGGTA
>JBFMFT010000264.1:0-7448 GCA_040751925.1 Chloroflexota bacterium
GGTGGTCTGGTAGGTCGTCGTAACTTTATGGGCCGCCGCTGACGGCCGGGCCATCCAACCCAAAACCAAAGCCAGACAAAGGAGCAATCCACGACGCATGGGGCGAAATTGTAACGGCAATGTCTTTACTTTGACAAACGTATCAAACCTGACAGGTTTTCGGAAACCGGTCAGGTTTTGGAGCGGGGAGTTTGTCTTTGCTCCAGGTCAGGAGTAAACTAAGAGCCTATCTGAAAAGTGGCGCGGCCGAGAGGCGCGTTGCGCTTTCGGAAGTGCGATGCGCCGGAGGAGGCCAGTTGAAAACGCGCCCTACAATGGAGGTTATGTGAATGATTAACTATGGGCCTTTTATCGGTAGATATGGTGTTGAAAACCACGGCATCCGCAATGCCAACACTGTCTACTGGAATCTCTCTACTTCCATGCTCTACGAGCAAGCCATCAAGCGGATCGAGGGCCACCTGGTTCACCTGGGGCCACTGGCCGTCCGCACCGGCGACCACACCGGCCGCTCCCCCAACGACAAGTTCATCGTCCGCGAACCCACCAGCGAAAACGACATCTGGTGGGGTTCGGTCAACCGGCCGTTTGAGACAGAGAAGTTCGACAACCTGCTCCGCCGCATCCAGGCCTACATCCAAAACCGCGATATTTTTGTCTTCGACGGTTACGGTGGGGCCGATCAACGCTACCGGCTACCTGTGCGGGTCATCACCGAATTGGCCTGGCACTCCCTGTTCGCCCGCAATATGTTCATCCAGGAGCATGATGGCGACCGGCTGCGCGACTTCGTGCCAGAGTTCACCGTGATTGACGTGCCGCAATTTCACGCCGATCCCACTTTCGATGGCACCAACAGCCAGACCTTTATTCTGATGGACTTCGCCAAACGGTTGGTACTCATTGGCGGGACAGCCTACGCCGGCGAAATCAAGAAAAGCATCTTCTCTGCCCTCAACTACTACCTGCCCAAGCAGGGTGTCATGAGTATGCACTGTAGCGCGAACTACGGCCGCGACCGCGACGACGCCGCCCTCTTCTTCGGTCTGAGCGGTACGGGCAAGACCACCCTCAGCAACGACCCCCAACGCACCCTCGTCGGCGACGACGAGCATGGCTGGAGCGACAACGGCGTCTTCAACTTCGAAGGAGGCTGCTACGCCAAGGTCATCCGCCTCGACCCCCAGGGTGAACCCGAAATTTACGCAACGACCCGCCGCTTTGGTACCATCCTGGAAAACGTCACCTTTGACAGCGAAACCCGCCACGTCAACCTGAACGACGATTCGCTGACCGAGAATACGCGGGGCAGCTATCCCATCACCCACATTAGCAACGCCGACCCGGCCGGAGTGTGCGGCCACCCCAGGAACATTATCTTCCTGACAGCCGACGCCTTTGGCATCATGCCCCCCATCAGCAAACTAAGCCGCTCCCAGGCCATGTACCACTTCCTGAGCGGCTACACGGCCCGCGTCGCCGGCACCGAGCGCGGCGTCACCGAGCCAAAGGCCACCTTTAGCACCTGCTTTGGCGCGCCCTTCATGCCCTTGCATCCAGGCGTCTACGCCAAATTGCTGGGTGAGAAAATTGCCAAACATAACGCCCAGGTGTGGTTGGTAAACACGGGTTGGACGGGTGGGCCTTACGGCGTCGGCCGCCGCATGAAACTGGCCTACACCCGGCAGATGGTCTCGGCCGCCCTCAATGGTGAATTGGATGACGCCCCCACCTTCAGCGAGCCATTCTTCGGCCTGGCGATTCCCTCCCGCATTAGCGGTGTGCCAGAAGAGGTCCTAGACCCGCGCCACACCTGGCCCGACAAGGAAGGCTACGACGCCCAGGCGGCCAAACTGGCTGAAATGTTCCGCCAAAACTTCAAGCAGTTTGAGGGTGGGGTCAGCGCGGAAATCAAGGCGGCCGGCCCCCGCTAAGAGCAGCGGGGATTAGGGGATTGGGGGATTTTTCACCTGAATAATCCTCCAATCCCCTAATCCCCGCCTTTTCTTTTGCCTATGAAGGTAGCTGGACAGGCGGTACAGGGCCGGTTGGTCCAGAAGGAGGGGCTGGTCTATCTACTGTGGCAGGAGACGGCCGCTCCGCTCACCTTGCGCCTGGCCCTGGTCGAGCAAGGGAGTGAGCAACCCTTCTGGCCCTCTTTTGTCCTGGACGATTGGGGCCAGGAGATTAAAGGACTAGAACTGTACGACTGGCTACAAGAAAACGGCTTGCGTTTTCCCCGCGCCGAGGTCTTTGGTTATGACCAGAGCGGCCGTTCCGACCAATGCTTTATGCGCGCCCTGGATCACAGTGCCCGTTACCTATGCTACGCCTATCCAGACGATCAGACACCTTTAACCGAGGGTATCCTGCTGGAGGGCGTCTTGTGGACACAGGCGGGAACGGCCGGCGTGCAACCTGTTGGCCGCCCGGCGGCCGTGACTGCTCCGTTGCGCCATGCCCGGCTGCGCTGGTGGCTGGTTGACCCGGAGACGATTTTGGATTTTGGATTTTCGATTTTGGATTGGCGGCCGGGCAAGTAAAGGGCCTATGCGAGCCTCGAAACTTATCCTGGTAGTGTTATTGGGTTTTATATCTTTAGCGGCCGGTGGTCAGCTTCAGGCGGCCGAGGGCCGCTCGGAGGCTATGCTGTCACCGGTCTGGCGGAATAATGTGCGCCGCTGGGCTGTCCCCATCACGGCCGTCGCCAGGGATTATGGGCTGGACCCTGACCTCATCGCGGCCGTCATCAACGTCGAGTCCAACGGCAATGAGGAAGTGATCAGCCGGGCCGGAGCGGTGGGACTGATGGGGGTGATGCCGGCCGGGCCAGGCTTAGAATGGCGGCCGGCCCCAGAGGAGTTGACTATCCCCACCATGAACCTGCGCTGGGGTGTCTCGATCCTGGTGGATATTCTCCGGCAGTCGGGCGGCGACTTATACGCCGCCCTGGCCGCTTACAACGGGGGCTGGGCGCAGGTCAACAGCCAGACACCCCAGGAGTACGCGGCGCAGGTGTTGAACGATTACGGCCGGGCGGTGGCTGCTCGCTCTGGCGTCTCGCCCGACATTGCCTCGCGCTGGACGGTGGCTGTGGAAATTCCACGTGGTTACGTGCCGGCCGAGCCGCTGCTCATTTCCGGTGGGCGGCCGGTGTCGGGCCTGCGCCAATATGGTGAGCATTTGGTCTATTATGACACCAATCAGAAGGAGCGGGCTTTTTACGTCAAGGGCTACGCCGTCCCCCTGGCCATCGTCGTCCCCCTGGCGGGTGACGCGCCTGCTCTGGCTTCCAGCCACACGATTGAGCCGCAACTGTTGGCCCGCCTGGGCCTGCTGGAAATGAAGTTCGCCAGTCATAGTAATCCCCGTGTGCTACTGGCCTGTGTACCCAGCCTGAACCAGTTGCGCGGCCGGGTCAGCACCCGCTGGTTTGCCCCCTCCCATTGCCCGTCGTGGCATAGATAGATTTTAGGGATAAAATCTATCCCATGCCCACGCCCTTCATGCACTTGTACATGGCCGAGCAGATGCGCGTACACAGCCGCTTCAACGGCCGCGTGCGGGCGTTAGTCGAGCAGGAGTGGCCGGCCTTCTACATGGGCAGCGTGGCCGCCGACGTAAACAGCATCTCCACCATTCCCCGCGAAGCCACCCATTTCTACCAGATGCCGCCGGCCGCCGGTGAACGGGCCGACCAGACCATGCTGGCCCGCTATCCCCAACTGGCGGAGGCGAAGGCCCTGTCGTCGGCCCAGGCCGTCTTCATTGCCGCCTACAGCGCCCACCTGCTGGCCGACGTGTGGTGGTTCCATCAAGTGTTGATCCCCTATTTCTTCACACCTCCCCACTGGGCCGGTCAAAAGGAACGCTTCAAGGTTCACAATATGCTGCTGACTTACCTCGATCAGCAGGCTTTCGAGGCGTTGCCAACAACGGCCGCCACGACCCTGGCCGCGGCCACGCCGCAGAACTGGCTGCCCTTCGCTCCTGATGGCATCCTAATAAATTGGCGTCAAACGCTGGTGAACCAGCTTCAGCCAGGTGGCGTAGTGGAAACCGTTTCCGTCTACGCCGGCCGTCTACATATCAGCCCTGAAGATTTTGCCGCCCATCTGCACGATTCCCAATGGATGATAGAGAACGTCTTCTGTCGTGTGCCGATTGAACAGGTGCAGGCGGGGTTGGCGGCCGTCGTCGAGGAGAGTGTGGGGCTGGTTTCGGACTATCTGGCGGCTATTTGGTATTGAGTGATGAGTGATGAGTGATGAATGGCGCAGCCCTCATCACTCATCACTCATGACTCATTACTGGAAAAGCTGCTGGATGAATTGCCAGGTGTGGCGGGCGGCCGGTTCAGGCGCAGTCGTCAGTTCAGTCACTAGCCGGGCCAGGGAGTCGGCGTCGTCCACGTCGTACCAGGTAGGGAGGAGAGCCACCCGCAGCCCCTCGGCCGTCGCCAGGGCCAACGTGTCGGCCGTGACCTGGGGGGTACTCATTCGTACTTCGCGCAGCAGGCGGGGGGCCGGCCGCTTGAGGCCGATCAAGTAGTAGCCCCCATCGTCGCATGGTCCTAACACCATGTCGGCCGCGCCATTCAGTTCCCGAAACGCCTGCACGAGATAGGCGGCCGGCAACGTCGGCCCATCGCTGTTCATAATCACCGCCCGTTCGTAGCCGTTCTTTAGATAGTGGCTGAGGGCATTATCCAGCCGCGCCCCCAGGTCAGGGCCAACCTGGGCAATCCGGTCAAAGTCGGGGGCCAGTTGACCAAAATAATCCTCCGCGTCCTCTGGTAGATAGGCTACGACCGGCCGCACGCCTGGCGTCTCGCGGACGCGATCCAGGGTATCCTGCAAGAAACACTCATAGAGAGTGGCCGCCGTCTCCGGCGACAACACTGCACTGAGACGGGTCTTGGTCTGCCCGGCCGCCGGCCGCTTGGCAACGACGATGAGGGCGTTGGTCGGTCTAATCACGGATGACTCTTTCGATTGAATAGTAATGAGTAATGAGTGACGAGTGATGAGTAGCTTAACTCATCACTCATTACTCATCACTCACAAGTCCCCACAGCGCATACAGCCAGGGTACACTCATCACCCCTAACCCCAGGCGCACGCCATACCAATAGGGGGGATTGAGGGTCGGATGCCACAGCCAAAGTGGTTCAAAGATAAGCTGCTTAGACAGTGCCGCGAAACCAAACAGCAGGCCCAGACGCCGGCCGTGGCCGGCCGGCAGCAGCGGCGCAAGGGCCAGCGGCCACACTGTATACCAGGCCTGGAACCACAGACAGGCCAGCAAAAGATAGAACATCAAAACATTAAAGGCGGCCTGACTAAAGTTCCACCAGTGGCGCGAACGGGCGGCCGCCACTCCTTGCCAGAGGGCAAACAGCCCGGTCGCCCCCAGAGACACCAGGCTAATCGTCTCCGCCGCCGCCTCCCCGTAGCGCGGTTTGAGCAGCACGTAGGCCACGGTAGGCAAAGAGGAGGTGAATAACCGTTGGCGGCGGCTGATGCTCAAGGTGTCTGAGCCGTGCCAGAAAGGTAGATAGGCTGCCACGACGAGCAGGGCGGCCAACAGGCCGGTGATGAGGACGAAGCGCAGCCGGCCGCGCCAGGTCGGTAATTCGCGCAGGGCAATCAGCCCGGCCGCCGGCAGCAGCAGCACGGGGATAAACTTGATGAGCGCGCCGACTACCAGGCTTACAACGGCCAAAGTGTAGCGCCGTCGCTGGATAGCCCAGGCCGCCAGAATCACCCACAGGGCCATCACCACGTCATTGTGGCCGTTGCCCACCGTTTCGTACAGAATCAGGGGATTCCAGGCCAGCAGGTAGACGCCGGCCAGAGCTTTTTCAGGCGCAGTTTGCCGCAGGAAACTGGCGACCAACCCCAGGCCGGCCAGGAGCGCCACACCCCCGGCCGCCTTAAAAACCAGGACATTGACCAGGATACTGTCGCCAGCCAGCCGGGCCAGCAGACCAGCCAGGCTCTCCCACAAAGGCCCATAAGCCGACGGGGTGCGCTTCCAGGCCACGTAGGGGAAGAAGGGGTCCTGGCGAAAGTCGCGGGCCACTTGCTGGAAGGGATTAGCCCCGTGGACGCCCAAGATGCGGCCGTGCAGGATATTGTCAAAAACGTCGGCCGCGTCAAAGGGGTACAGGAAACAGAGGGCCAGCATGAAAGTCAGGGCCGCGCCCATGACCACCAACCAGGCCCGCCGGCCGCGCGCCGCCAACACCGCCCGGTAGCCTAGCCAATAAAGACCACTGAGCAAGATAAAGCCGGCGATGAGTTGCCACCTGACCAGGGGCAGGTCGGCCGTGCGCCGCCGCAAATCCAGCAAGGGCTGATCGTAGAGGGTCAGCAGGGGGAACGGCCGGACAAAGAGCAGCAGGTAAACGGCCAGGCTGAAGACGGCCGCGCCGATCAAGATGGTTAGCGGTCGCCGGTTAATCATCCTCTTCTCAAACCCCGTAGGTCGCCGCGACCTACGGGGTCTAACAATCCCACCAGGAGAAGAACATACAGAGGCGCGAATTGCGCCCAAAGGGCCAGAGGCACCGGCCGCCATTCCAGAAAGAATAGATAGGACAACCCCACCAACCCGCAGAACAGCCACCAGCCCGTCCAACTATCGGCGCGGAAACCCAGCAGACGCCCCGGCCGCACGAACAGGGCTACTAGAGGCAAGACCCACAACAGGTACCAGGAGAACAGGTTTTGCGTCAGCAAGGTGTAAGCCCCCATGAGCCAGATAGACCGGCGCACGGCCGTCTCCCCACCGGCCGCCGGCCGCCAGACCATCCACAGGGCCAGAGCGCCCAGGGTGGCCGCCATGAGGACGAAAATGGCCTGATTAGCGTCCCATCCCCACGCCTTGAACAAAGGAATGAGCAAGCCGGCCAGTCCCAGGTTAAAACGCTCGCGCAGGTAAAAGGGGAGGAAGCCCAGCACACCCAGCCCGTCCTGCCAGACGTAGGGGAGATAGCACAGGCCAATAGTCAAGGTGAAGGCCAGGGGGAATCGCCAGCGCCCTGTCCGGTGGCCCGGCCGGTACAGGGCGGGCAACAAGATGAGGGGATAGAACTTCATGGCCGTCGCCAACCCCAGGAGAACGCCGACCAGGCCATCCCGTTCGCGCACCCGCGCCCACCAGGCTCCCACCAGAAAGGGCAGCACCAGGCCGTCCACGTGGGCGGCGTGGGCCGTCTCGAAAGCCAGCAGCGGCGACCACAGGTACAACACCAGGCGGGCCGGTGAGCGGCCCAGGGCGCGCAGCAGCCCTAGCAGCAGCCCACCGGCCGCCAGGCCAGCCAGAGCCATGACCACCTGGAACCAGCGCACGCTGTCCGGAACAATCCGCCACAAGGCGGCGAAGGCCAGTTCGGCCGCCGGTGGATAGACCGTAACGACGGAGCGGCGATTGATGGTGCGGTA